>NZ_CP104174.1:7950000-8250000 GCF_025200925.1 Bradyrhizobium sp. CB1015 | reverse complement strand
TGCGGTGCGAACCGGACAGGCAGCGCTGGACCTGCCGAGTTCGGCCATTGAAGCACCGCCCATCGAGCTGCCAAAGGACACCAACGAGCGCCTGCTTCGCTTTCCGGCCTGGCTGTCCCGCGACAAGGAGACGGACAGGAAGGACACCGCCGAGAGCCCGCGCAGCACGGCGGCGTGAAGCGTCGGCGGCCGGCTTCGGTGCGGCGCATCCTTCGAGACGTCCGCTTGAGGCGGGCTCCTCAGGATGAGGGCGGAATGCGCGGCAGCAGTTTCAACGGGCGTTGACGCCGACTAGCCTCATCCTGAGGAGGCGCGTAAGCGCCGTCTCGAAGGACGAGGCGTGCGCGCAGGCTGCTTCCACGAGTCATATACGATACCCCTCCCGCAAGCGGGAGAGGGAGCGCACCTCCTTCACCGCTCAGTTCGCCGCGCGGCGCAGGAAGGCCGGGATATCGAGAACGGCCTCGTCGGGCGCATTGCGCGCAGGCGCGCGGCCGTAAGCATCGAGCGGCTGCAGGGCCGCCTGCCGCGCATAGTCCAGGCCCGGCCTTGCCGGCGGTCCCACGGGGTGGTGCGGCTGCGGGCGGAGCGGCGGGCTTCCCGCTTGCGGCAGGGGGGCACTGCGCTCGATGCGATCGGCGATGCGGCGGCCGTCGTTGCGCAGCCTGCCGGCGAGCTGGGTGAGGGCGGTTTCCACCGGTAGCGCCTGCGCCGGATCGAGATTATCTATACCGGTCGCCACCACCGAGACGCGGACGATGCCTTCGAGGCTTTCGTCGAACGACGCGCCGACGATGATGTTGGCGTCCGGGTCGGCCTCGTCGCGAATGCGGGTCGCCGCTTCGTCGACCTCGTACAGCATCAGATCCTTGCCGCCGGTGATGGAGATGATGAGGCCACTGGCACGCTTGATCGAGGGATTCTCGATCAGCGGATTGGAGATCGCGGCCACGGCGGCGGCGAGCACGCGCTTCTCGCCGGAAGCCTCGCCCCGTCCCATCATGGCCTTGCCCTTCTCCTTCATGACGGAGAGGACGTCGGCAAAATCGAGATTGATCAGGCCTTCCTTGACGATGAGGTCGCTGATGCAGGCCACGCCCGAATAAAGCACCTGGTCGGCAAGGGCGAAGGCGTCGGCGAACGTGGTCTTCTCGCTGGCCACCCGGAACAGGTTCTGGTTCGGGATGATCAGGAGGGTGTCGACCGTCTTCAGCAGCTCCTCGATGCCGGCTTCGGCAAAGCGCATGCGGCGCTGGCCCTCGAAGTAGAACGGCTTGGTGACCACGCCGATGGTGAGAATGCCGAGTTCGCGCGCGATTCTGGCGACGATGGGTGCAGCCCCGGTGCCGGTGCCGCCGCCCATGCCGGCCGTCACGAACACCATGTGCGCGCCGGTCAATTGCTCGCGGATCGTGTCGATAGCCTCTTCGGCTGCGGCGCGTCCCAGTTCCGGCTGCGAGCCGGCGCCGAGGCCTGCGGTCACGCGGGTGCCGAGCTGGATGAGGCGCTTCGCCTTCGACATCGCCAGCGCCTGCGCGTCGGTGTTGGCGACCACGAACTCGACGCCTTGCAGCCCGGCCGTGATCATGTTGTTGACGGCATTGCCGCCGGCGCCGCCGACGCCGAACACGACGATGCGGGCCTTCATTTCATGGATATCGGTGTTGCCAGTCATTCTTCCCTCGCGATTGCTCCGGCAAGCCGGGGATTAAAGAAAGTTCTGAGTGCTACCTGCGGGCCGCCCGGTCTGCTTGCACGATGAAGGCGGCCAGATGGCCCAACCGGCGCGCCGCGTGTCCCGCGATCGAGCCGCCAGCTCGGCGATCGCTCCGCAGCGCCGCCACTTCGTCTTCCAGTCGTGCCGCCCACGCATTGGCGGCCGTCGTCTCGGCGGCCGCCTGCGTCAGCTCGACGGCGAGGCGATCGGCACGCTCGCGCTCGCGCTCGAACACGGCCCTGTAGGCGGCTGCGACGTCCTCGAGCCGCGCGATCTCCGCCTTGAAGACTTCGGTCTTGACGGCCTCGATCCTGGCCAGGGAGGCCCCGATGGGATCTGCCCGGCGGGCTCGTCGCGGGCGGGGCGTGTAGCGGAGTTCGGCGAGATCGACGCTCACCACCGCCTTGCCGTCAGCCGACCGCGAGCGCGGCAACCGGCGACGCCGCGCCAGTGCCCGCGCAGCCTCGCGCGAGACATCGAGGCGGGCACCGAGATCGGCATACGTCAACAACTCAACGCACATCGGCGCTTCTCCTGGAGCGAACCGGGAAGGCATTTCGAGCTAATGATGGCTGGACGATTACCGCAGGCTAGGGTGCGTTGGTTAATGGACGGTTAACGCGCGCGGGGGATGTTTACGGGTGGGTCGCCGTGCCGGCCGGCCGCCGGACGCGCAGGGCAGCATCTGCCGCGGCTGCGTGCGGTCCGTCTTGCGCGGGCAGCGATACGGCGGCGCCGTGACGATCGGCGCGGCGCCAAAGCATTATGCCGCGCCGCATGCGGCCATTGGGTCGCTCGCGACGTTCCCTCACGCCGCCCGGTCGAGCTCTTTCTCGTAGGCGGTCAGGCTGCCCTTGAGGGTCTCTTCCAGTCGCGTCGCGCGCGATCGGATCGCTTCGTTGGCCGCCCGCACGGCGGCTGCCGCGATCGCTTCGTCGCGGCTGAGCTTGTCGTGCTGAAACAGCCACTTTGCCACCGCGGCCCAATCCCACAGCGGGCTGTCGGAGGTCACGCGGGCGACCGGCGGCGGGAAACCTCGGCCGCGCTGCCCCTTGGAATATTGCGTCATTGCCGCGCGCGTCATTCCGCTCCGCGCAGCGATATCGGAGAGGCTGACGAGCGGATCGGGCTCGACGCGATCGATCCTGGCGCCGGCGGCCTGCACGTTGCGCACCGCCGTGATGATGGCCTCGCTGATGGATTTCGCCTCGCGCGTGAAGTCGACGATGATGTGGCCCTTCTGGAACGCAATCGCCGCATCGTCGCAGCCGGCATCGTAGAAGCGCTGCTCGAAATCCTCGGCCTCGGGATCGAGCCCGGATGCCACGATGCTGAACTCGAATTTCTTCACGAGCCGTCCTCCGTTCCGTGCGGGCAGCGCGCAATCGCCCGCATCACCTGCCGGGCGTGATCTTCCGGGTTCTTCGGCGTCCCGTTCACGCCCACCTGGCAGCCGTCGCGGCCGGCATGCGGACAGAACAACCGACCCCAATGCCCCATCTTGCGCCAGCGCCAGCCCTTCCGCTCGGCGTCGGCAACGACAGCCTCGATCTCCTTGTGCGGATGCCGCGGCCGATCAGCCATGTTGGTGAGAGGATAGGGCGAGTGTTAACAAATGTCAACATGGAGGCGCGGAATTGACCTTCCTCACGCGGCATCGAGCTTCGGGACGTTTGAGATGTTCTGCGAGCTCGATGCCAGTGCCGTTACAGCAGATGACGACGTGCTTGGGGTCGGGATTTCGCTCGGTCGTCTGAGCGGGCTCCATGGGATGCGCATCCGGGAGATGCTACCCGGGCGAGTATAGCGGAAGTAGAGCAGGATGGACCAGTCTCTAACCCGCCAAAATATTCTGCGCAGTATCGATGCCACTGCTATTCAAGAAAGCCTTGAGATTTTCGTACTTGGTCCGGTAGCTCTCCACCTTGATTGTCTTTGGGCTGAAAAAGAAGCTCAACTCGGATATCGGGGAGGTTTCTTTCTCTCTAAAAAATAGCGGCTGAATGCCCTCAAGAATCTTCCCTGCAGTCTTGAGATTTTGCTTTTGATCGCGTGTGTGTGCATTAATTGCAAATCGGAGTGATCCAACAAGGATGTCGATCACACTTGAAAAATGTGACTGACCGATTGCTGAGTAGTGAAAACCGACAATGTTCGATAACCTGAGTTGATTAGTGTGAGGTAATCCCGTGATTCCGATCGAGAATTTTTCTATCAGATGGCTATCAATCTGCTTGTCTGAGAATCGATCGATGAGGACAAGGCCAGTCGATTTGTACCGGTTCAGCAAACAGTCGAAATGGTAACATAGCGTATTGATTGCGTTGCGCCGCGCAACATCAGGAGTTGTCGCGATATCGTGGAGTATGACTGAGACAAGTAGCTTTGCGCCAGAATCGATAGTTGCCGCGATAAGCGACTTCTTGAGCTCGATAAAGGTCTCGTGATTCATGCCGTCGGGCGCGGGCAAGAATTTCAATTTGAACGTCGTGGGTATTTTGGCGCTTCCGCGAATTTCATCAATGCGACGCGATAGAGATGCGCAGTTGTCTGGGGAGATGCAGATGCCCCCGTAGAGAAAAAAGTCGCCTTTTCGTTCTTCAATATTTGTCTCGTCGCAATACAGAAGATACATTGCTATTACCCTCCCCCGAGCTGCGTGTTCTGCTTCATGCCGCCAAACGCGACTCCTGATTTTGGGTTGCAATGAAATCACCGCACCCGCCTATCTGTGTAGGCTGTACTGCTTCATCGTTGGATGAGGCTCAATCTGGACTTGGGCCGTGGTAATCGGTGGGTTGATCCAGAAGACGCTCGACCCCTTCAACTACCGACCTTGCTTCAGCTTTTGTAACGGGTTTTGTAGTATGCACCGATTCATTTCGGATCCTTGTCCAACGATCAATCTCGCCTCGCCAATTACTTGAGAGACGCTCTTCGCGAATTGCTCGATCGACCAATTGACGAAGGGGCATCGGTCTTTGAACCTCATCCCACAGCCGCTTTTCCAGCCAGCGCCTAAGCGTCGTTTCTAAAAGAGAGATTGCAGCTATCACGGCCGCTCGAAATTGCTTCGCATTTAGGAGCCGCCGAGGTTCGTTGTGCTGGCTTTCCATGCGATTGGTAGCCTCCGAGGCGAAGATATCTCGGAGGCTATGGAGGAACCAATCGATGTCATCAGATAGTAAGCTGGGGCGAATTGCCACGATGAACTCGCTCTTGGCCCAAGCGGGTATCTGCTCATCGGACGGCGCGATAAGTATTAGACGCAACGGCCGGCGATGAAATCCGCTAACGTCTTCTCTGGCTCGCGCAATTGCCATAGCCAGTTCCGCTCTAGTCCACCGGGAATTCAACTCAACCACCATGACAGCGGCGCGGTCGATTAGCGTATCTAGTTTGATATTTATGCTGTCGCCGGGAGTGATGAAATCCGTCGCGGTCACTGGTACTAGCCCGGCCTCTTCGGCGATAGGAAACACTCGCTCGCGATAGAACGGAAGTACGTCCAAAGGAACGGAAAAGAAGCAGAGGCGGGAAACTGAATCGCGTGGGAGCAGCAACTCTTGGAGCGGTCCTTCTTCAGTGACCTTACTCGCGGAGACGATATTATCTCTTACGTACTCGCGAAGTTCCGCAAAGGCTTCTGCGAGTACTTCGCCGTATCGTTCTCGTGAACCGGATAGATTGATGACCTTAACGCCGCGTCGTTCGAAACGGGCTATTTCGCTAGGGTGCGCATTGACGACCACAGCGTAAGCCATTCGGCGCGACTTGCCGAGCCGACTTGAGACGACGTGCCAGATCTGTCTGAAATCCGGGTCGTCAAGGCTATATCCGATGAGAACGGCAGTTTTCGTAATGAGCTGGTTGGCCAAATAAGTGGCAAGTAGCGGATAGTTCGAGAGGAAGCCGTCGTAGTCAGACTCTGTCACGACGAGCCTCTTCGGATGACGTAAGTCTCCATGTAATTTCAGTAAGAGCGTGCCCGCATTTCCAAGATTGATCGACAGTTGCTCCTCATCGACAACCGGATGAATTGATTTGGGGATCAGGTCATATTGGCGTTCGAGTAGGAAATCGAAATTAGTGGTGCATACGATGTCGAATGAGAGACTGCAAAACTCTCGGTGCGCTGGCCCCGGTTGTGCATCCTTCTGGTGAAGGAGTTCTGCGAGACGCTCAATAAGGCGAGCTCTCCCGAATTCATGCTCGTATGCCGATATCGCATCGAGCGCACCTGACGGTGAATATTCGGAAAGTTCTTCCGCGAGGAGTCGGCCGAGATCCCCCCACATTGGCATTCTTGATGCTGGCGGTAGGATGGCGTTCATCGACATCCCGGCGCCGATCACCGGGAGCCATCGGCCATTGACCAGGTCGTCGCGCAATGGCTTTGGAAAGACGGCAATATGCTTCTGAGTCACGAGGTTTAGCCTGCGAATAAAGCGCAATCAGGTCTTTATTGTTCTACTAAAGATAGAAAGATCAAAACGATCAATTCGTCTTTGGGTGATGTGCCCAAAAACAAAAACGGCCGGATCTTCCGATCCAGCCGCTACTCAAACTCTACTCGGCTAAGCCTACGCCACGCGACGCAACTTAGCCCCCGCCCTAACCAAAAAATCTCAGCTCGCCTGCTTCGCCGGCTGGGTGTCGCCGACCTTCTTCTGGATGGCGCGCTTCAGCTCGATCGCGCGCGGAGAGAGCGCATCGGTGCTCGCCTTGAGCAGGAAGGCGTCCAGGCCGCCATTGTGGTCGACGCTCTTGATTGCGTTGGTGGAGACGCGCAGGCGCACGTTGCGCCCCAAAGCTTCCGAGATGAACGTCACGTTGACGAGGTTCGGCAGGAAGCGGCGCTTGGTCTTGATGTTGGAGTGGCTGACCTTGTGGCCGACGAGGGGGCCCTTGGCCGTCAGTTCGCAGCGGCGAGACATGGTAGAAATCCTTTAGTTCGAACCCCCAACGAGTGCGGCCGCCATTCAGGCGCCACGGGGGCAAATTCTTTCGTCCTTGCAGGGAGCGGGCGGACGTATAGGGGGAAGGGGCGGGACGTCAAGTTTTTGGGGCGGTTGGGATGCGGGTTTCGCGCCCCACCCTCGGTGCCATCGCCCGGCTCGACCGGGCGATCCAATACGCCGCGGCGGCGCGGCTGACCAGGGAGGCCGCGGTGTACTGGATGCCCCGGTCAAGCCGGGGCATGACAGCGGAGGGAGCGGGAGAGGTTTGCAGCTCCCGTTACCGCCCGATCACCAAAACGGCAATGATTGTCGCGCCTTACCATCACATAAAGGGCGTATTCGCCGTCGAAGAGTCCGGTGGAGTTCCCGGGGCTGGATGCCCCGACACATTGTTTGCCGCCGTTTTTGGCTTAAGTAACAGCGCATCGCGCCCCGATTGGATTATTTCGTGCCGACAACGCTTTTCCCCGCGCAGAATCTGCGCTCAGCCCGTCCGCGCTTGGGCGTCCGCTTCGACGTCCCCTTGGCCGGCCGGCTGATGGCGCTTTGCGGCCTGGTGCTGGCCGTGGCGTCCGGCGCGGCGCCGGCGGTGGCGCAGGGCAAGCTCGAGGCGCAATATGAGGCGACGCTGGCGGGCATTCCGGTCGGCAAGGGCGCGTGGAACATCGATATCCAGGACGACGTGTTCTCGGCGGCGGCCGCCGGCGGCACTACCGGGCTTTTGAAGTCGTTCACCGGCGGGTCCGGCACCGGCGCCAGCCAGGGGCGCGTCGTTGGTGGCGCGCTGGTTGCGACCGGCTACCAGGCCTCCACCACCACCCAGAAGAAGACCGAAGAGATCCGCATCACCCTCGACAAGGGCAATGTGAAGGATTTTGCCATCCTGCCGGAGCCGCCGGTCGACCCTGATCGCATCGTCGTCACCGAGGGGCATCGCCGCGGCGTCTGGGATCCGATGACGGCCTCGCTTTTGCGCGTGCCCGGCACCGGCGATCCCGTTGCGCCGGAGGCCTGCCACAATGCCGCGCCCGTGTTCGACGGCCGCATGCGCTACGAGCTCAAGCTCGATTTCAAGCGCATGGAGACCGTGAAGGCGGAGAAGGGGTACAAGGGCCCGGTCGTGGTCTGCGCGATCTATTTCGTGCCCATCGCCGGCTACATCCCCGACCGCCCCGTGATCAAATACCTCGCCGCCCAGCGCAACATGGAGATCGCGTTCGCCCCCATCGCCGGCACGCGCATCCTGGTCCCGTTCTGGCTGAAAGTGCCGACGCCCCTGGGGCCGGCCATGCTGGAAGCGACGAGCTTCATCACCGCCCCCCAGCCGCCAAGGGTCGCCAAGACGCAGTGATGCTCTTAACCCTCCCCTGGAGGGCAGGGCTATCGCATTTGAGAGCTTTTCCCGGCGGCCATCCTTCGAGACGCCCGCTTTGGGCGGGCTCCTCAGGATGAGGGCGGAGTGCGCGGCAGCAGTTTCTACGAGCACTGACGCTGATTAGCCTCATCCTGAGGAGGCGCGTCAGCGCCGTCTCGAAGGACGAGGCGTGCGCGCAGGCCGACGTCACAAGTCATATGCGATAGCCCTGCCCTGGAGGGGGAGGGTCGATCGCGCGTAAGCGCGAGCGGGGTGGGGTGATCTCTCAGCACGGAAACTGCCCGGGTGGAGGGATCACCCCACCCCGTCACACGTCTCGCTTCGCTCGATCGCGTGCCGACCCTCCCCCTCCAGGGGAGGGTAAGCGAGCCTCAGCAATATCAATGGCTTACCTACTGTGCATGGGGTTGTTTTCGAACTTTCGTTTTGGCCCCCCGCATCCCGTGAATCCATTTGACTCCGCCCCGATTCTGATTCGACTCGACGCCGTCCCCAGCTTTAACCAACCCGGTCGCTTGTGCGCCCCCGCAAAACTCCATCTAGTGCGCAACCAAGGCGAGTCCCGCGACATGTTGCGTGAACGGAACGGGACTCAAGTGGGAGTCAGCGATTCGGCCGCGATTCGTTCTAGAGTCGTTCCGAAGCTTAAAGCGAACGGGGAAAGCGTCGCAAAGTGAGACAGTTGCGCGGGATTTGGGGAGGGCGCTTCGGCACGTCCGGTGCCGCGTCCCGTCACCCTGAGGTGGCCGCTTCTTCAGCGGCCCTCGAAGGGCGACGGGCCCGGTTGGTGCCCCAAGGCTGCGCGGCAGCCGGGCCGTTCATCCTTCGAGGCTTCCCACGCGGCGCGGTGCGCCGCGCGGCTCGCACCTCAGGATGACGGAGCTAATCTGGTCGCCTCACCGCCTCATCCAGCACTGACATTCGCCCAAATCGCCATTACCTAATCCCCCAGACATGGCTTTTTCCTCCTCCCCCTTCGCCTCCGAGCGCGCGCTTGCCGATCGAGTGCCTGGCGCGGGCGTCACTGCGGTGCTCGGGCCGACCAACACCGGCAAGACCCATCTCGCCATCGAGCGGATGCTGGCGCATCCCTCCGGCATGATCGGCCTGCCGCTGCGCCTGCTCGCGCGCGAGGTCTACAACAAGATCGCGGCCAGAGCCGGCGAGGCCAGCGTCGCGCTCGTCACCGGCGAGGAGAAGATCAAGCCGAAGAACCCGCGCTATTGGGTCTCGACCGTCGAGGCGATGCCGCGCGATCTCGACGTCTCCTTTCTCGCCGTCGACGAGGTCCAGATCGCCGCCGATCTCGAGCGCGGCCACGTCTTCACCGATCGCATCCTCAACCGCCGCGGCCGCGACGAGACGCTGCTGTTAGGTGCCGCCACCATGCGCCCGATCATCGAGCGTCTGTTGCCGGGCGTCTCCATGATCACGCGGCCCCGATTGTCGCAGCTCGAGTTCGCCGGCGACCGCAAGATCACGCGCCAGCCGCGCCGCACCGCCATCGTCGCGTTCTCGGCCGATGAAGTCTACGCCATCGCCGAGCTGATCCGCCGCCAGCATGGCGGCGCCGCCGTGGTGCTGGGCTCGCTGTCGCCGCGTACACGAAACGCGCAGGTCGCGATGTTCCAGAACGGCGACGTCGATTATCTCGTCGCCACCGACGCCGTCGGCATGGGCCTCAATCTCGACGTCGACCACGTCGCCTTCGCCTCCGACCGCAAGTTCGACGGCTACCAGTTCCGCCGCCTCACGCCGGCCGAATTCGCGCAAGTGGCGGGCCGCGCCGGCCGCGCCACCCGCAACGGCACCTTTGGCACCACCGGCCGCTGCGCGCCGTTCGAGCCCGAGCTCGTCAACGCGCTGCAGAACCACACCTTCGATGCCGTCAAGGTGCTGCAATGGCGCAATTCCAAGCTCGATTTCTCCTCGCTCGGCGCGCTCCAGGTGTCGCTGAACCTCGCCCCCGGCCATGAGACGCTGACGCGCGCGCCGATCGCCGAGGACATGCGCGTGCTCGATCACGCCGCCCGCGACGGCGAGGTGCGCGATATCGCGCATGGCAAGGCCGCCGTGGAGCGGCTGTGGGAAGCCTGCCAGGTCCCGGACTACAGAAAGCTGTCGCCGGCCGCCCATGCCGAGCTGGTGACGACGCTATACGGCTTCCTGATGCGAAAGGGCTGCATTCCCGATGCCTGGTTCGAGTCCCAGGTCACCCAGGCCGACCGCATCGACGGCGACATCGACACGCTGTCGGCCCGAATCGCCCAGATCCGCACCTGGACCTTCGTCGCCAACCGCCCGGACTGGCTGAAAGACCCCGAGCGCTGGCAGGGGATTACGCGGGAGGTCGAAAATAAATTATCGGATGCGCTCCATGAACGCTTGACTGAGCGTTTCGTTGATCGCCGGACCAGTGTATTGATGCGCCGCCTGCGGGAGAACACGAGCTTGAATACTGAAATCGGCAAGACCGGCGAAGTCATCGTCGAAGGCCATGTCATCGGCCGCCTCGATGGCTTCACCTTTGCACCGGATGCGGCGGAAGCCGGCTCCGATGCGAAAGCCTTGCAGGCTGCAGCGCAAGCGGTGCTCGCCGGCGAGATCAACGCGCGCGCCGAAAAGTTGGGCAATGCGCCGGACGAGCAGTTCGTGCTCACGTCCGAAGGCATCATCCGCTGGACCGGCGATGCCGTGGCGCGCCTTGCCGCCGCAGACGACGCGCTGCATCCGCGCATCCGCATCATCTCGGACGAGCGCCTGACCGGCGCCCCCCGCGACAAGGTGCAGGCGCGGCTCGAGCTCTGGCTCAAAACCCATATCGAAAAGCTGCTCGGGCCGATGTTCGAGCTGTCGAAGGCCGAGGACGTCACCGGCATCGCCCGCGGCATCGCCTATCAGCTGGTCGAGGCGCTCGGCGTGCTCGAGCGCCCGAAGATTGCCAGCGAGCTGAAGGATCTCGACCAGCCCTCACGCGCCGTGTTGCGCAAATACGGCGTCCGCTTCGGCGCCTATCACATCTATTTCCCCGGCCTGCTCAAGCCCGCCGCGCGTGCGCTCGCCGCGCTGCTCTGGGCGCTGAAGCAGGACAATGTCGATCTCTCCGCGCTCTCGGGCGCGCAGCATCTGGCCTCCTCGGGGCGCACCTCGTTCCCGGTCGACAAGGCGCTGCCGCGCGATGCCTATCGCGTGCTCGGCTATAAGCAGGCCGGCGAGCGTGCCGTCCGCGTCGACATCCTGGAGCGCCTCGCCGACCTGATCCGCCCGGCGCTGGCCTGGCGCGAGAATTCGCCGGGCGAAAAGCCCGCCGGCGCGTTCGACGGCCGCAGCTTCGTGGTGACGCAGGCGATGACCTCGCTCACGGGATCTGCCGGCGAGGACTTCGCCTCCGTGCTGCGCGCGCTCGGCTATCGCATGGAGAAGCGGCCGCCGCTGCCGCCGAAGCCTGTCGCGACCGAGCAGGTCGTCACCGAGACGGTCACGGCCGAGACGCCGCCCGCTGAAGGCAGCGCGGAGACCTCAACCGAGACTGCGGCTGAAGCCGTTGCCGGACTGCCGGCCGAGGCGCCGGCCGCCGAGGCCGCTGCCGAATCCGTCACGGTCGAAGACGCGCCCGGCATGGAGCCGCACGACGAGCCCGCTCCCGAAGAGCCGGCACTGGAAGCTTCCGCGCAAGAGACTGTCACGCCGGAAGATGCCCCGGGCATCGCACCGCCGGCCGAGGACGCCGTGGCACCGGTTGATGCGGCTCCGGCTGAAATTGCCGCCACCGAAGCCGCCGCCTCGCCCGATGCGGCCGCGCCGGTCGAAGCCGCTGCCGAGCCCGCCCAGCCCGAGCTGGTCGAGGTCTGGCGCCCCGGCGGCCGTCACGAGGATCGCAAGCCGCGCCACGAGCGCCATCGCCATCAGCGTCACCATCATCAGCCGCGTCCGCAGGCCGGTGCCGAGGCCGCCAGCGCGCCTGCTGAAGGCGAGGCTGTGCAATCGGCCGATGGCGAGAAGCGCGGCGAACGCCATCGTCATGGCGGCGGCCATCGCCGCGATGGCGGCCGCGACTTCCGCAAGCCGCGTGAAGGCGGCGAGGGCGGTGAGCGCCGCGACGACCGCAATCGCAGCTTCCAGGGCAAGGGAGACCGCGACAAGGATCGCGATCGCAACCGCGACAACAAGAAGTTCGGCGGGGATCGCGACAAAGGCCGCGACAATCGTGGCCGCGACCGCGACAAGGGCCGTGACCGCCAGGGCGGCCCGTCGCTGCGTCCGTACGCGTCGAGCGCGAATTCGCGCGAGCGCGATCGTCCGGTCGATCCGAACTCGCCCTTCGCCAAGCTCGCCGCGCTCAAGGAGCAGCTGGGGCGGAAGGAGTAATCCCACGACCACCGAGCGGCAGCGCATCGACAAATGGCTGTGGCACGCGCGGGTGGTGAAGGCGCGCACCTCCGCGGCCGAGCTCGTCATCACCGGCCATGTCCGCGTCAACGGCGTGCGCGAGACGTCGCCGGGCCATGCGATCAAGGCCGGTGATGTCCTCACCATCGCGCTCGATCGCAATGTGCGCGTCCTGAAGGTCACCGCCTTCAACGAGCGCCGTGGCGATGCCGCCTCGGCTCGCGTGCTCTACGAGGAGCTGAATGAAGCAAACCGCAATTAATTGCGCTTGGTATTCATTTCTTGATCGATCAAACACACAAAGCCGTCATGATCGGGCCTTCCCGACCTTGCGGCGCCGGGCCATCCGCGCTAGGCAAGCCGCGACTTTTAAAAGAGCTTTTCGGAGCGTTGGATGACTTACGTCGTCACTGAAAACTGCATCAAGTGCAAGTACACCGACTGCGTCGAGGTCTGCCCGGTCGACTGTTTCTACGAAGGCGACAACATGCTCGTCATCCATCCCGACGAGTGCATCGATTGCGGCGTGTGCGAGCCGGAATGCCCCGCCGACGCCATCAAGCCGGACACGGAACCGGGCCTCGAAAAGTGGCTCCAGGTCAACGCCGATTACGCCAAGAGCTGGCCGAACATCACCCAGAAGAAAGAATCACCCGCCGACGCCAAGGAGTTCGACGGCATGGAAGGCAAGTTCGAGAAATATTTTTCTCCGAACCCGGGCTCTGGAGACTAATTCGCGCCCAAACTTAACCCTAATAGCGGCGCTGCCGCCGAAAACCAGCCCTCAAGACCCCTAAATCATTGATTTTTGCGGGAAATGTGCTATATTAGGCACATTAAGCCGAACCCCGTCAGCCCCGTTGGCCCCTCTGGGTTCCCGTGAAACCAAATGTCGAACAGGGGCGTGGCAGTTTCCGCGCGCAGGCTGTGTCACAGAAAACGCGTAAAAAGAGTACTTCAGCGAGGGCTTCCCATAAGGAGGCCAAAAAAGTCGCCGCGGCCAGCCGTAGCGCATCCAAGGGTCGGACCGCGACGAAGGCGCCGGCTGCAAAGTCCTCGAAGAACAAAAGAAGCGCAATGCCTAACAAGACTGCCAAACCGGCCGCGAAAGCGACCGCTGCCAAGCCTGCCGCTGTCAAGCCTGCTGCCGCCAAGCCTGTGACTGCCAAGGCCCCCGCTGCCAAGCCCGCCGCGCCGAAGGCTTCCGTTGCTGCTGCGCCTGCCAAGGCTCCCGTCGCCGCCAAGCCGGCCGCCAAGCCCGCGGCTGCGCCGAAGGTCGAGGAAAAGAAGGTCGTGACCCAGCGTCAGGGCTTCAAGGCCAACGAATTCGTGGTCTATCCCGCTCATGGCGTCGGCCAGATCCTGGCCATCGAAGAGCAGGAGATCGCCGGTGCGAAGCTCGAGCTGTTCGTCATCAACTTCATCAAGGACAAGATGACGCTGCGCGTGCCGACCGCCAAGGTCGCCAATGTGGGCATGCGCAAGCTGTCCGATCCGGCGCTGGTCAAGAAGGCGCTGGAGACGCTCAAGGGCCGCGCCCGCGTCAAGCGCACAATGTGGTCGCGCCGCGCCCAGGAATACGAAGCGAAGATCAATTCGGGCGACATCGTCGCGATCGCGGAAGTCGTGCGCGACCTCTATCGCTCGGAATCGCAGCCCGAGCAGTCCTACTCGGAACGCCAGCTTTATGAAGCGGCGCTCGACCGTCTGTCCCGCGAGATCGCGGTGGTGCAGCACTCGACCGAGACCGAAGCGGTCAAGGAGATCGAGGCCCAGCTCGCCAAGAGCCCGCGCCGCACCAGCGCCAAGGCGGAAGCCGCCGAAGGCGAAGCGGACACGGATGCCGAGGGCGATACCGACGATACCGATGGCGACGACAGCACCGTCGCCGACGAGGCCGCGTAAGCAGCTTCGTTCTGCGCAAGCCATCAAAAGCCCGGCCGTTGGCCGGGCTTTTTGCTTGGCTTCCTGACGCGGCGGGCGAGTTCGGCTCTACGCGCCGCGCGGCTGGGTCCAGATCGAGATCGGCTGCTGAATACCGCGGACGACCCGCGGCTCTCGCGCTTCCAATGATTGAAACGTTGCGGCTGCGTCGCCAAGCTCGGCCTTCGCCTGGCTGACGAGGTCGTCACTTGCCACCAGCGCGCAGTCGAACGTGCGGGTCAAGGCTTCGAGACGGCTTGCCACGTTGACGGTCGCACCGATCACGGCAAATTCCAGACAGGTCTGCCCGATGTCGCCGAGCACCACCGGCCCATAATGCAAGCCAAAGCTCACATGAAGCGGTGGCTCGCCTGACGCTGCCCGCCGATCGTTCCAACGGTCCGCAGCGGCGATCATCGCCTGGGCACATCGCAGCGCGTTGCTGGCGTCGTGCGCGCCAGCGAAGGGCGTGCCGAACGTCGCCATCAATCCGTCCCCGAGATATTTGTCGAGCGTGCCGCTATGGCGGAAAACCTCCTGCTCCATCAATCCGTGGAATTCCCGCAACGTCCGCACAACCTCCTGCGGCGAGCGCGCATCGGCAAAGGCGGTGAAGCCGACGATGTCGACGAACAGCACCGCGACATGTTGCGTGCGCACCTGCTTCAACGGCTCGTCCTGGTTCGACAATTCCGCCACGACATTGGGCGAGAAGTAGCGTGCGAGGTTGCCGCGCTCGCGCTCCACCGCGGCATGCCGGACCAAGAGGTCGTTGCTGCGGCGGACCGCGAGCGCCAAGGTCATGGCCACGATCATGAATACGACGATCTCCTGGATGCGAACGTGGAACACGATCGCGTTGGGCGAAATCATCGTCAACAAGTGCTGATCGCTGCCTGCCGCGGCTGCGATGCGGGCCGTCAGCGCAGGATCGCGATCGGGTTGCCACCAGACCCACGCCATGCCGATCAACCAGAGCGCAGCCGTCCACACGCCGACCGCAATCACGGTCCGCCAAGTATAGGCCAGTGTGGCGCCTGCGAGCAGTACGAAGAAATAGATGAAGTTGCCGAAATGGTACTGCATCGCGACCGGCCAGTGCGAGGCTCCGAAAGGATTGGGAACCACGATGAGGCACGTCAGCAGCGCCAAGTCGCAAAACAGGAGTGCCAATTCCGGCCATGACACGCCCACCCGCCCAACCCTGACCTGGGCCCAGCCGATCAGTGCGAACAGGCCGAGCAGCGCCACGTAGTAGAGCTGCTCCCAGGCCGGGTTGATCACCAGCAGCAGGCAGCCGATGACGATGAGGGCGACATAGCGCGCCCGCACCGCGAGTTGCAGGCCCTCCCGCTTGGCGGACGTCAGCGCGGCTTGTGCGAACTGAACTGTTTCGGCATCGCGCTTGCTCGGCGCGGGCGAAAGCGCAGCCGGCAGGTTGAAGCGCTCGACGAGCATTGTCACGGCAGTCTCCTCGCTAGAGCATGATCCGGAAAAGTGCGTAGCGGTTTTCCGAAAAGATCATGCTCAAACAATAACCCAAAAAGCGCGATGGCGATTCATCCTAATCGCATCGCGCTTTTGGGCCTTCAGCTCATCAAGTCCGCTGCGTCGTTGCCGAGACGCCGATCTCGCCCCGACGCTCTTCTCCGTCAGCCCCAGCTGAAACCGACGCCCACCAGTCCCCCAAGGCATCGATCAACGGCACGAGGGCATGACCGGCGGAGGTCAGATCGTATTCCACGCGCAGCGGATATCCGCCGAATTCAGTGCGGCTTACGATACCGGCGTCCTCCAGCTTGCGGAGCTCGAGCGCGAGCATCCTGTGTGAGATGGTCGGATTGTCTCGGCGCAAGTCGCTGAAGCGCTTGGTGCCCTGCTTCAAATAATAGATCAGCAGCGTCGGCCAGCGACCGCTCAAAATCTGCATCACTTCCTCGATGGGACATCTCGAAACGAGATCCTTCATCGCCGCCTCCAGGTTACAAAAAAGTTCGTAATTTACTTGATGCGGCGAGCGAGTAGGGTCGCATCACCGCTGCGCAGCGTGATCATCAGAAATCACGGAGAACGGATCATGGACCCAATTCTACTCTACGGCTTCCCGAAGGGAAGCTCCATGGGGCTCGTTGCGGCTCTCGAATGGCTGGGCAAGCCATATCGGCTGTGCCGGGTCGATATGATGGGCGAGATGCGAAGCCCGTCATACGCCCGCATCAATCCGCGACATGAGACGCCGGTCTTCATCACCGAGCAGGGCGAGGTGCTGACGGAAACGATGGCTATCGCGGCCTGGCTCGAAGCCAGGGATGTCGAACGGCGCATCAGCTTCGATCCGCTGTCGCGGCAAGCCGATCGCATCCATCAGCTCATTGCGTTCGTGAATACGGGTTTCACCGGCGCCTTCGCGCCGCTGTGGGCCGCAATGGAAGCCGAAGCCATGGAGCCCGCCGCGAAGTCGGTTCTGCGTGCCTTCGGCACAGCAAGGGTCATCGAGCGCCATGACAAGTTCGAAGCGATGATCGAAGCGCGGCAATTCCTGCTCGGGGAGCGGCCGACCCTCGCCGACGCCGTACTCGTCGGCGTCGCGCGCTGGCTCGACGTCCACGCGGTCGCGGAGCGGAGCCGCTGGCCGAAGCTGGCGGCGCTGCGAACTCGCCTCGAGGCCGATCCGGCGGTCCTCTATGCCACCGCTCTGGAGGACGGCGGCTCTGATCCGGGAACGGGATCGTGCAAAGGCCACGTCGCGCTGGCCGACGTGATTGCGCGGTTCGGCAAATAGGGAAGCAGGAGGAGCCTCGACGCGCTCCTCCTACTTGACCGAGGGCTATCGCATATGACCTGTGGCGGCGGCCGCTGCGCACGCTTCGTCCTTCGAGACGGCGCTCACGCGCCTCCTCAGGATGAGGCTAATCAGCATCAGTGCCCATTGAAACTGCAGCCACGCACTCCGTCCTCATCCTGAGGAACCCGCCTAAAGCGGGCGGCTCGAAGGATGGCTGCAGGAATGCCCTCAAATGCGATAGCCCTCCTACTTCACGGGCCGCTTCTCAAGCTTCCGCGCCAGCGTCCGCCGGTGCATGCCCAGCCGGCGGGCCGCTTCCGAGATGTTGAACTCGGTCTCGATCAAGGTCTGGTGGATGCGTTCCCATTCCAGCGTCTTGATCGAGGTCGGCCGCGTATCGAGCGCGACCTCGGCGTTACCTTCGGCCTTGTGGAAGGCGGCCTCGATGTCGTCGGTGTTCGACGGCTTTGCCAGGTAGTGGCAGGCCCCCAGCTTGATCGCTTCGACGGCGGTGGAGATGCTGGCAAAGCCAGTCAGCACCACGATCAGCATGTCGGGATCGTGTGTGTGCAGCAGCTCGACGCAGGCAAGGCCCGAGGCGCCGCCGAGCTTGAGGTCGACCACGGCATGACCGAAGGAGCGTTCCTCCAGCACCTGGCGCACCTCCTCGATCGAGGCGGCAAGCACGACCTCGTAGCCGCGGCGCTCGAACGAGCGCTTCAGCGTGCGGGCGAAACCCGCATCGTCCTCGACGACGATGAGCGAACGGTCAGGCGTCAAAATTCCCTCCGATCGCCAATGTTGCGAGCGGCAGCGTGAGGCGCACGGTGGCGCCGCGCTTCCTGTGGTTCTCGGCGGTGACGGTGCCCCCCAATTTGCGCACGACGTTCACCACCAGGAACAGGCCGAGCCCGCCGCCGGCACGGCCCTTGCTCGACTGGTAGGGCTTGCCCAGCTGCGCCAGCATCTCCGGCGCAAAGCCCGGGCCGCGGTCGGAGATCGACAGCACGAGATTGTCGCCCTCGCGCTCGGCGACGAGCTCGACCCAGTCGCGCGAGACCTCATAGGCGTTGTCGAGCACGTTGAAGATCACCTGCTTCAGCGCGACGTCGGAGACGATCGCGACGTCCTCGCCGAAGGTGTTGACGAAGTAGAGCGTGCGGGCGGAGCGCGCATTGCGCCATTCGTCCACGAGCGCGCTGACGAAGGCCGTCACCGTCGTGGGCGATGAGCCTTCACCGCGCGCTTCGCCCGCCGACACCAGGATGCCCGTCACGATCGACTTGCAGCGCTGCAGCGACGTCTCCATTTCCGACAGGTCCTCGGCAAGCTCCTGATCGGCGGCAAGATCGGGCATGCGGCGCCAGTCGCTGAGGATCACCGAGAGCGAGGCGAGCGGCGTGCCGAGCTCATGCGCCGCGCCGGAGGCGAGCAGGCCCATGCGCACGATGTGGTCCTGCTCGGCGGCATGCTGGCGCAGCGCCGCCAGATGGGCGTCGCGCTCGCGCAAATTCCTGTTGATGCGGGTGACGAACACCACCAGCAGCACGGCGTTGAGCACGAAGCCCAGGAGCATGCCGAGCACCGTGAGCGTATAAGTCTCGCTCAACGGATTTGGCGGCAGATCGAGCGGCCGGTACGCCAATGTCAGCCAGACGAAGCTCGCACAGGTCAGTGCGACCAGCGACCAGGTCGAGCGAGCATCGAGCAGCACCGCGCCCAGCGTCACCTGCAGCAGGAACAGCGAGGTGAAGGGATTGGTGGCGCCGCCGGAGAGATAGAGCTGCGCGGTCAGCGCGGCGACGTCCAGCATCAAGGCGACCAAGAGCTCGTTGTTGGAGATCGCGGCGCGATGGCGCACCCAGACCAGGCTGGAGACGTTGAGCAGCACCAGCGCGCCGATCACCGCGCCCATCCGCTCCAGCGGCAGGGGGATGCCGAGGCCGAAATGCACGGCACCGATGGTCACGATCTGGCCGACCACCGCGGTCCAGCGCAGCTGGATCAGCAGCGCCATGTTCTTGCGGTTGGTCTCGTCGTCGGTCGGCGTCGTGCCGATCAGCTCGCTGCGCGCATCGGCCTGCGATTGCAGCGTGACGGCTTGCCCGTCACGCCCAAGCGTCTGGGAAAGCGTTTTCCCGTCGTCAGGTCGGCTCGACGATCGTTCCAGCATCTGATCCCGTCCTGCGGGCGACGGCATCCGTGCCGCCGGCCTTGTCGTGGACGAAGCGCTTGCGGCGGAACAGCCCGCCGCCGAATGTGACGAAAAGTCTGCCGGCCAGCATGAAAGCCAGGGCAAACCACGTCAGCGCGTAGATCAGGTGGTTATTGGGAAAGCGGATCACGGTCAATCCGCCGATTGGACCGCCGGCAATTTGTGATCCGGCGTCGGAATCCACGAAGAAGGGCGCGACCTCGCGAAGGCCGCGTGCCGCCGCAATGGCGGCGACGTCCCGCGAGTACCAGCGGTTGTGCTGGGGCACGTTGTTCCGGAGAAAACCGCCGTTCGGCTCGGTCATGCGGAGCAGGCCGGTGATCTCGACCCGACCCGCGGGATTGCCGTCCCGGCGCGTCGATGCGTCGCGCCGCTCGGACGGCACGAAGCCGCGGTTGATCAGCACCAGCGTGCCGTCGTCGCGCTGAAGCGGCGTCAGCACCCAATAGCCGGGGCCCTCCTCGGTGACGGCCTGAACCAGCGTCTCGCTGTCATGCAGGAAGCGCCCGCTGAGGCTGACGTGCCTGTATTCGTCGCTAGCGGCGCTGATTGCGGGCCATGATGCGGGCGAGGGGATCGCCTGCGGCGGCGCGTGGACGCGCTGCTCGACCCGCTCGATCAGCGCCAGCTTCCAGGCACGGCGCTCGATCTGCCAGACGCCGAGCGCGATCAGAAGCACAAAAGCAATGAGCGACAGGACCGTGAGCCACAAGGACGGGGACCGCGCGGCCTTGCTGCGCGCATCTGCGTCCTCGCCTGTCACGATCCCGATATCGCTCACTTCATTCCGCTCATCTGGTGGATGGGCATCATGTTGCTGTTGAGGTGGCTCATCACCCAGAGCGAACCCGACAGTGCGATCACCACCATCACGATGGTGAAGATCAGCGCCATCATGGTCCAGCCGTTCTCGGACGTCGTGTTCATGTGCAGGAAGTAGACCATGTGCACGACGATCTGCACGACCGCGAAAGCCATGATCACCAGCGCGGTGATCTGCTTGCTCGGCAGCGCGCCGCTCATCACCAGCCAGAACGGGATCGCGGTGAGCACGACCGAGAGCACGAAGCCGAGCATGTAGCCCGAGAACGTGCTGTGGGCGTGGCCGCCCTCGTGGTGATGGTCGTGCGCGTCGGCTGCGTGGGTATCGGTGCTCATCGCAGAACTCCCAGGAGATAGACGAAGGTGAAGACGCCGATCCAGACCACGTCGAGGAAGTGCCAGAACATCGACAGGCACATCAGGCGGCGGCGGTTGGCCTCGATCAGGCCGAACTTTCCGACCTGCACCATCAGCGTCACCAGCCAGATCAGGCCGCATGTGACGTGCAGGCCGTGGGTGCCGACCAGGGTGAAGAAGGCGGAGAGAAAGGCGCTGCGCTGCGGCGTGGCGCCCTCGTGGATCATGTGGGCGAACTCGGTGAGCTCGATGCCGATGAAGGCGAGGCCGAACAGGCCGGTGATTGCGAGCCAAACCTGCGTCTGCGCGACCTTGTTCTGCTGCATGGTCAGCATGGCAAAGCCGTAGGTGATCGACGACAGCAGCAGCATGGACGTGTTCACCGCGACCAGGGTCAGGTCGAACAGGTCCTTCGGCGCGGGGCCGGCGGCGTAATTGCCGCCGAGCACGCCGAAGGTGGCGAACAGGATCGCGAAGATGAGGCAGTCGCTCATCAGGTAGATCCAGAAGCCGAGCGAGGTGCTCCAGCCTTCCGGATGCGGATGCTCGTCCGCGAGGTAGAAGACCGGCTCGCCGGTCTGCGAGGGATTGACGGCAACGGTCATTTACTTGGCTCCGGCGAGCAGTTTGGTGCGCGCGTCCTCGGTCCGGATGACGTCTTCAGCCGGAATGTCGAAGTCGCGGTGATAGTTGAAGGTGTGGCCGATCCCGACGGCGAGCATCGCGATGAAGCTCACGGCCGCCAGCAACCACATGTACCAGACGAGAGCAAAGCCCATCGCGGTGGCGAAGCCGGCGAGGATGATGCCGGTGCCGGTGCTGCTCGGCATATGGATCGGCCTGAACCCGGTGAGCGGACGCTGATAGCCGCGCCGCTTCATGTCCCACCACGCGTCATTGTCGTGAACGACCGGGGTGAAGGCGAAGTTGTAGTCCGGCGGCGGCGAGGAGGTCGCCCATTCCAGCGTGCGCGCGTCCCAGGGATCGCCGGTGACGTCCTTGAGCTGCTCGCGCCTGAGCAGGCTGACCGCGAACTGCATCAGCATCGACAGAATGCCGATGAAGACGAACACGGCACCGATCGCGGCGATGACGAACCAGATCTGGAGCGAAGGATCGTCGAACACGCGCAGGCGGCGGGTCACGCCCATCAGGCCGAGCACGTAGAGCGGCATGAAGGCCAGGTAGAAGCCGGTGACCCAGAACCAGAACGACATCTTGCCCCAGAACGGATCGAGCTTGAAGCCGAACGCCTTCGGGAACCAGTAGTTGATGCCGGCGAAGGCGCCGAACACCACGCCGCCGATGATCACGTTGTGGAAGTGGGCGATCAGGAACAGGCTGTTGTGCAGCACGAAGTCGGCCGGCGGCACCGCCAGCAGCACGCCGGTCATGCCGCCGATCACGAAGGTCAGCATGAAGGCGATGGTCCACATCATCGGCAGCTCGTAGCGGATGCGGCCGCGATACATCGTGAACAGCCAGTTGAACATCTTCGCGCCCGTCGGGATCGAGATGATCATCGTGGTGATGCCGAAGAACGAGTTGACGCTGGCGCCCGAGCCCATCGTGAAGAAGTGGTGCAGCCACACCAGGTACGACAGGATGGTGATGACGACGGTGGCGTAGACCATCGAGGTATAGCCGAACAGCCGCTTGCCCGAGAAGGTCGAGGTGACCTCGGAGAAGATGCCGAACGCCGGGAGAACCAGGATGTAGACCTCGGGGTGTCCCCAGATCCAGATCAGGTTCACGTACATCATCGGGCTGCCGCCGAAATCGTTGGTGAAGAAGTTGGTGCCGACATAGCGGTCGAGCGAGAGCAGCGCGAGCACCACGGTCAGGACCGGGAAGGAGGCGACGATCAGCACGTTGGTGCAGAGCGAGGTCCAGGTGAACACCGGCATCTTCATCATGATCATGCCGGGGCAGCGCAGCTTGACGATGGTGCAGATCAGGTTGATGCCGGATAGCGTCGTGCCGACGCCGGCGACCTGCAGCGCCCATATGTAATAGTCGACACCGACATCGGGACTGTAGCCGATGTTCGAGAGCGGCGGATAGGCCAGCCAGCCGGTGCGGGCGAATTCGCCGATGAACAGCGAAGCCATCACCAGCACCGCGCCGCCGACCGTCATCCAGAAGCTGAAATTGTTCAGGAACGGGAACGAGACGTCGCGCGCGCCGATCTGCAGCGGCACGACGTAGTTCATCAGCCCCGTGACCAGCGGCATCGCCACGAAGAAGATCATGATCACGCCGTGGGCGGTGAAGACCTGATCGTAGTGATGGGCGTTGAGATAGCCTTCGGAGCCGCCAAAGGCGAGCATCTGCTGGCCGCGCATCATCAGCGCGTCGGCAAAGCCGCGCAGCAGCATCACGATGCCGAGGATCATGTACATGATGCCGATGCGCTTGTGGTCCACCGTGGTGAACCATTCGCGCCAGAGATAGCCCCAGAGGCGGAAATAGGTGAGGCCGCCGAGCAGTGCGGCGCCGCCGAGCGCGACCACCACGAAGGTGCCGACGACGATCGGCTCGTGCAGCGGCAGCGATTCGAGGCCGAGCCGGCCGAAGATGAGCTTGAGAAGATCAGGAGACATGCGAACTCTCTTTAGGAGTCTGACTTCAGGAATCGGACTTGGGACGCTGTCCGAGGAAGAAGGACGAGGACTTCAGCGGCGTGAACGACGGCCGCTTCAGGCCGGCACCTAGGAGCGGCGCGGTGTCGACGGGTGCCGTGATGGACGCGGTGGTCTTGCCCTGCGGCGCATCCGGCGTGCAGGTGCCGGCGACGAAGCTCGGCTCGGGTCCGAGCACCGTGCCGCGGCGGGCATACTTGTCGTAAGCGAGCGGCAGCGTGTTGTTCAGGCCCTGATGGCCATTGCCGCCCTTGGCGTCGATCGCCATCATCTCGCTCTGGCACATCTTGCCGGTCTCGACGCACATGTTGAGGATCAGGCGGTAGAGATCGGCATCGACGGTGCCCCAGCGCCGCACCGGCTCGTTCTGGCTGGGCTTCTCCAGCTGAAGATATTCGGCGCGGCCGAGCGAGTCGCCGGCGGACTTGGCGCTGGCGATCCAGGCGTCAAAAGCCTTGTCGTCGAGGCCCTGAAAGTTGAAGTGCATGCCGGAGAAGCCGGCGCCGCTGTAATTTGCCGAGAAGCCCTTGTAGGTGCCGGCGTGGTTGACCACGGCGTGGAGCTTGGTCTCCATGCCCGGCATCGCGTAGATCTGGCCGGCGAGCGCGGGGATGTAGAACGAGTTCATCACCGAGGACGCCGTGATGCGGAAGGTGATCGGGCGATCGACCGGAGCTGCGAGCTCATTGACGGTGGCGATGCCGTAATCCGGGTAGATGAAGAGCCACTTCCAGTCGAGCGCGACCACGTCGACCTCGAGCGCCTTGGACTGGTCCACCGCGCGCTCGGCATGGATGCGGCCGAGCGTGCGATAGGGGTCGAGCAGATGCGTGCCCATCCAGGTCAGCGCGCCCAGGCAGACGATGATCAGCAGCGGCGCCGACCAGATCACCAGCTCGAGCTTGGTCGAGTGATCCCATTCCGGCTCGTAGCGGGCCGAGGTGTTGGACTGGCGGTAGCGCCAGGCGAACAGCACCGTCAGCGCCATTACGGGCACGACGATCAGGAGCATCAGGACGGTGGAGATGATGACGAGGTCACGCTGTTGCGCGGCGATATCGCCGGCTGGCGCCAGCACGACGTAGTCGCAGCCGCTGAGCGCGGCAGCCAGAGGTAGTAGCGCCAGGATCTTGAGACGAGACACGGGCCGAGCCTTATGAGAATGAGTTTCCTTTGCGGGGCCAACGGGTAGCTGCGGCGCAACAATCCGGACATTGGACAATTTGTCCAATGTTGCAGTGCGGGAGCTTGGGTCAGACAGGGGCAGATTGCCTGGCGTCCCGCCGGGCGGTCGGCTTTGGTTTTCAGGACGTTAAGGGCGCACGAATGGCGACGGCACAGACCCCCGCAATGGCAGACCTCCACTCGGGCGAGCACGGCCACGACCAGGCCAGTCCCGGCGAGATCGCCATCGGCGTCATCATCGGTCGCACCTCGGAATTCTTCGACTTCTTCGTCTTCGCGATCGCCTCGGTGATCGTGTTTCCGCGCCTGGTGTTCCCGTTCGCGAGCGAGCTGACCGGCACCCTCTATTCCTTCATGGTCTTCGCGCTGGCCTTCATGGCCCGTCCGATCGGCACCGTCATTTTCATGACGATCGACCGGGAATACGGCAAGACGGCCAAGCTGGTGTCGGCGCTATTCCTGCTCGGCACCGCCACCGTCGCGCTCGCGTTCCTGCCCGGCTATCAGGAGATCGGCGTCGCCGCAATCTGGCTGCTGGCGCTGGCGCGCATCGCGCAGGGTCTGGCCTGGGGCGGCGCCTGGGACGGCATGGCTTCGCTGCTGGCGCTGAATGCGCCGGCCTCCCAGCGCGGCTGGTACGCGATGGTGCCGCAGCTCGGGGCGCCGCTCGGCCTGATCGTGGCGAGCGCGCTGTTCGCCTATTTTGCCGGTCTCCTCTCGGCCGATGATTTCTTCGACTGGGGCTGGCGCTATCCGTTCTTCGTCGCCTTTGCCATCAACGTCGTCGCGCTGTTCGCGCGCCTGCGTATGGTGACGACGGAAGAATACGCCACGCTGTTCGAGACCCGCGAACTCCAGCCGGCGCGCATCTCCGAGACGGTCGCGCGCGAAGGCCAGAACATCATGTTAGGCGCCTTCGCGCCGCTGGCGAGCTTTGCGCTGTTTCACATGGTCACGGTGTTTCCGCTGTCCTGGGTGTTCCTGTTCACCCGCGAAAGCCCGGTGCGCTTCTTGATCATCGAGATCGTCGCCGCCGTGTTCGGCGTCGCCGCGATCGTGGCCTCCGGCATCATCGCCGACCGCGTCGGCCGCAAGTCGCTGCTGATGGGATCGGCGATCGCGATCGCGG
Source organism: Bradyrhizobium sp. CB1015 (assembly GCF_025200925.1). Taxonomy (GTDB): domain Bacteria; phylum Pseudomonadota; class Alphaproteobacteria; order Rhizobiales; family Xanthobacteraceae; genus Bradyrhizobium. The sequence continues at coordinate 8,224,500 of NZ_CP104174.1, read as the reverse complement.
TCTATAGCGGCTTCGCGCCGCAGCTGCTCGACGCCGGCGCGTTCGGCGAGACCATCTACATGGTGATCGGCTTCATCCTGCTCGGCCTGTCCTTCGGCCAGTCGTCGGGTGCGATCGCCTCGAACTTCCGGCAGGCCTATCGGTACACGGCGTCCGCGCTGACCTCCGACATGGCCTGGCTGTTCGGCGCCGGCTTCGCCCCGCTGGTCGCGCTGCTGCTCGCCACCAATCTCGGCGTCATCGCCTCGGGTGCGTATCTGTTGTCGGGCGCGTTCTGGACCCTGCTTGCGCTCTGGCTCAGCGGCCAGCGCGAGGCGGGCGACATGGATGCGGGGCGCTGATCACGCAGCGCATGCAGGGTGGGCAGAGGCGCTGGTCGCGCCGTGCCCATCTCACCCCTGCCGCTGCCTCAACAGCGCTTCGACATCCAGCCGCTTGGTGAACATCGCGAGCTTCCCGTCAGGCCCGAACGGCCATTGCTCCCGCGGCTTGTCCCAATACAGCTCCACGCCATTCTGGTCGGGGTCGCGCAGGTAAAGCGCCTCGCTGACGCCGTGGTCGCTGGCGCCATCGAGCGCAATGCCGGCCGTGAGCACCCGATGCAGCGCATCCGCCAGCGCGGGGCGCGTCGGAAAAAGGATCGCGGTGTGATAAAGCCCGGTCGTGCCTGGCGGCGGCGGCGAGCCGCCCTTGCTCTCCCAGGTGTTGAGCCCGATGTGGTGATGATAGCCGCCGGCCGAGATGAAGGCTGCGCCCGAGCCCATCCGCTGCATCAGCTCGAAGCCGAGCACGCCGCAATAGAAGCCGAGCGCACGATCGAGATCGGCGACCTTGAGGTGGACATGGCCGATCCTGGTGCCGGCAGGAATGGCGGGGCCTTGCGACATGTGAATACTCCGTTGAAAACATGCACATGGGGCGCGCGCCGGGACAGCGCTACTGGAAATCCCGAAACGCATCGTTTCCGGAAGGAGACCCGACTATGGCCCGGTCCCCCTCGACATACGCAGTGCTGTGGCCTCCTTACAGCTAGGGCACGCTATCACGCGTTCCATTCTCTCGGAGGTGAATGGGATGTCGGTGACGCTCAGGTCAGCTTGCCCGCAAAACGGACAGCCGATCCGCGCATTCCGGTCGCTCGCGAGTTGCTGAACGACGGCAGTCCATCTCTTTGCTTTGCTCTGAACGGTCATCGCACGATTTAGGATAGCTCCGACACCTCACCGTCGGGCAGGCCGAACTCAAATGTGTTCAGCGTCATCGACACCAGCGTGTAATAGCCGCACAGGCCGATCACCTCGACGACGCCGCGCTCGCTGAGCAGCTTCACCGCCTCATCATACAGGCCCTTCTCAACGCCGTGGCCCTCGTGCAGCGACTTCGCGAGATCGTAGATCATCTTGCCCTTGGGGTCGTCGAAGTCGGGCGTGCGGCGGTCGCGGATCGCCTCGATGATCTCGGGCTTCATGCCGCCGGCGAGCGCCAGACGCTTGTGCGCATACCATTCGTAATGCGCGGTCCAGTGCCGCGCCGTCACCAGGATCGCGATCTCCGAGAGCTTGGCCGGGAAGATCGTGTCGAAGCGCAGCACCTCGCCGAGCCGCGTCGCATGGCGCGCCATCTCGGGGCTGTTCAGCCAGGCCATCATCGGCGCCGGCGGCTTGCCGCGCTTGCCGGCGATCGACTCGTCATAGGTCTGCCGCTGGCTCTCGTTCATTTCGCCAGGCGAAAGAAGCTTCAGGCGCATTGTCGTTTCCTCTTTGTTTTCAAGGCTCGCCGCAGCGGCGACTATAACCGATAAGTGGTTGAATTCCGCGGGGGCTTGGCCCAGACTCGGCGGCAACAATTCGAATTTTGGGTGATGGAAACGACCAATGACCGATCTCAAAACCAGCGATTCTGAATCCGCCGATCTCGAAGCATTCCGCCACGAGACACGCGCCTGGCTGGAGGCCAATTGCCCGCCGGAGATGCGCAAGCCCGCAACGTCGGATGCCGACGTGTTCTGGGGCGGACGCAACGCGAAATTCTCGTCCGAGCCGCAGCGCATCTGGTTCGAGCGCATGCGCGACAAAGGCTGGACCGTGCCGGACTGGCCGCGGGAATATGGCGGTGGCGGCTTAAGTGCTGCCGAGCACAAGGTGCTGCGCGCCGAGATGGCGCGGATCGGCGCGCGGCCGCCGCTGTCGAGCTTCGGCATCTGGATGCTCGGGCCGGCGCTCTTGAAATACGGCAATGAGGCGCAGAAGAAGGAGCATCTGCCGAAGATCGCCGCGGGCGAGATCCGCTGGTGTCAGGGCTATTCCGAGCCGAACGCCGGCTCCGACCTCGCCTCGCTGCAGACCCGCGCCGAGAGCGACGGCGACGACTTCATCATCAACGGCCAGAAGATCTGGACGAGCTACGCCAACTACGCCGACTGGATCTTCTGCCTGGTCCGCACCGATCCGACCGCGAAGAAGCACGACGGCATCAGCTTCATCCTGTTCGACATGACCTCGAAGGGCGTTTCGACCAAGCCGATCCTCTTGATCTCCGGCTATTCGCCGTTCTGCGAGACCTTCTTCGACAATGTGCGCGTGCCGAAGTCGCATGTGGTCGGCACCATCAACCGCGGTTGGGACGTCGCGAAATATCTGCTCCAGCACGAGCGCGCGATGATCTCAGGCATGGGCGAGCGCGGCGTCGGCCGGCCGCTCGGCCAGATCGCGGCCGACTCCGTCGGCACCGATGGGCAAGGCAGGCTCGACGACGCCATGCTGCGCGGCCAAATCGCGCGCTTCGACGTCGATGAAGCCGCGTTAGCTGCCTGCGCCGAGCGCGCGGTCGATCTCGCCAAGGCCGGGCAGGCGCATCCGGCGTTTTCCTCGGCGATGAAATATTACGGCACCGAGCTCAACAAGCGCCGCCACGAGATCCTGATGTCGGCCGGCGGCGTCGATGCGCTGGAATGGGAGAGCGAGCGCTCCAGGCAGGGCGCCCGCCCGCGCGCCTGGCTGCGCACCAAGGCCAATTCGATCGAAGGCGGCACGTCCGAGGTCATGCTCGGCATCGTCGCCAAGCGCATCCTGGATCTGCCGGGGGCGTAACTCACCGTCGTTCCGGGGCGGTCCGCAGGACCGAACCCGGAACCTCGAGATTCCGGGCTCGCGCTATCGCGCGCCCCGGAATGACAGCAACAGATTTGTAAGACTCAGAGACGCAACGCACATGGCCCTCGTCCTCACCGAAGAACAATCCATGCTCCGCGACTCCGCGCGCGGGCTGATCAGCGACAAGGCGCCGGTGTCGCACCTGCGCCACCTGCGCGACAGCAAGGACCCCACCGGCTTCTCCAAGGAGCTTTGGCATTCCTTCGCCGAGATGGGTTTTGCCGGCCTGCTCGTGCCGGAAGAGTTCGGCGGCAGCGGGCTCGGCTATGTCGAGGCCGGCGTCGTGATGGAGGAGATCGGCCGCACCCTGATGCCGTCGCCCTTCCTCGCCACCTCCGTGGTGGCGGCATCAGTGCTGACCCGCGGCGGCAATGCCGCGCAGAAATCGGAATATCTGTCGAAGATCGCGAACGGCTCGCTGCTCGCGACGCTCGCGATCGACGAGGGCGCCAAGCATCGCCCGCTGCAGACCAGCCTCAAGGCCGTGCGCGCCGGCAACGGCTTCAAGCTCTCCGGCGCCAAGGCGCTGGTGGTCGACGGTCACGTCGCCGATCTCCTCATCGTCGCCGCGCGCACCGCAGGCGCCGCCGGCGAACGCGAGGGCCTGACGCTGTTCCTGGTCAATCCCAAGGCCAAGGGTGTTGCGATCGAGCGCACCATCATGGTCGATGCGCACAATGCGGCGCGGATCGAACTCGCCAATGTCGAGGTCGATGCCGACAGCGTGCTCGGCGAGGTCGACCAGGCGGCCGGCCTGCTCGACGGCGTGCTCGATATCGGCCGCGGCGCGGTCGCCGCCGAAATGGTCGGCCTCAGCGACGAGGTCTTTGGCCGCACCGTCGAGTATCTGAAGAGCCGCAAGCAATTCGGCAAGCTGATCGGCGAATTCCAGGCGCTGCAGCATCGCGCCGCCGAGCTCTATATCGACATCGAGATCACCCGTGCCGCCACCATGAAGGCGCTGCAGGCACTGGACGCCGACGTCGTCAAGGCCGCACCCGCCGTCGCCGTGGCAAAAGCCCGCGCCGGCACCACCGCCACGCGCGCGGTGCAGGAAGGCGTGCAGATGCACGGCGGCATGGGCATGACCGACCAGTTCGACATCGGCTTCTTCATGAAGCGCGCCCGCGTCTGCGAGGAGCTGTTCGGCGATGCGAACTACCACACCGAGCAGCTGGCCAGGTCGCGGGGGTATTGAGGATCCTGTAGCCCGGATGGAGCGCAGCGAAATCCGGGTTCTTTCCGCACGGCGAGACCGCCCCGGATAACGCTACGCTCCATCCGGGCTACGGCGGTTGAGATTGTGGGACGCGCTTGCTCCAATCTCGTCATTGCGAGCGCAGCGAAGCAATCCAGACTTTCACCATGGAGGCATTCTGGATTGTTTCGTCGCAGTGCCCTTACCGCATCGGCGGCGCGTATTGCACGCCACCCGCGTTCCACAGCTGGTTCATGCCGCGCGGGATCTTCAGCTTCGACTTCTCGCCGATGTTGCGATCATACATCTCGCCGTAATTGCCGACGTGGCGGATGATGCGCGCGGCCCAGTCCTTGGTGAGGCCGAGCTGCTCGCCGTAATTGCCCTCGGTGCCGACGAGGCGCATCACTTCCGGCTTCTTCGACTTCAGGGCCTGGTCGATGTTCTCCGAGGTCACACCCAGCTCCTCGGCGTTGATCATGGCATACAGCGTCCATTTCACGATCATCATCCAGTCGTCGTCGCGCTGGCGCACGACGGGGGCGAGCGGCTCCTTGGAGATCATGTCCGGCAGGATCATGTGGTCGCCGGGCTTCGTCAGGTTCAGCCGCAGCGCATAGAGCTGCGAGACGTCGGCGGAGAACGTATCGCACTTGCCGCTGTCGTAGGCCTTCACCACGTCGGCGAGGTTGTCGAACTTCACCTCTTCATACTTCATGTTGTTGACGCGGAAGTAATCGGCGACGTTGAGTGTCGTCGTGGTTCCGTTCTGCACGCAGACCTTGCTGCCGGTCAGGTCCAGCGAGGTCTCCTTGTTGCGCGTGCGCGGCACCATGAAGCCGACGCCGTCGTAATAGGCCACGGCCGGAAAATACAGGTCGTAGTCGAGCTCGCGTGCCATGCTCCACGTCGTGTTGCGTGAGAGGATGTCCACCTTGCGGCTCTGCAGCTCCTTGAAACGCTCGTTGGCGTCGAGCGGAACGAACTTCGCCTTGCCAGGGTCATTGAAGATCGCAGCAGCCACCGCGCGGCAGAAATCGACGTCGAAGCCGGTCCAGTTGCCCTTGTCGTCGGGGATCGAGAAGCCCGGCAGGCCCTTGTTGACGCCGCACAGCACTTCGCCCCGGCGAACGGTGCGCTTCAAGGTGCGGGTGTCGTAGAATTCATAGATGATGGCCAGGACGGCGACCAGCACGGCGACCGCGAGCCCGATCAGCAGGCCGCCACGAAAAGTGCGCATGATGTCTCTCTCTCGAAAGTATCGGAAAAGGAATGGGAGGAGGGCACGGAGCATGATCCCGAGGGATCATGCTCAAACCTGCGGTCGTTACAGCTCGGGCTTCTGCCGAATGACGACCTTGGTGCCGACAGGGACGCGATCGTAGAGATCGGCGACGTCGTTGTTGACGAGACGGAAGCAGCCCGACGACACCTTGGTGCCGATCGTGTCGGGACGGTTGGTGCCGTGGATGCGGTAGACCGTGGTGCCCAGATACATGGCGCGGGCGCCGAGCGGATTGCCGGGCCCGCCGGCCATGAAGCGCGGCAGATAGGGCTGGCGCTGGATCATCTCCGGCGGCGGGGTCCAGTCCGGCCACTCCTTCTTGTTGGTGATGGTCACCAGCCCCTGCCACTGAAAACCGTCGCGGCCGACGCCGATGCCGTAGCGGATGGCGCGGCCGCCGGGCTGCACCAGGTAGAGGTGGCGCTCGGCGGTCGAGACGATGATGGTGCCCGGCGCTTCCGTGGTTCGGAAGTAGACCACCTGCTTCTGCCATTCCGGCTCGAGCTGGTAGGACTCGTCGGCGATCAGGCCCGGCTCGTCGCCGCGGTCCGGCTGCTGGGCGAAGGCGTGCGGCGTGGACAAGACCAGTCCCATAGCAGCCACGAAAATCCCGGTCAGGCGACGAAAATCCGTCATTTCAAGCTCTCCCCGCTGCCACAGCGCAAATCATTCGGAACCATCAAACCTGAGGGGCAAGTTCATGGCAAGTTGATGGCGCGCCGTCCTGGCATGTCACGAGAATGCTTTGGTTTTTTGACGGGCCTGGCGCAATGCCACGAATAGGGGATGGCGCGAAAAGCATAGGTCGCGGTCGCGATGGTAGTCCGCTCCCTCCCCTGCTTGCGGGGGAGGGCTGAGGAGAGGGTTTCTCCTCCAGGGAGATTCCCCCGGAGGAGAGAACCCTCACCCGCGCCTTCGGCGCGACCTCTCCCGCAAGCGGGAGAGGCGCAGACCGAGCTCGCGGAAGGACTAACTCCGACAAGAAACGCTGCGCGTCCGTCAGATCTTGTTGCTCTCCGCCGCGATTCCGAGTCGCCGCACGATCTCCGTCGCCACGGCGCGGGCCTCGACCCGCGAGCCGATCCGGGGGCTGCGAAACCGTCGCCCCGAATGCAGCCGGATCACCACGATGCAATGCTCGTCCTCGGAGCGGCCGCGGCGCTCGACTGTGATCGACTTGACGTCGGGTCCGGCGATCTGGTCGGCCCGCAGGCTGCCGTCGCCCCACAGGCGCTCGACGCGAATATCGTTCGCCCCGATGATCCAGAACGCGCCGGTCGCGAGGTTCGCATAGCGATAGACGGCGAATGCGGCGATCGCGCCCAGCGGCAGCAGCAGGATATCGACATGGCTCGGCGGGAGGCCGCGCCACAGCTTGTAGGCATAGGGGACCGCCGACAAGGCTACCGCGATCAGTGCGACGATGCGGATGTCCCGCGCCGAAAACGCCTCGAGCGGCTCGCCGAGACGCATCTCGGGATTGCTGGCATCGAGCGGGTTGCTCGGCGCCTCGACATTGGGAACGTCGAAATGCGCTGCGATCCACGCCACGGTGTCGCGGACATGGGTGACATCGGGAATCGGCGGCGAGGTCAGGCGCTCGCCCGAGGCAAGCGTGAAGACGAGCTGGAAGCGGGCCTTCACCCTCTTGCTGCCGGGGACCTGCAGCGCCGTGATCTCGTCCTTGCCGACGAGGCGCGTCTTAAGTTTTCCGAACGGCCGCTGCCGGCCGATCAGGATCTCGTCCGGCGTGATGATCCACACCACCGCCGGCGCCATCATGATGCCGACGACGAATCCGGCTCCCACCAGCAGCGCCACCGCCGATATCAGGATTTCCAGGAGGTCCTGCGTGAACAGTCCCGGCGTGAAGCAGAGCGCGACGGCGGCCGCCGAGCCGGCCACGACCAGCCGCTGAGCGATCGAGGAACCTTCACGAAGGCGGATGTCGGTGCTGGCGGTCGCGTCCATTGCGGGCGGCTGATTGCGATGGCGCGAAACTCCACGGACGGCTCCGTGGAGTCAAGCAACAAGGGTGACAATTGCAGGCCGCCGCGCGATGGCCGCGCGGCGTCAGCTGCTCGCATTCAGCAGCCGGGCCACCGTGCGATCGATCTCGTCATAGCGGCCTTCGCCGGCGTGCTGGAACACGATCTTGCCGCTCTGGTCGACGATGTATTGCGCCGGCCAATATTGATTGCGATAGGCGTTCCAGGTCTTGGACTCATTGTCCTGCGCCACCGGATAAGTGATGCCGTGGCGCTTCAGCGCGGCCTGCACGTTCGCGGCCGAGCGCTCGAACGGGAATTCCGGCGTGTGCACGCCGACCACGACGAGGCCCCGATCCCTGTACTTGGCGTAGAGCTCGGTGACGTGCGGCAGCGTGTTGACGCAGTTGACGCAGCCATAGGTCCAGAAATCGACCAGCACGACCTTGCCGCGGAGATCGGCGATATGAAGCGGCTTCGAGTTGAACCAGTTGGTGATGCCGGCGAAGTCGGGCGCGGCCTGCTGGTTCGCGGCGGCGGTGACGACGGGCGCGGCACGTGCGGCCTCGTCGCAGATGCCGGGGATGACGGCGCCTGTGACGGTGATGCCGATCAGTGCAGCAGACATTGTGAGCAGCTTGAGAGCCATGGAAGCGTCCTCCGGTGAAGATGAGGGTGATCACAGGCCGATCTGGCCGGTGGGGTAGAAGCCGGTGAGCCACGCCACGATCAGCGTGTCGTATTGGAAATAGGCGGCGATCGCGAAGCCGATCACGACCACGCCAAAGCCCTGCTGCAGCCGTGGTGAGATCCGCGCCAGGCTGCGCACGCGCGTAGTCGCGGCCTGTCCGCCATAGGCTATTCCCAGCATCGGGATCGCCGCGCCAATGGCATAGGCGACCAGCAGCGTGCCGGCCCAACCGAGATTCTTCGAGGTCGCAACCAGCGTCAGGATCGAGCCGAGCACGGGCCCTGCGCAGGGGGTCCAGACCAGGCCCAAGGTGGTGCCGAGGATCAGCCCGCCGAACGCGCCCTCGCGCTGCGTGGCGCCGGCGTTGCCAAGATCAAGCCAGCCGTTGATCCGGATCGACAGCCATTCGAACGGCGCCGGCCACAGCAGCAACAGGCCGAAGCCGAGCAGCAGGATGGACGCCGCTTCGCGCAGCACGTTCGGATCGAAATCGAAGGCCCGTGTGATCGCGCCGAGCGCCAGCGCGACCGCGGAGAACGAGACGACGAAGCCGAGCGCGATCATCGCGGGGCGCAGACGTCCCGCGCGCCCGATCGAGGCACCGAGCAGGATCGGCAGCATCGGCAGCGTGCAGGGCGCGGCTATGGTGAGCAGGCCGGCGAGGAGAGCGAAGAGCAGGTCGAGCATTGAGGCACTCGTGGCGGAGGTCACGAGGGCTGTTTCGGAATGGATGGGGCGGTCGTTACGAGGCGTCACGCCTTCGTGACGGGGCTATTGCTTTTGCAGAGCACGGTGGCCGCGGGCTCCGCCTCTCCCGCTTGCGGGAGAGGCCGGCGCGCTCGCAGAGTGCGGCGGGTGAGGGTTCTTTCCTCTGGGGGAGTGCCCCGTTGCGGAGGCACCCTCTCCCCAGCCCTCCCCCCGCAGGCGGGGGAGGGAGCGCACCAACCGCGGAGCCGGCAACAACTGAGGCCCAAATACAAAACGACCCGGACGGGGCATCGTCCGGGTCGTTGGAGGTCTTGGGAGGTTTAACGAAACCGTATGGGCGCTTTATAGAGGGGAAGTTTTTCCGCCTGATGTTGTCGATTGTTTCAATTGTTTCATCAGTGGTAACGCTTCCGTGTCCGGGGATAGGGCCAAAGCTGTGATCCTATCCCCTTGAAATCATTGATCTTACGCGGCGAAGCGGTCGACGCCGGCGCCCTTAAGCAAATCGGCGAGCTGCTTGCGGGCATAGAACATCCGCGTCTTCACCGTGCTCTGGGGGATGCCGATGATCTGGCCGACCTCCTCCACCGATTTCTCGTGGTAGTAGATGAGGTTGATGATCTCGCGGTGCGCCGGCGACAGCTTCTGCACGCAGGCGCGCAGGATGGCACTGGTGTCGCTGCGGTCGAGCGAGGTCTCCGGCGTGTCGCAATCGTCCGGAATCTGACGCACGTCTTCCTGATCGATGTCCTCGAAGCGGCGCTGGCGCATCGCGGTCAGCGCCTTGAAGCGGGCAATCGAGAGCAGCCAGGTGGACACCTGCGAGCGGCCCTGGAACTGGCCGGCGGTCCGCCACACGTCCAAGAACACCTGGCTGACCAGATCTTCCGCCGTGGTGGCGTCGCGCACGATGCGCAGGATGAAGCGGTACACCCGCACATTGTGCCGGCAGTAAAGGATGTGCATGGCCGTCCGGTTGCCGTCGGCAATGCTTCCGAGGAGCATGTCGTCCGAGGTCGCCTGAGCGGCAATGATGCTCTGGCTGGCTTGGGCGTTGATGGCGATGACGTTCGGCATGGACTTGGCTCCCCGTAGCGCCGCAACCGAGCGGCGTTTCCTTGGGTCAAAGTGTTAATGAGCCAACGTTTCGGGACGTCTGCACGAAAAGCGGAAAATGGTTTCATGCGCCGCCAAATTGTTTCGTCGCAATCGCCGCGACGAAACATTCGGGACAAAAAACCCTGGAATTTCAATGTGTGGGAAATACGGGGGTGGGAATTCGGGGGCGGACGGGGGCACTGAGGAACGAATCCCGGCGATTTGCGTTTGGTCGCGCCACACCCATTGCTGTCGTCCCGGGGCGCGAAGCGAACCCGGGACCCATAACCCCAGGGAGAAGTGTGGCGCGAGCTTGCCAACTCCGAGTCTTCGCCAAAACCCCAGCCTGTGGTTATGGACCCCGGGCTCGCGCTACGCGCGCCCCGGGATGACGGCGGAGTGAGTCTGGCTACGCCTTCTCGCCCTGCGGCGAGAACAGATAGCCGCCGCCGCGGATGGTGCGGATCACGGCGGGCTTGGCCGGGTCGGGCTCGATCTTGCGGCGGATGCGCATGATGCGCAGATCGACCGCGCGGTCGAAGGCTTCGGCATCGCGGGCGTTCGCAAGCTCGAGCAGGCGCTCGCGCGACAGCACGCGCTTCGGATTGGCCGCGAACACCTTCAAGAGCCCGAACTCGGAGGCGGTGAGCGGATGCTCGTTGCCCTCGTCGTCGCGCAAGGCCTGCGCTTCGAGGTCGAGCCATTTGGTGCCGAAGCGCACCAGCTGCTCCTTGTCCGACTTCGCCGCCGGCGCGTCTGCCGCCTTTGCCGGCCCGCTCCGCCGCAGCACCGAGCGGATGCGCGCCATCAGCTCGCGCAGCTCGCAGGGTTTTGCAACGTAATCGTCGGCGCCGAGCTCGAGGCCGACGACGCGGTCGATCGGGCTCGCGGTCGCCGTCAGCATGATCACGGGCACGTTGATGCGGCTCTTGAGGTCGCGGATGATCGAGAGCCCGTCTTCCTCGGGCATGTTGAGGTCGAGCACGACGAGATCGGGCATGCTGCCCTGGATCGCGGCGCGCAAGGACTTGCCGCCGTCGCACAGCGTCACGGTGAAGCCGTGCATCTTGAGGTAATCGCCGACCATCTCCCGGGCCGGGGCCTCGTCGTCGACGATCATGATGTGCTGGCTTTGAGTCATGGTCTTTGTATCACGGGCTTTGCATCACGGCATTTCAGTCGCGGGCAGGGTGAGGGTGAAGGTCGAGCCCTTGCCGGGGCCTTCGCTCTCGGCGGTCACCTCGCCGCCGTGCATGTCGATGATACGCTTGACGATGGACAGACCAAGTCCCGTCGAGCTCTCGCCGGCGGTCGGTTTGGCCGACAGCCGCTGGAACCGGCCGAACAGGCGGCCGAGATCCTCCGGCGACAGGCCGGCGCCCTCGTCGCTGACGCGGACGATGGTGTCGCTGCCCTCGTGGACGACGGCGACCTCGATCTTCCCGCCGATCGGCGAGTATTTGATGGCGTTGCTGATGAGATTGTCGATCGCCTCGCGGATGCGGTCGGTGTCGCACATGGTGACGACGTTGGGCGGCGCCGTGACGCTGATCGCCTGCTGCTTGTTGACGGCGAGCGGCTGGTTGGCCTCGGCGACCTCCTTGACCAGCGCGGCGACGTCGACCGGCTCGCGGCGGATGGTGATGTCGAAGGCATCCGCCATCGCATCCGAGATCAGGTGATCGACCATCGTGGTCAGGCGCTTGGTGGCGTCGCGGATGTGGTCGACCTGGGCGACCACGCCGCTTTCCGAGGCGCCGGTCGAGATCAGCTCCTTCAGCATCTCGGTGCGGCCGAGAATGACGCCGAGCGGGTTCTTCAGGTCGTGCGCGACGGTGCCCAAAATCTCGTTCTTGAAGCCGTTGGCGCGCTGCAGCCGCAGCCATTGCGCCGAGAGCCGGCGGTTGGCCTGCATCAGCGCGCGGGTGCGCTGGGCGACGCGGTCCTCCAGCTGGGTGTTGGCGTCCTGCAGCTGCTGATAGAGGATGACGTTGTCGAAGGCGATCGAGAGCCGGCTCGAGAAGATCTCGACCAGCGAACGGTCGGTCTCCGACAGCTCGCGCTCGGCCTGGAGCAGCACCACGACCTCGCGGCCCGATCCGGTGCGCAAATAGATCACGCTGCGGTGGTCGGCGAACTCGTTCTTGCGGCGCTGGAACGCGGCCTCCACCATCTCGCGCAGCTCGGGGTCGAGCGCCTTCGAGGAGGTGGTGCCGATGAAGCGGCTGTAGCAGCCGCTGCCGGCGAGCACGGAGAGCTCGGGATCGGTGCCGCCATTGTCGCGCAGCACCAGGATGCCGGCGCAATCGACGTTGAGCAGCGAAGCCAGCTGGGTCAAGACGCCTTCGGCGAGCCGCTGCATCGACTTGAAGTCGTACAGCGTGGACGCTGCGTCGATGATGATCTCGAGCCCGCGCCGCGTCTGCACCATGCGCTCGAGCTGCTGATAGGAGCGCAGCGCCGCGGTCAGCGAGGTGAACAGCTTGTCGGCGGTGAGCTCGGTCTTGGCCTTGTAGTCGTTGATGTCGTACTGCACGATCACGCGCCGCTCCGGCGCCTGGCCGGGCTGGCCGGTGCGCAGGATGATGCGCACGGTCTCGTTCCGGATCTCGTTGCGGATGAACTCGACCAGCTCGAGGCCGGCGACGTCGGTCTCCATGATGACGTCGAGCAGCACGGCGGCGACGTCGCGATGCTCGGCCATCAGCTTGCGCCCTTCGGCCGCGGAATAGGCCGACAGGATCTCCAGGCCCTGGCCGTTCAGGCTGTAGTCCGACAGCGCAAAACGCGTGCCGTCATGCACGGCCGGATCGTCATCGATGACGGCGATCTTCCATTTCCGGGCGTTGCTGTCCTCCGACGCGGTACCGGTGTCGTCGATCAGGTGGAGGACATCGTCCTGTTCGGCCATTGCGAAGATCCGTCACTTTCTGTGCTTTGCGCGCCGCCCTTGGCGACGCGGGGCATGATAATGCGAAAAGTAGTGCCTTGTCCCAGCTTGGATTCCAACATCATGCGGCCGCCGAGCTGCTGGGTGACGAGGTTATAGACGATATGCAGGCCGAGTCCCGTGCCGCCTTCATTGCGCCGGGTGGTAAAGAAAGGGTCAAAGGCCTGGCGCTGCACGTCGGAGGTCATGCCGGCCCCGTCGTCGGAGAAGCTGATCTCGATGTCCTCGGTGCCGCGCGGCCGCGCCGAGATCGCGATCCGGCCGGCGCGGCCGTCGGCGAAGGCATGGTTGGCGGCGTTGAGGAAGAGGTTGGTCAGGATCTGGCCGTAGGAGCCGGGATAGCCGTCGAGCAGCAGACCCTCGGGCACGTCGACCTCCAGCGTGATCGGCGAGCGCTTCAGCACGGGCTTGAGGCTGGCGATGATCTGGTCGGTGGCTTCACTCAGGGAGAACTGCCGCCGCTCGGCATGGGAGCGGTCGACCGCGACCTGCTTGAACGACTGGATCAGCTCGCCGGCGCGCTGGAGATTGGCGACGAGCTGCTGCGAGGCGTCGCGCGAGGACTGCACGAACTCCTCCAGCTGCGAGCGGCGCAGGCCGCCGTCGCCCTTGAGCTGGGCTTCGAAGATCTCGGTGCGCCGGGCAAAGCTCGATGCCACCGTCAGGCTGATGCCGATCGGGTTGTTGACCTCGTGCGCGACGCCGGCAACGAGGCCGCCGAGCGCGGCCAGCCGCTCGGCGTCGATCAGGTTCTGCTGCGCGGTGTTGAGCTCGAGCAGGGCGCTCTCGGCCTTCTCCTTCGACGCGCGCAGCTCGTCCTCGGTCCGGCGCTTGGCGATCGCGTTCTCGCGGAACACCTCCACCGCGCGCGCCATGGCCCCGACCTCGTCGCGCGCCTTGGTGCCCTGCACCTCGCGGTCGAGATCGCCGAGCGTGATCGCGCGCATCGCGGTCATGATCTGCTGCAGCGGCAGGCGGATCGACAGCGCGATCAAGACGCCCGCGGTGAGGATGATGCCGAGGAAGATCACCGCGATCGACAGCACCCGCCGTGAGATGTCCGCCAGCGTGCGGTCGAACGTCTCCTGCGCCTTCTGCTCGCGCTGGCGCATCTTGGTCGAGAGGTCGTCGATGGCGCCGATCGCCTCGGCCTGGCTGGCGTCGATGGTGTTGCGCAAGAGCTCGGTGCGGCTCGCAAGCTGCTCGGAGAGTTTTGCGAAGCCCTCGCGCAGCGCGGCGGTGCGGGCCGCGAGCCGCTGCAAGGCCATCTTCTGCAGGTCGTTGTCGGCGAGATCGATCATGACCGGGATGGTCCTCTCGATCGTCTCGGTGTGGCGGCGCGCGTCGTCGGCGGCGCCCGACGACTGCGACAGATAATAGGAATTGGCCGCGACCAGCATCGCGGTGAAGGCCTCGCGGGATTTGCCGAGCGAGGGCCAGATCAGCGCGTCGCGATGGCCGGTGGCGCCCTCGATGATGGAGTAGAGGCCCGCCATGTCCCTGGCCGGGCCCTGCACCTGCTCCTCATAAGTTTTGGCGATGGTGGACTGCACGCTACGCAGCTCGCCGAAGCCGTTGAGGAAGCGGTCGGTGGTGCGCTCCAGCTCCTCGACCGAGCCCGACAGCATCGGGTCCTTGGCGGCGCGGCCCGTCAGCGTGCCCAGCACCGCTTCGCGCAGCAACAGGATCTCGGCGAACAGGTCCGGGCTCGGCTGGTTGATGTAGCGGTGGATCAGGTTCTGCAGCCGTCCGGTCTCGCTTTCGAGCAGCGCCAGGATCCGGTCGGACTCGCGCACCCGGCGCACGTCGTCCCAGGCCGAGCCGAGCACCTGCGCACCGTTCCAGATCATCGCCACCAGCACCACGACCACGGCGGAGTTCAGTCCTGCGATCGACAGGATGCGCCAGCGGATCGGCACGGCCCGCAGCAGGCCGACGATGCGCGCGCGCAGCTGCCCGATCGGGCCGGGCGGCTTGTCCGCGTGTTCGCTATGTCCAAGCGCAGGCAACAGGCCTCACTCCACCTTGCGAATGCGTTCGATCAGCGCGGCCGCCGCGGGGTCGCGTTCGGCCTTGGCGTAGATTGCGGCCATCGCCTCCTCGAACGGCTTGCGGTCGATGTCCTTGACGATGGTCACGCCGGCTTCCTGCGCCTTGCGCTGCGACTGTTCCTCGAGGTCGCGCCACTTCTCGCGCATGAACCGGCTGGAGCGCTGCGCGGCCTCCTTAAAGATCGTCTGCTCCTCCGCCGACAGGCTCTTCCAGGCCTTCAGCGAGATCACCAGCACCTCCGGGCTCATCGTGTGCTCGGTGAGCGTGTAATGGCCGGCATGCTTGTAATGGTCCGTGGTCACGAAGGATGGCCAGTTGTTCTCGGCGCCGTCGATCAGATGGTTGGCAAGCCCGGTGAGCACCTGCCCGTACGGCAGCTCGACCGGCTCGGCGCCGAGCGCG
Organism: Bradyrhizobium sp. CB1015; assembly: GCF_025200925.1. Classification (GTDB taxonomy): domain Bacteria; phylum Pseudomonadota; class Alphaproteobacteria; order Rhizobiales; family Xanthobacteraceae; genus Bradyrhizobium. Next base: position 8,208,976 of record NZ_CP104174.1, on the reverse strand, counting down.
CGCATCATCTGGCTCATCAACTCCGACTGCTGCACCCGGATCCGCAATCCCTTGAGGTCCGCGATGGTCTTCACCGGGCGGACGCCATTGTAGATCGACCGCGCGCCCGAATCGTAGAAGGCGAGCCCGACGAAGCCGTAGGGCTCGAAGCTGCCGAGGATCTCGTTGCCGACAGGTCCGTCCAGCACCTTCTGCATGTGCTCGATGGACCGGAACAGGAACGGCATCGCCAGCACGTTCATGGCCGGGACGAAATTGCCGATCAGCGCCACGTTGGTCCGGTTGAGGTCGATCGCACCGGCCCGGGTCTGCTCGATGGTCTCCTTTTCCTCCCCGAGCTGGCGGGAGTGGAACACCTTGATCTCATGGCGGCCGCCTGTGCGCTCGGCGATCAGGGCGCCCATGTGGCGCAGCGCCTGGACGGTCGGGTAATTCTCGGTCTGGGTATCGGCGGCGCGAAATTCGCGCGCAACGGCGCCCGTCGCGCGCATGCTCGACGAGACTGCGGCAAGCAGAAGCGCGACGAAGACCACCCCGGTCCGCGAGAGTTCGGCACGGCTCAACACTGGCACACTCAACCCCTCAGTGGTGGAGTCTATGGCGGAAGGAAAAGGTTCAATGCAATCTAAAGCGTTTTCAAGCGAAGTGGATACCGGTTCGCGTAAAGAAACCGCGTCAAACTAAGAATCGAGAGCCCCGTTCCGATCGGAACGGGCTCTAGCAGATGGTTAAGGGAAGGCCATCCCAGGGGGCTGATTGTGCAGTGCGGCCGACGCTCATTCCCGGTTGAAACCGGCTATGTCGCGCCTTAAGCAGGGCGGCCGGCCTTCGCCGTGCGTTCTGGGAAGAGCCATCCTGATGTCAGCCTTGCGCCTCTTGCAGCTCGTCGTCGCCTTTGCGGCCCTCTCATTGGCCGCCCCTGCGCGAGCCGCCACCGAGATCGCGTTGTGGCACGCCATGTCCGGCGAGCTCGGCCGGCAGCTGGAAAAGCTCGCCGCCGACTTCAACGCCTCGCAATCCGACTACCGCATCGTGCCCGTCTACAAGGGCAATTACACCGAGACGGTGACGGCCGCGATCTTCGCCTTCCGCTCGCGCAGCCAGCCCGCCATCGTCCAGGTCAACGAGGTCGCCACCGCTACCATGACCGCGGCCAAGGGCGCGATCTATCCGGTGTTCAGCCTGATGCGGGACCAGGGCGAGCCGTTCTCGCTCAATGATTACCTGCCCGCGGTCTCCGGCTATTACACCGATGCGGCCGGCAATCTGCTGTCGTTCCCGTTCAATTCCTCGACGCCGATCCTCTATTACAACAAGACCATGTTCCGCGACGCCGGCCTCGATCCGGAGGCGCCGCCGAAGACCTGGCCGGAATTGGGGGCGGCCGCGAAGCGCCTGCGCGACCGCGGCGCTGCATGCGGCTTCACCACGTCCTGGCCGTCCTGGATCCATGTCGAGAATTTCTCCGCCTTCCATAACCTCGCGGTAGCGAGCCGGGCGAACGGCTTCGCCGGGCTGGATGCGGAATTGAGCATCAACAATCCGACGCTGGTGCATCACGTCGCGGCGCTCAGCGAGTGGCAGAAATCCAAGCTGTTCGACTATAGCGGCCGCGGCCAATCGGCCGAGCCGCGCTTCCAGAAGGGCGAGTGCGGCATCTTCATCGGCTCCTCGGCGACGCGCGCCGACATCAAGGCCAATTCGAAGTTCGAGATCGGCTATGGCATGATGCCCTATTGGCCCGACGTTGCGGGCGCGCCGCAGAACTCGATCATCGGCGGCGCCACGCTTTGGGTGCTGCGCGACCGTCCGCGCGGGGAATACAAGGGCGTGGCGCGCTTCTTCGCCTATCTGTCGCAGCCCGGCGTGCAGGCCGCCTGGCACCAGAACACCGGCTATCTCCCCGTCACCCGCGCCGCCTTCGAGCTGACGCGCTCGCAAGGCTTCTATGAGCGCAACCCGGGCTCGGCGATCTCGTTCGAGCAGATCACGCTCAATCCGCCGACGGAGAACTCCAAGGGCATCCGGCTCGGCTCCTTCGTCCTGATCCGCGGCGTGATCGAGGACGAGCTCGAGCAGGCCTTCGCCGGCCACAAGAGCGCGCAATCCGCGCTCGATTCCGCCGTCGAGCGCGGCAACAAACTGCTCCGCCAATTCGAGCGCGCAAGTCCGGAGCGGTGACGTGCCGCGATAGGAGCATGCTGCGACCGCGGTGGAGGTGCGCTCCCTCCCCCGCCTGCGGGGGAGGGTTGGGGAGAGGGTTGTCTCTGCAACGGGACACTCCCCAAGAGGAAAAAGCCCTCACCCGGCACGCGGGACGATGCTTCGCATCGCCCGGACGTGCCGACCTCTCCCGCAAGCGGGAGAGGTGCACCGTCTCCTTGGCTTGCGTAGAGCCAACCAAAGCTGAGTGCTTTCGATACGCGAGTGCCAATGACAATCACGCCGCCGCAACAGCTGCCTCACCTCACCGACTCCGCAAGCTTCCGCGCCTTCCGCTCCGCCTCCGCGCAATGGCTGCCGATCGCCCTCGACATCGCACGCGGCCATGGCCTCGACACCGGCTCACCGCATGTGTTTGCGACCGGCACCAATCTCGTGGTCGGCCTCGGCGACAAGCTGATCCTGAAGATCTTCCCGCCGCTGCTCGCAGCGCAATTCGTCTCGGAGCGCGCCGCGCTGGCGCAGCTCAAAGGTCGTCTGCAGCTGCCGATCCCGGAGATCGTCGCGGAGGGGATGCGCGACGGCTGGCCCTATCTCGTCATGACGCGTCTTGCCGGCACGCTCGGCTCGGAGGTCTGGCCTTCACTGCCGGAGCCGCAGAAGGAGCACCTGCTGCGCCAGATCGGCGAGACCATCGCCGCCGTGCAGCGCGTTCCGCCCGGGGAGCTCGCGTCCATCGAGCCGCGCTGGGACGCGTTCATGCGCGCCCAGATGCAGGGTTGCCGCGCCAGGCACATGCGCCTCGGTCTCGCACCGAAATTCCTCGCCGGCCTCGACGACCTCCTGCGCGACGCCGCAAAGCTGATCCCGATGGACGCGCCGCCGGTGATCCTGATCGGCGAATACATCCCCGAGAATTTTCTGCTCGCCTGCGATGACGGCCAATGGTCGCTCAAAGGTCTGTTCGATTTCGGCGACGTGCTGGCGGGATGGCGCGACTACGATTTGCTCGGCCCCAGCGCCTTCATGGCGGCGGGCCGGCCGAGGAGGGTGAAGAGCCTGCTCGAAGGTTTGGGCTATGCGAAGCCGGACGATACGCTCAAGCGCCGCCTGATGGCCCTGATGCTGCTGCACCGCGCCAGCGATCTCAACCGCCATATCTGCATCGCGGGCTGGCAGGAGAGGGCGAATGATCTCGTCGAACTGCAGGAGCTGATCTGGCCGGGCTGAGCGCTCCGTCAAAACCGTCATTGCGAGCGAAGCGAAGCAATCCAGATTGTTTCCGTGGAAAGATTCTGGATTGCTTCGTCGCAAGGGCTCCTCGCGATGACGAGCTTGGGGCGCGAGCCCGAATCCTGTCGAGGATGCGGCCCTCTGAACGAGGTGGCGACAAATCGGGCCTCTGACTTCGTCTGCCTATTTTGTATTCAAAATCTCCGCTTTGTATGCAAAGAGCGAGGCTCTTCAGAACTGCCCAGTGAGCCGAATTGGGTTCAATTCCATTATAGATCAATCGTTTAGGTGCGATGTAAGCTTCCGTTAAGCCTTGGCACGAACCTTGCGAATCCGCCTCCAACGAAAAACTTTTGCGTTGGAGCGATTTCATGAAGCGCCGCGATTTTCTCAAATCCGTTTCCGGGTTGGCCGCTGGCGCGGCGCTTCCGGCCATGCCGTCCGTGATCTCCTCGGCCAAGGCCGATGCCCGCGCGGAGACGCTGCTGATCGTCTCGGAAGGCGGCCCCAACAATCTCGATATCCATGGCGTCGGCACCAACGTGCCCGGCTATGAAGTCTCTTGGAATTGCTACGACCGCCTGATCAGCCACGAGATGAAGAGCGGCCCCGGCGGCGTGCCCTATTACGACCGCGACAAGTTCAAGGGCGAGCTCGCCGACGACATGAAGATCGACGACATGTCGGTCACCTTCAAGCTGAAGAAGAACGCCAAATTCCACGACGGCGCACCCGTCACGGCGAAGGACGTCAAATGGTCGCTCGACCGCGCCGTCAGCGTCGGCGGCTTCCCGACCTTCCAGATGAGCGCGGGCTCGCTGACCAAAGCCAAGCAGTTCGTCGTCATCGACGATCACACCGTCCGCGTCGACTTCCTGAAGAAGGACAGGCTGACGATCCCCGATCTCGCGGTCATCGTGCCCTGCATCGTCAATTCCGAGCTCGTGAAGAAGAATGCGAGCGAGAAGGACCCCTGGGGTCTCGAATACACCAAGCAGCAGACCGCCGGCTCCGGCGCCTACAAGGTGACGAAGTGGACCGCGGGCACCGAAGTGATCATGGAGCGCAACGAGGATTGGGTCGGCGGTCCGCTGCCCAAGATCAAGCGCGTGATCTGGCGCATGGTGCCGCAGGCCGGCAACCGCCGTGCGCTGCTCGAGCGCGGCGATGCCGACATCTCCTATGAGCTGCCGTTCAAGGACTTCCAGGAGATGAAGGCGAACGGCAAGCTCAACGTGGTGTCGCTGCCGTTCTCCAACGGCATCCAATATATCGGCATGAACGTCACCAAGCCGCCGTTCGACAATGTGAAGGTGCGGCAGGCCATCGCCTATGCGCTGCCGTATCAGAAGATCATGGACGCGGTGCTGTTCGGCCTCGGCAATCCCATGTTCGGCGCAAAGGACAAGGCGACCGAGGTCGCCTGGCCGCAGCCGCACAAGTACAACACCGACATGGAGAAGGCGAAGGCGCTGCTGACTGAGGCCGGTTACGCCAACGGCTTCGAGACCACGATCTCGTTCGACCTCAACTTCGCCGGCGTCAACGAGCCGCTGTGCGTGCTGGTGCAGGAGAGCCTCGCCCAACTCGGCATCAAGACCACCATCAACAAGGTGCCCGGCGCCAACTGGCGCACCGAACTCAACAAGAAGGAGATGCCGCTCTTCACCAACGTGTTCTCGGGTTGGCTCGATTACCCCGAGTACTTCTTCTACTGGTGCTATCACGGCAACAATTCCGTCTTCAACACCATGAGCTACAAGTCGGCCGCGATGGACAAGTTCATCGACGGTGCGCGCACGGCGGCCGCCACCGGTGATAAGGCCGCTTACGACGCCGACGTGAAAGGCTTCGTCGATCTCGCCTTCGCCGAGGTCCCGCGCATCCCGCTCTACCAGCCCTTCGTCAACGTCGCGATGCAGAAGAACATCAGCGGCTATCAGTACTGGTTCCACCGCAGGCTGGACTATCGCGCGATGGCGAAGGGGTGAGGGGTCATGCTGATCGTCGGCGACGCATCGGCATTGGTTGGACGTTTGAATTGGAGTGAGGCGGGCGCCGCTCTCTCATTCCCTCCCCCCTTGTGGGGGAGGGGCAGGGAGGGGGTAGCCACGAACTCCGACCTCGCTTGGGGCCACCCCCTCCCTAGCCCTCCCCCACAAGGGGGGAGGGAACGCAGCGGAGCGCGCCGCTGGCTGCGCGCGAAACAGGCGCAGGAGCACCCCATGCTGACCATGATCGGCAAGCGGTTGATGTTCGCGATCCCTTCGCTGATCGGCGTCGTCATCGTCACCTTCCTGCTGACGCGCGCGCTGCCGGGCGATCCCGCGGCCTACTTTGCCGGCCCCGCCGCGACCAAGGAAGCCGTGGAGCAGATCCGCAAAAAGCTCGGCTTCGACAAGCCGCTGATCGAGCAGTTCTTCCGCTATGCCAACGATCTCGCGCACGGCGATTTCGGCAACTCGCTGACGACCGGCCAGCCGGTCGCCACCGAGATCCGCAACCGCCTGCCGGCTTCGGCCGAGCTGACGCTGCTCGGCCTGTTCGTGTCCATTGCAATCGCCATTCCGCTCGGCGTGCTGGCGGCGACGCGGCCGGGATCGTGGATCGACCATCTCTGCCGGGTCACGACCACCGCCGGCGTGTCGCTGCCGGTGTTCTTCACCGGCCTCGTGCTGGTCTATGTCTTCTACTTCCGGCTCGGCTGGTCGCCGGCGCCGCTCGGCCGCCTCGACGTGTTCTACAGCGCGCCGCCGACGGTGACCGGCTTCTATCTGATCGACACTTTGATCGCGCGCGATGTCGAGGCGTTTCGTTCAGCGTTGAGCCAGCTCATTCTTCCCGCAACGACGCTCGCGATCTTCTCGCTGGCGCCGATCGCGCGCATGACGCGCGCCTCGATGTTGGCGGTGCTCGCATCCGAATTCGTCCGCACCGCGCGCGCCAGCGGCCTGTCGCCGGCAACCGTGATCGTCACCTACGCGTTCCGCAACGCGATGCTGCCGGTCATCACCACGCTCAGCATGGTGTTCTCATTCCTGTTGGGCGCCAACGTGCTGGTGGAGAAGGTGTTCGCCTGGCCCGGCATCGGCTCCTACGCGGTGGAAGCGCTGATCTCCTCGGACTTCGCGCCGGTGCAGGGTTTCGTGCTGACCATGGCGGTGATGTACGTGCTGCTCAATCTGATCATCGACATTCTCTATGGCGTGATCGACCCGCGCGTGCGGTTGGAGGGCTAGCGCATGATCCGGAAAAGTGGAGACCGGTTTTCCGATCAGATCATGCGCAAAAGGAGAGATACATGAGCTCCGTTGCGCCTGCTGTTGAACCTGTCGGTCCCGCCCGCACGTCAGGCCTCGTCGCGATCCTCGAACAGACCCGTTACGTCCTCAGCGAGAACAAGGTCACGGGCTTCGCCTTCGCGCTGCTCCTGATCATCGTGTTCGCCGCGCTGTTCGGTCCCTATGTCGTCCCCTACGATCCGCTCGCTTCCGACACCGCCGCTGCACTGAAGCCGCCGTCGGCGGCGCACTGGTTCGGCACCGACCAGCTGGGGCGCGACATCTTCAGCCGCGTCATCGTCGCCACGCGTCTCGACTTCTTCATCGCGATCGCGTCGGTTGCTCTGGTGTTCCTGATGGGCGGCCTTGCCGGCATCGCGGCCGGCTATTTCGGCGGCTGGACCGACCGCGTCGTCGGCCGCATCGCCGACACCATCATGGCCTTTCCGCTGTTCGTGCTGGCGATGGGCATTGTCGCCGCGCTCGGCAACACCGTGCAGAACATCATCCTGGCCACCGCGATCGTCAACTTCCCGCTCTATGCCCGCGTCGCGCGCGCCGAAGCCAATGTCCGCCGCAATGCCGGCTTCGTGCAGGCCGCGCGTCTCTCAGGGAACGGCGAGTTCCGCATCCTGCTGGTGCACATCCTGCCGAACATCATGCCGATCATGATCGTGCAGATGTCGCTGACCATGGGCTACGCCATCCTCAACGCCGCTGGCCTCTCCTTCATCGGCCTCGGCGTCCGTCCCCCCACGGCCGAATGGGGCATCATGGTCGCCGAAGGTGCCGGCTTCATGGTCTCGGGCGAATGGTGGATCGCGCTCTTCCCCGGCCTTGCCCTGATGATCGCCGTGTTCTGCTTCAACCTCCTCGGCGACGGCCTGCGCGACATCGTCGATCCCCAGCGGAGGACGTGATGGTTGGTCTTCAGTCGGCGGCGAGCGAAGCGAGACTGACAGGTGAGGAGGGCACTGTCCTTTCGCTCCCTCCCCCCTTGTGGGGGAGGGTTGGGGAGGGGGGTAGCCCAGGAAAAGGTGTCTGTGGGATGGACGTTGCGCCGCTCGCATGCGGAGAGTGTCCCCGTGTGGCACCCCCCTCCCTGCCCCTCGGCCACAAGGGGGGAGGGAATGAGAGAGCGGCGCCCGCCTCACGCACAAAGAGCCGTCAAAAATTCTCCAGTGATTTCAGTCGCCATTCTACTGTGCATGGGGTTGTTTTCGAGTGTTTGAGTGACGGGAGCCGCCCATGACCGCCCAGCCGCTGCTCGACGTCCAGGACCTCACGGTCGAATTCACCACCCGCCGCGGCATCGTCAAGGCGGTGCAGCACGTCAACATCTCCGTGGCCAAGGGCGAGACGCTCGCCATCGTCGGCGAGTCCGGCTCCGGCAAGTCGGTGACCTCCTACGCGGTGATGCGCATCCTCGACCGCGCCGGCAAGATCGCCGAGGGCTCGGTGATGTTCTCCGGCATCGACGTCAAGGCGGCGACCGAAGACCAGATGCGCGATCTGCGCGGCCGCGAAGTCTCGATGATCTTCCAGAATCCGCGCGCCGCGCTGAACCCGATCCGGAAAGTGGGCGACCAGATCGAGGACGTGCTGCGCACCCATGTGCAGCAGGCCCAGGTCGCCGATCACGGCGAGAAGGCCATCGAGGCGCTGGAGCAGGTCAGGATCGCCCGCCCGCGCGAGCGCTATCACGCCTATCCGTTCGAGCTCTCAGGCGGCATGTGCCAGCGCGTCGTCATCGCCCTCGCGCTCGCCTGCAATCCGCAGCTCCTGATCGCGGACGAGCCGACGACCGGATTGGATGTCACCACGCAGAAGGCGGTGATGGACCTGATCGTCGAGCTGACCAAGCGCCGCGCGATGTCGACCATCCTGATCACGCACGATCTCGGCCTCGCCGCCGCCTATTGCGACCGCGTCGTCGTGATGGAGAAGGGCCGCGTCGTCGAGACCGCCACGGCCGCCGACATCTTCGCGAACCCGCAGCACCCCTATACGAAAAAGCTGATGCGCGCGACGCCGCGGCTCGGTGTGAGCTTGCGGGATCTGCTGCCGGAAGACGAGGGCGCAACTTCATCTGCATCCGTTGTCGCTGCGCCTGACCGGCACGCTTCTCAAAGCGAAGGGAAGAGCGACCAGCTTCTCCTCCGCGTCGATAAACTCGTGAAAGAGTATCCCCGCCAGGGCGCGACCGCCGTGCTCGGCAAACTGTTCCGGCGCAAGCCGCCGGTCGAGCCCGACGCGTTCCGCGCCGTCGACGGCATCAGCTTTGCGATCGGCCATGGCGAGAGCGTCGGCCTCGTCGGCGAGTCCGGCTGCGGCAAGTCGACCACGTCGATGATGGTGATGCGTCTCCTCGACCAGACCTCCGGCCTGATCCAGTTCGACGGCGAGGACATCTCGGGCATCGCGCCTGCCGCCTTCGCCCGGTTGCCGCAGCGCAGCCGCATCCAGATGGTGTTCCAGGACCCCACCGACAGCCTCAATCCGCGCTTCACCGCCGCCCGCGCCATCGCCGACCCGATCATGCAGCTTGGCGACATCCGGGGACGCGATGCGCTGCGCGCCCGCTGCGAGGAACTGGCCACCATGGTCGGCCTGCCCCACAATCTGCTCGACCGTTTCCCGCACCAATTGTCGGGCGGCCAGAAGGCCCGTGTCGGCATCGCCCGGGCGATCGCCCTTCATCCCAAGCTCGTCATCCTGGACGAGCCGACCGCGGCGCTGGACGTCTCCGTGCAGGCCGTCGTCCTCAATCTGCTGCAGGACCTCAAGGCGCGGCTAGGTATGAGCTATCTGTTCGTCTCGCATGATTTGAATGTGGTGCGCTTGTTGTGCGATCGTGTCATTGTGATGCGGACCGGACGGATCGTCGAGGAGGGCTCTTCCGAGCAGGTGCTCAGCGATCCCAAGGACGACTACACCAAGGAGCTGCTGACGGCGATCCCGCATCCGCCGTTGCCAGTGCACTAGAGCATGATCCGGAAAAGTGCGAAGCGGTTTTCCGAAAAGATCATGCTCACAACTTAGAGATCAGCTTGAGAGCGTGATGGCCGAACCCCTGGACGAGTATATCGACGCCGTATCGAAGGCGCTGGCGTTGCCGATCGAGGAGGCCTGGAGGCCTGCCGTGCGCGCCAACCTCGACGTCTCGCTGCGGCTTGGCCGTCTGGTCGACGAATTCGCGCTGCCGGACGAGACCGAGCCGGCACCGATCTTCACGGCCTGACACCATGTCCGCAAAGCCAGAGACGGCCTCCGAGATCGCAAGTGCGGTTGCGGGCGGCAAGATGTCCGCGCTCGCTGCCACCGAAGCTGCGCTCGCGCGCATCGAGCAGCACGACCGCATCCTCAATTCCTTCACCGACGTCACCGCCGAGCGCGCCCGCGCGAAAGCGCGCGCAATCGATGCCGACATCGCTGCGGGCAAGAAAGTCGGTCCGCTCGCCGGCGTCCCCTTCGCCGTCAAGAACCTGTTCGATGTTGCTGGCCTGCCGACGCGCGCCGGCTCGAAGATCAACCGGGACCTCGCGCCCGCCAGGCGCGATGCGACGTTGATCGAGCGGATGGAGGCCGCGGGCGCCGTTCTCGTCGGCGCGCTCAATATGGGCGAATACGCCTACGATTTTACGGGCGAGAACATCCATGACGGCCCCTCGCGCAATCCGCACGACACCACGCGAATGAGCGGAGGCTCGTCGGGTGGCTCGGGCAGCGCCGTCGGCGGCGCGCTGGTGCCGATCGCGCTCGGCTCCGACACCAACGGCTCGATCCGCGTGCCGTCGTCGTTCTGCGGCATCTTCGGCTTGAAGCCCACCTACGGACGGCTGTCGCGCGCGCGCTCCTTCCCGTTCGTGGCGAGCCTCGATCATCTCGGCCCGTTCGCGCGCTCCGTCGCCGATCTCGCACTCGCCTATGACGCGATGCAGGGACCGGACGCGGACGACGGCGCCTGCACCACACGTGGGTTGGAGCCCGTCACGCCGCTGCTCGCTGAGCCCATTTCCGGTCTGCGCGTTGCGGTTGCCGGCGGGCACTTCCAGAAGAACGTGTTTCCGGAAGCGGTCGAAGCCGTCAGTCGCGTCGCCAAGGCGCTGGGCGCAACGCAAGTGGTGGATGTTCCCGAAGCATCGCGCGCCCGCGCCGCCGCCTATGTCATCACCACCACCGAAGGCGCTTCGCTCCATCTCGATCGCCTGCGCAAGCGCCCGAACGACTTTGACCCGGCCGTGCGCGACCGACTGATCGCAGGCGCCATGGTCCCGGCGGCGCTGGTCGATCGCGCCCAGAAATTCCGCCGCTGGTATCGCGCGCAGCTTGCCGAGATCTTCAAATCGGTCGACGTGCTGCTGGCACCGGCGACGCCCTGCACCGCGCCGAAGCTCGGACAGGTCAATTTCAATCTCGACGGCGTCGAGCTGCCGGTGCGCGCCAATATCGGCATCCACACCCAGCCGATCTCCTTCATCGGCCTGCCGGTGGTCGCGGTGCCGGTACCGCTCGAGCCGCTGCCGATCGGCGTGCAGATCATCTGTGCGCCCTGGCGCGAGGACATCGCGCTGCGCGTCGCGCACGCATTGGAAAAGATGGGCGTCGTCGCTGCGCCCGCGCCGAGAGGGTTTTGAGATGCAGATCGATCTCCCCGACGTGATCGCGGAAGTGAAGGCCGCGTTCGAGCGCTATGAGCAGGCCCTCGTCAGCAACGACGTCGCCGTGCTCGGCGAGCTGTTCCGCAACGACCCCCGCACCTTGCGCTACGGCATCGGCGAGAACCTCTATGGCTACGAGGCAATCTCCGGTTTCCGCGCCGGCCGTTCGCCGGTCGGGCTGAACCGCCGCACCGCCAAAACCGTGATCACCAGCTACGGTCGCGACACGGCCGTGGCGTCCACCTTGTTCTATCGCGATACGGCTCCCGGCAAGGTCGGCCGGCAGATGCAGACGTGGATACGTTTCCCGGAGGGCTGGCGCGTCGTCGCCGCTCATGTCAGCATCATCGACGAGCCGAAAGAGACCGTATGACGCTTGATGATCTTCCGCAGGGCACATTGCCGGCCGAGCCGGTGGTGCCGCGCGTCGACCGTGCATCGCCCTCGCTGCTGAAGGTCACGCGCGCCGAGGAGCTGCGGCTGCAGCTTGCCGACGAGATCGTGCGGGGAACGCTGGCGCCGGGCTCGCCGCTGGACGAGACCGACATCGCGCGGCGCTTCAACGTCTCGCGCACGCCGGTGCGCGAGGCGCTGCGCCAGCTGGTGGCGAGCGGTCTCGTCGAGGCGCGGCCGCATCGCGGCGCGGTGGTGGCGCGGCCATCCGTCGAGCGGCTGAAAGGCATGTTCGAGGCGATGGCGGAGCTCGAGGCCTTGTGCGCGGGCCTTGCCGCCGAACGCATGTCGGCGGCCGAGCGTCACGGCCTGGAGGCCATCCACGAGGAGCTGCGGGTGCTGAGCTATACCGGCAATCCCGAGCGCTTCCACGAGGTCAACGAGCGGTTCCACAACGCGATCTATGCCGGTTCGCAGAACGGCTATATCGCCGAGATCACGCTCGCGACCCGCGTCCGCGTGCAGCCGTTCCGCCGCGCCCAGTTCCGCAACCTCGGCCGCCTCGCCAAGTCGCAAGCCGAGCACGACCGCGTCGTCGTCGCTATCATGCGCGGCGACAAGCAGGGCGCCGCCGCCGCCATGCGCGCGCATATCGAGCTGGTGCGCGGGGAATACGAGATCTACGCGGTGTCGGTGTAGGGCGGTCTCGTGTCCCGGACGCGGTGCAGCGCTTCTTCAGCGCTGCTCCGCAGAGCCGGGACCCATCTACCCATTTCACGTGCTGCTTCATGGGTCCCGGTTCGGCAGCGCATCACTATGTGCTGCGCTGCGCCCGGGACACGAGACCACTTACCGCGTCGCAGCTTCCTTCATATACGCGCGCCAGCCGCCAAAGTCGGTGATATCCCGCGCATTGCCCAGCGCTTCCGGCTCAACCAAAAACCCCTTCACGCTGCGCCCGTCGGCAAGCCTGATCGTGCCGATCGCCATCGGTGCGGGTATCGCGTTGACGAACTTGCCGAACGCAGCCGCCGACAGCGACCAGATCTCCAGCTCGATCGCAGCGCCTGTGCCGGCCGCGACGCGCAGCAGGCCCGGCTTCGGCGGCGTGGTCGGTAGCGCGTACAGCTTGTAATCGGGCGCGGTCTTCGTCGCCTCGATCAGCTTTCCATACAGCGCGGTCAATTCACCGTTCAGCGCCATGCCAGTGAGATGCGCGCCGACCACCGCAATCGGGATTTCATCGCAACTGCTTGCGGGCAGCGCCGCGGGCGGGGCCTGCGCCACCCCCTTCGCGCCGAGCGTCAGCTTCGTATCGGCATGGAACACCCGGCCGATGCTCGCGAGCAGCGCGTCGCGCCCTGCGGGCGCCAGCAGCGTGATGCCGAATGGAATGCCATCGCTGCGCATCGAAGCCGGCACGGCGAGGCCGCAGAGGTCGAGCAGGTTCACGAAATTGGTGTAGGTGCCGAGCCGGCTGTTGAGCTCGATCGGATTGGCCAGCACCTGTGCGGTCGTATAGGCCGTCGGCGCCGTCGGCAGCACCAGCGCGTCGATGTCGGCGAATGTTCGCTCGGCGATCTTGCGCAGGCCCTGCAGGCGATAGAGCGCCGAAAACGTTTCCGCCGCCGTGAGCCGCGCGCCTGCCGCAGTGATCTCCCGCGTGACGGGGTGGATCGCATCAGGCGCGGACGCCAGCAGGTTCTTGATCACGAGGTAACGCTCGGCGACCCAGGGACCCTCATAGAGCAGCCGCGCCGTCTCATAGAACGGCTCGAGGTCGAACTCGACCGGCGTTGCCCCAAGCGCGGTCCATCGCCTCAGCGCATCGCCGTAGGCGGCTTCCGCTTTCCTGTCGCCGAAAAAGATCAGCTGGCCGTTGCGCGGCACGCCCAGGCGCAGCTTTGCCGGCATCGGCGTGATCGCGCCGAGCGGCCGGTCGCGCGAGAAGGGATCGGCCTGGTCGGGCCCTGCCATCACCGACAGCGCGAGCGCGGCATCGTCCACCGTGAGTGCGAACACCGAGATGCAGTCGAGCGTACGGCAGGCCGGCACCAGGCCTGCGGTCGAGATCATGCCGAGGCTCGGCTTCAGCCCGACGATATTGTTGAGCATCGCCGGCACGCGGCCCGAGCCGGCCGTGTCGGTGCCGAGCGACAGCGGCACCAGCCCGGCGCCGACCGCGGTGGCCGAGCCCGAGCTCGAGCCGCCGGGAATGAGATCCTCGCGGATCGAATTCCTGGGAATGCCGTAGGGCGAACGGACGCCGACGAGGCCGGTCGCGAACTGGTCGAGATTGGTCTTGCCGATGATGATCGCCCCGGCAGCGCGCAGGCGCTCGACGGCGGTCGAGTCGTGTGTGGGCGTGTAGGAGAAAGCCGGGCAGGCCGCGGTTGTGGGAAAGCCAAGCGCGTCGATATTGTCCTTCACCGCAACCGGCACGCCGTATAGCGGCAGGCTGGCCGCATCCGCCCGGGCCGCGAGCTTGTCGGCCTCCGCGATCGCGTCCTTCTCGTCGCGCAGGCTGATGAACACGGCGGGATCGTTGTGATCGCGGATGCGCCGATAGGTCCGCGCGACCGTCTCTGCCGGCGAAAGCCGGCCCGCGCGGTGCGCGGCCACAATCGCGGCGATCGTTTCAGGCTGCTCGGCCCCCATGGCGGCAATACTCCGGCAATTCGTCTTCGCCCGGAGTGAAGCAAGCGATGTGCCATTGTGTACAGATTCCGGGCAGGATGACCGTGCCGGATCTTATCGTGGGATCAGTGGCTTGGAGGATATTTCGGCCGGCGCGCGGCCGGCCGCATCGGCGACCTCTCGCGTGCATCTGCCCAAATCATGGGCAGCCGAGATCAGGTGAAGCCGGAGAGGATTCGGAGCAGCTCCGCCCGGTTCTCCTTGCCGATCTTCGCCTCGACGTGCCGCTCGTGCTCGGCCGCGAGCCGCTTGAACTTTTCGAGCGCCGTCTCGCCCTGCGCGGTGAGGTGCAGGGCATGCGAGCGCCGGTCCTGCTTCGACTTGATCCGCTTCACCAGCTTGCGCTGTTCGAGGCTGTCGAGCAGGTGCACCAGCCGGGCGCGCTCGATGCCGAGGCGTTTTGCCACCGCCATCTGCGACAGGCCCGGATTGGCGCCGATCACGGTCAGCACCGAATATTGCGTCGGCCTGATGTCGACCTCGCCGAGCGTCTTGATGAAGTCCTGAAAGATCCAGATCTGGAAGCGCCGCACCGCATAGCCGGCGTGGCCGACCAATGCGTCGAGACCGACATCATCGGCGACATCGCTGCGTGCTGCGCCGTTGCCGGCGCGCTTGCGTGGGGATTGGCGGGTGTCGGCCCGGGCTGCGGTGGGTGGCACGTCGGCGTCTCCTGTCGTGCAATCCTAGCGCCCCCGGCTCCGAAGCGAAAGATTGTTGTTGACGACAACAATTGGCGTGCCAAACATTATGGCCAAAGCGGCCCGGAACGAGGCTGCGGCCAATCCTGCATCCGGGATGGAGGAGGAAACACATGACAGTCGCCTCACATGGTGACGTTGCGGGCCTGTTCGCAACGCCAAGGACCGTCGCAGAGCGTCGGCCCGACGGCAGCATCGTTCTGCGCTCGCCCGAGCCTCTCGGCGAGAGTGCGCGCTGCACCGGCGATTGGCTGGAGCGATGGGCGCAGCAAAGGCCGGATGCGATCTTCCTCGCCGAGCGCGGCAATGTCGAAATGCCCTGGACCACCGTCACCTATGCACAGGCGCTGCGGAAGGTGCGCGCCGCCGCGTCCTGGATCCTGGCGCAAAATCTCAGCGCGGAGCGCCCGCTCGCGATCCTCTCCGACAACAGCATCGATCATGCGCTGCTCGCGCTTGCCGCCCAGCATGTCGGCGTGCCCTCGGCGGCGATCTCGCCGGCCTATTCGCTGATGTCGAAGGATTTCGACAAGCTCAAGAGCATGATTGCGCTGCTCGATCCGGGCGCGATCTACGTCTCTGCGCTCCAGCCGTTCGCACCAGCGCTGGCCGCCATCAAGCCGCTGCACAGCGCGCAGATCATCAGCGGCAATGCCGATGACGCCGACGCGCTCGCGTTTCGCACCGTTGCGGCAACGCCCGAGACGCCCGAGGTCGCAAAAGCCTTCGCCGCGGTGACGCCGGACACGATCGCAAAATTCCTGTTCACCTCGGGCTCGACCGGCACGCCGAAAGCCGTCATCAACACCCAGCGCATGCTGACGTCGAGCCAGCAGGCCAAGGCGCAGACCTGGACCTTCCTCGAACAGAGCCGCGATCTCGTCATTCTCGATTGGCTGCCCTGGAGCCACACCTTCGGCGCCAACCACAATTTCAACCTCGTGCTGCGCAACGGCGGCGCGCTCTACATCGACGGCGGCAAACCCGCGCCCGGCCTGTTCGCGACCTCGCTCGCCAACCTCAGAAGCGTGATGCCGACGGTCTATTTCAACGTGCCGCGCGGCTTCGACATGCTGATCGCGGCACTGCGCAGCGACGAGGAATTGCGCCGCCGCTTCTTCGGCGAGGTGAAATTCGCCTTCTACGCCGGCGCCGCGCTGCCGCAGAATCTGTGGGATGCGCTCGCAGAGCTCTCGCTCGAGACTGTCGGCCGCGCGCTGCCGATGGTCTCGGCCTGGGGCTCGACGGAAACCTCACCGCTCGCCACCGACTGTCATTTCCTCGCCGAGCGCTCCGGCAACATCGGCGTACCCATTCCCGGCACCGAGCTGAAGCTCGTCACCTCCGGCGACAAGCTGGAGGTGCGGGTGCGCGGCCCCAACGTCACGCCCGGCTATTGGAAGGCACCGGAGCTGACGAAGCAGGCGTTCGACGAGGAGGGCTTCTACCTGATCGGCGATGCGGTGAAGCTTGCCGATAGCGCGCGCCCCGAGCGCGGCCTGTTCTTCGACGGCCGCGTCGCCGAGGACTTCAAGCTCAATTCCGGCACCTGGGTCAGCGTCGGCGGCTTGCGCGTTGCCGGCATCGCCGCGCTGGCGCCGTTGGCGCAGGACATCGTCGTCGCCGGTCACGGCGGTGACGAGGTGCGCTTCCTGGTGTTCCCGAATCTTGCGGCTTGCCGCGCCCATGCCGGTCTGCCCGAGACCGTGGGCGCGAGCGAGGTGCTCGCGCATGACAAGATCAGAACGGCAATCGCAGAGGGGCTGGCGAAGCTGAAACAGCAGAGCGCCAACTCCTCCGGCCACGCCACCCGCGCGCTGCTGCTCGCCGAGCCGCCCTCGGTCGACGGCGGCGAGATCACCGACAAGGGCTACATCAACCAGCGCGCGGTGCTGGCGCGGCGTGCAGAGGCGGTAGCGCGGCTGAACGATGATGCGTCGGGGGAGTGGATCGGGTTGTAAAGGCCAAGTTAGCGACGCCACATTCCGCTGTCATTCCGGGGCGCGCCTCTTGGCGCGAGCCCGAAATCCATTTCACCGCAGGGTGGTGCACGATGGATTCCGGGTTCGCGCTACGCGCGCCCCGGAATGACGGGCGGGAACCCTGCCGCATTATCCTGCCGATTCTTTTGTTGCCTTAGCAACTAATTTGTGCGAACCGTTCCGGACTGAGATGACGGCGGGCGAACCGCTGCGTTCTTTTTCTGGAGGAAGCAATGCACGGCAGAAGGGGTGCCGTCGGCAAATGCCGGCGCATGACCGGGAATGACGGGAGACTGCGCGCCGCGCGCGACCCGTCAGCTTTCGGTGCCGCCGGTCACCGCGCCGAGATTTTCATGCAGCCGGCGCAAGAGATCGATCAGCACCTCGCGCTCGTCCTTGCTGAGGCAGGACAACAGCCGCCGCTCGCGTTCGAACGCAGCGACGATCACCTTGTCGTGGGTGGCGCGGCCCTTCGCCGTCAACGAGATCGAGTGGGTGCGGCCGTCATTCGGGTCGGTGCGGATCGACACCAGCCCACGCTTTTCCAGCCCAGCCAGGGTCCGGCTCACCGGCCCTTTGTCGAAGCCAATGACGTGGCAGATGCGCGAGGCCGGAATGCCGGGTTCGATCGCCAGCAGCGACATGATCCGCCATTCGGTGACGTTGACACCGAACTCGCGCTGATAGAACGCGGTCGCGCTGTTCGAAAGCTTGTTGGCGATGAAAGTGATGAACGCCGGGACGTACCGGTCGAGATCGAGCGTCGGTCCCGCATCATTGGGCGCGGGCTTCTGGCGGGCTCTGGTCGAGGACGGCGGCATATCGGGCTTCTGATTCGCGGCGGGCCCAAAGACCTAAGGGCATGCGCCGCCCTTTCACAAGATCAAAATGAGGGAGCTCTTCCATGACTGCGTTCGGCTCCGCGGGATCGGGCGTCCCGCATCTCGACGTCGATCCCTTCGACATGACGTTTTTTGCCGATCCCTATCCGGCCCATGAGCTGCTGCGGGAGGCCGGCCCGGTGGTTTATCTAGACAAATGGAAGCTCTATGGCGTGGCGCGCTATGCCGAGGTCCACGCGGTGTTGAACGATCCCGCCGCCTTCTGCTCCAGCCGCGGCGTCGGGCTTTCCGACTTCAAGAAGGAAACGCCGTGGCGCCCGCCGAGCCTGATCCTGGAGGCCGATCCGCCTGCGCACACCCGCACCCGCGCCGTACTGTCCAAAGTGCTGTCGCCGACGGTGATGAAGCAGGTGCGCGATCGTTTTGCCGCGGCAGCGGAAGAACGGGTCGACGCGCTGCTCGACAAGCGCAGTTTTGATGCGATCGCCGACCTCGCCGAGGCCTATCCGCTGTCGATTTTCCCCGATGCGCTCGGCCTGAAGCCGGAGGGGCGCGAGCATCTGATTCCCTATGCCAGCGTCGTGTTCAACGCCTTTGGTCCGCCCAACCAGTTGCGCCAGGAGGCGATCGAACGCTCAGCGCCGCATCAGGCCTATGTTGCCGAGCAGTGCCAGCGCGAAAATCTGGCACCCGGCGGCTTCGGGGCCTGCATTCACGCGCAGGTCGACGAGGGTGCTATCACGTCCACCGAAGCACCGCTGCTAGTGCGCTCGCTGCTGTCGGCCGGACTCGACACGACGGTCAACGGCATCGGCGCCGCCGTCTATTGCCTCGCGCGCTTTCCCGATCAGTGGCAGCGCTTGCGCGAGGATCTTTCGCTCGCCCGTGGGGCTTTCGAGGAGGCGGTGCGTTTCGAGAGCCCGGTGCAGACCTTCTTCCGCACCACGACGCGCGAGGTCGAACTGGCCGGGGCTCGAATAGGCGAGGGCGAAAAGGTGCTGATGTTCCTCGCCGCCGCCAATCGCGATCCCAGGCGCTGGGACCGGCCCGACAGTTATGACATCACCCGCCGCACTTCCGGCCATGTCGGCTTCGGATCCGGCATCCACATGTGCGTCGGCCAGCTCGTCGCCCGCCTCGAAGGCGAAGTGATGCTGACGGCGCTGGCACGCCGCATCGCGAAGATCGAGATCACGGGCGAGCCCAAACGCCGCTTCAACAACACGCTGCGCGGGCTCGACAGCCTGCCTGTCACCATCACCCCGGCCTGACGAGGAGCCTCGATGCCCGCCATCATCTTCATCCGTCCCGACGGCAAGTCCGACCGCGTCGAAACTTCAGGCGGCGAGAGCGCCATGGAGGCCGCGACCCGTCACGGCATCGACGGCATTTTGGCCGAATGCGGCGGCAACGCGATGTGTGCAACCTGCCACGTCTATGTCGACGAGAGCTGGCTCGTGCGCCTGCCGGCGATGGCCGACGACGAGAACGCGCTGCTCGACGGCACCGCCGCTGAGCGGCGACCGACGAGCCGCCTGTCCTGCCAGATCAAGATCACGCCCGAGCTCGACGGGCTCGTGCTGAGACTGCCGGAGCGCCAGGTCTGATTTTTCTCAAACGCGCCGGCAAAGACCGGCAATCGACCAACCAGGGAGGGACATGATGAAACGTCTGAAGTGGACACTCGTGCTGGCCGCGAGTCTTGCGTCGGGTGCGGCAAGCGCCGAGATATCCGACAACGTCGTGCGAGTCGGCGTGCTCAACGACATCTCCGGCATCTTCCAGGACACCAATGGCATGGGCTCGGTCGAGGCCGCGCGCATGGCGGCGGAGGATTTCAACGGCGGCGGCAAAGGTATCAAGGTCGAGATCGTCTATGCCGATCACCAGAACAAGGCCGATGTCGGCAACGCCATCGCGCGCAAATGGCTGGACGTCGAGGGCGTCGACGCCATCGTCGACGTGCCGAACTCGGCCGTCGGCCTCTCGATCAACGCGTTGCTGCGCGACAGCCGCATGACCTTCCTGGCGTCCTCGACCGCAAGCTCGGACCTCACCGGCAAGGCCTGCTCGCCCAACACGATCCAATGGGTCAACGACGCCTGGGCGACCGGCAACACCACGGCGGCGGCGATGGTGTCACGCGGCGGCAAGGACTGGTATTTCCTCACGGTCGATTACGCGCTCGGCAAGGGCATCGAGGCGGAAGCGCAGAAATACATCGAGTCGCATGGCGGCAAGGTGCTGGGCTCGTCCAAGCATCCGCTCGGCACCTCCGATTTCGCGTCCTTCCTGCTGCAGGCGCAGAGTTCCAAGGCGCAGGTGATCGGGCTTGCCAATGCCGGCGGCGACACCATCAACGCAGTGAAGCAGGCCGCCGAGTTCGGCATCCAGCAGAGCGGCCAGAAGCTCGTCGCCTTCCTGCTCTTCATCAACGACATCCACGGTATGGGCATCAAGGTCGCGCAGGGGCTCCAGCTCATGGAAGCCTTCTACTGGGACATGAACGACGATACCCGCGCCTTTGCCAAGCGGTTCGCCGCGCGCCCAGGCATGAACGGCAAGATGCCGAGCGGCAACCAGGCCGGGGTCTATGCTTCCACGCTCGCTTATCTCAACGCCGTCGCGGCCACCGGCAGCGACAATGCCAAAAGCGTTGTGCCCGAGATGAAGAAGTTCAAAGGCAAGGACAAGCTGTTCGGCGACACCACGATCCGCCAGGACGGTCGCGTCGTGCATCCGATGTATCTGTTTGAGGTGAAGAAGCCGGAGGAGTCGAAATATCCCTACGACTATTACAAGCTGGTCTCGACCATTCCCGCCGATCAGGCGTTCCGCCCGCTGGCGGAAGGCGGATGCGAGCTGGTGAAGTAAAAGGTGTTGTACCTCCGACGCAGTGCCGGCGGCACTTGCCAAACTATGAAATGGAGGTAATAATTATAATATATAACTAAACAGGGAGGTCCGCCATGAGGACTGGCTTGATGTCAACCGCCGCGCTGGCCGCGGTTCTGGGATCGACCGCCTTGGCTCGCGCCGATGGCGAGGCCTGCTCGCCGGTCACCACCGCTTCGCTCGGCAGCTCCGGTGTCGAGATCACCGGGTCCAAAACGCAGGACGCCGCCAACGGTCTCCCCAAGCATTGTATTTTGACGGGGCTTGCCAACCGGCGCACCGGAGTCGACGGGAAGCAGTACGCCATCGGGTTCGAATTGCGATTGCCGGCCGAGTGGAACGGCCGCTTCCTGCATCAGGTGAATGGCGGCAATGACGGCGTGATCGTGCCCGCTCTTGGCAGCCTGCCCGAGGGGTTAGCCTTCGGTGGCACAGTGCCACTGGCGCGCGGCTTTGCCGTGCTGTCGTCGGACAGTGGTCATTCCGGCTCGGACCCCGCGAACAAGTCGCTGGGCCTGACTGCCGGCGCGGCGTTCGGCCTCGATCCGCAGGCGCGGCGCGACTATGGCTATGCCGCCGACATGAGGCTGTCGCCGATCGCAAAGCAAATCATCGCCCTGCATTACGGGCGAAAGCCGGATCGCTCCTATATGGCGGGATGCTCGAACGGCGGACGTCACGCCATGGTCGCGGCGTCGCGCATGCCGGAAAACTACGACGGCTTCCTCGTCGGCAATCCTGGCTTCGACCTCCCGCGCGCTGCAATCCAGCACGCCTGGGACGTGCAGGCCTTCCTGAAAGCTGATTCCGATCTGCGCAAGTCCATCACCAAGGAGGACGCTCAACTCGTTTCCTCACGTATCACGGAGGCCTGCGATGCGCTCGACGGCGTCAAGGATGGGCTGACGGCCAATCTCGCCGCCTGTCAGAAGGCCTTCGATCTCAAGAGCCTGGTCTGCGCGCCGGGGCAGAACAGCGCCTGTTTGTCCGAAGCCAAGGTCGACGCCCTGAAGATGAGTCTCGCCGGACCGAAAAATTCGAAAGGTGAGGCGCTCTATTCCGACTGGCCCCTCGATGGCGGCATCGGCACGGGCAATTGGCGCACCTGGAAGGTCGAGAGCCCCATCGCGCCCTGGAACAATTATCCGATCATCGCCACCATGGGCGCAGCTTCGCTGAACTACATCTTCTCGACACCGCCAGTCGTGGTCGAAGGCAGCAATGAGAAGCTGGTCGAGGCACTGAAGGCCTATGACTTCGACAAGGACGCGCCGAAGATTTTTGCCAAGGATGCGACCTTCACGGAATCGGCCATGGACTTCATGACGCCGCCCGACATCGATGATCCCAAGCTCGCATCGCTCCAGAAGTCCGGTGGCAAGATGCTGATCTATCATGGCCAGGCCGATCCCGTGTTCTCGGTGAACGACACCATCCGCTGGTACGACCGGCTGAACAAGAACCTGCAGGGGCAGGCCGACACCGTCGCCCGCCTGTTCACGATTCCCGGCGAAACGCATTGCGGTGGCGGCGTCACGCTCGACAAGTTCGATGCGC
Organism: Bradyrhizobium sp. CB1015; assembly: GCF_025200925.1. Classification (GTDB taxonomy): domain Bacteria; phylum Pseudomonadota; class Alphaproteobacteria; order Rhizobiales; family Xanthobacteraceae; genus Bradyrhizobium. The sequence goes on along the minus strand of NZ_CP104174.1, from coordinate 8,186,571 downwards.
TGGCCGCGCTGACCGACTGGGTAGAGAAGGGCAGGGCGCCCGAGCGCATCATCGCGTCGGCCAGTCCCGCCAACAAGGAAGTCCCCGCGTCCTGGAGCCCTGGCCGCACGCGGCCGCTCTGCCCGTATCCGAGCTACGCCGCGTATTCCGGGCAGGGCGACAGCGAGGATGCCGCGAATTTCGTCTGCAAGACGCCGTAGCTCATCACGCGTCGGCAATCTCGTATCCCGGACGCAGCGTCGCGACATTTCATGCCGCGGCTGCCTCCGGGAACGAGGGCGAAGCTCACCCCACTACCTTGCTCGACCCCTGCGTGATCAACCGCGCGGCGCGCTGGTCTCGCGCGTAGATCCAGAGCCAGCTCAGCGCGACGCTGAGGCGGTGGCGCAGGCCGATCAGGAAGTAGATGTGGGCGATGCCCCAGATCCACCATGCGATGGCGCCGCGCAGCCTGACGCGGCCGAAATCGATCACCGCGAGCCGCTTGCCGATCTGGGCGAGGCTGCCGGCATGCTTGTAGCGGAACGGGCCGGTCGCAGCGCCGCGCAGGCGCGCTCTGATGGTCTCGGCGACATGGCGGCCCTGCTGCTTGGCGGCCGGCGCGATGCCGGGCACGGGCTTGCCGTCCCAGGCATTGATGCTGACGGTATCGCCGATCGCGAAGATCTCGGGATGACCGGGAATCGTCAGGTCGGCCTCGACCAACACGCGCCCGGCGCGATCGCTGGGCGCGTCGAGCCATTCGGCGGCGGGCGAGGCGCGCACGCCGGCGGCCCAGATCCGTGTCTTCGCCTCGAGCAGCTTGCCGCCGAACACGACGCCCTCGCGATTGATCTCGGTGACGGCTTGGCCGAGCACGACCTCGACGCCGATCTTTTCCAGCGAGGCCTGCGCATAGGCCGAGAGCTCGTCGGGAAAGCCGGCGAGCACGCGCGGGCCCGCCTCGATCAGCACCACGCGTGCCTTGTGCGTATCGATGTTGCGGAAATCGCCGGGCAAAGTGTGATGCGCCATCTCGGCGATGGTGCCGGCGAGCTCGACGCCGGTCGGGCCGGCGCCGACGATGACGAAGGTGAGCCGCGCCGCGCGCCGCTTCGGATCGGTCTCGCGCTCGGCGCGCTCGAATGCCACCAGGATGTGCCGACGCAAGGTGGTCGCATCCTCCAGCGTCTTCAGGCCGGGCGCGAACTGCTCCCATTCGTCATGGCCGAAATAGGCGTGCCGCGCACCGGTGGCCAGCACCAGCGTGTCATAAGGCACCTCGCTGCCGTCGTCGATCAGCACGTGGCGTCGCTCGGCATCGACGCCGCTCACCGTGGCAAACAGTGTCGTCACCTCGCGTCGGTCGCGCATGAGATGGCGGATCGGCCAGGCGATCTCGCTGGTCGCGAGCGAGGCGGTCGCGACCTGGTAGAGAAGCGGCTGGAACAGATGATGATTGCGGCGGTCGATCAGCGTGATCTGGACCGGGGCGCCCGCAAGCCGGTAAGTCGCCTCCAGCCCGCCGAAGCCGGCGCCGACGATGACGACGCGGTGGGGATTTGCGGCCATGATTTAACCCTCGAATCTCGCTGCTGCTCGCCATCATTTAAGTGCGGATTGGGCGCCGCGGTCCAATAGCCGTCATCAATCGTCGCATAGGCCTGGTGTATCGATCCGGCGCGAAAAAGCGCCGCAGCCTCCGTCCAAGTGAGTAGAATTATATTTCTTGCCATCGCCGATCGGGGCGAAATATGGTGCAGGGGTGGACGCTGAGCCATTGGCAGCGCGACAGATTTTGCGTTTCAATAGAGACAGGCCTGGAGCGGCGATCACCCCGCTTCCGGGACCGATAATAAGGAGGGGAGTGGTTATGAGGACGGCATTCTGGCTGGCGGGCGCAACGGCGCTGGTGCTGGCAGGCCCGGCATCTGCCGGCGACACCATCAAGATCGGTTTCGTCTCGACCTTCAGCGGCCCGACCGCCGTGATCGGCAACGACATGCGCAATTCCTTCGAGCTCGCGCTCGATCATCTCGGCCGCAAGATGGCCGGCAAGCCGGTCGAGGTGATCTACGAGGACGACGGCCAGAAGCCCGACGTCGGCAAGCAGAAGACCGAGAAGCTGGTGCAGTCGGACAAGGTCGATTTCATCGTCGGCTACATCTGGTCGAACGTGCTCTTGGCCTCGCTCAAGACCGCCGTGGACTCGCAGACCTTCCTGATCTCGGCCAATGCCGGTCCGTCGCAGCTCGCGGGCGAGCTGTGCTCGCCTTACGTATTCTCGACCTCCTGGCAAAACGACCAGACGCCGCAGGCGGTCGGCACCTATATGAACCAGAAGGGCGTCAAGTCGGTGTTCCTGATCGGCCCGAACTACGCCGCCGGCAAGGACATGCTGGCGGGCGTCAAGAGCACCTTCAAGGGGCAGGTCGTGGGTGAGGAATACACGGTGTGGCCGAGCCAGCTCGACTTCTCGGCCGAGCTCTCCAAGGCGCGTGCCTCCGGCGCCGAGTCGATCTTCGTGTTCTATCCAGGTGCTGCGGGCGTGCAATTCCTGAACCAATATGCTCAGGCCGGGCTGAAGAGCACGATGCCGCTCTACACCGCCTTCACCATCGACGAGCTCTCCCTGCCGCTCCAGAAGGAGAACGCGCTTGGGGTGCCCGGCGCGCAGCAATGGGTCAACGACCTCCCCAACGAGCAGAACAAGCGCTTCGTCGCCGACTACCGCAAGAAGTACCCCGGCCTGCGTCCGACCTTCTACGGCGCGCAGTCCTACGACGCCGCGAACCTGATCAACAGCGCCGTCGTCGCCGTGAAGGGCGACACCTCCAAGAAGGACGCGATGAAGGCCGAGATGGAGAAGGTGAACTTCAAATCGGTGCGGGGCGCGTTCAAGTACGGCAACAACCACATCCCGATCCAGAACTTCTACCTGCAGGACGTGGTCAAGGATTCCGAAGGCCAGCTCGCCCTGAAGACCGTCGCCACCATCGTCGAGAACGACCAGGATCGTTTCCACGACAAGTGCAAGATGAAGTGAAGTCGTACTTCTCCCTCTCCCCGCTTGCGGGGAGAGGGTTGGGGTGAGGGGGAGTCTCCGCAGGGGTGGGGCGAGTCGCATTCCTCGATAGCCTCCACATCGTCACTGCGAGCGCAGCGAAGCAATCCAGAGTCTTTTCGCGGAGGGATTTCTGGATTGCTTCGCTGCGCTCGCAATGACGCGTTGAGGGACCTTCGTTTCTGATTGCGATGTGACTCGCGGAGAGTGCCCCTCACCCGCCGCGCTGCGCGCGTCGGCCTCTCCCCGCAGGCGGGGCGAGGCGAAGACCTACACCCGCGGCATGCTCACAGGGCGCACCTCACGCGCTTGCGCCGCGAGCCTGATGCCGGCGTTGGCGGCGCCAAAACCCTGATAATTCCTGCGCTCGACGATCTCGAAGAAGAAGCGCTCGTCGAAGATGTGGGTGTAGACCTGGAAGAATTCGCCGTCGCCCTCGCGGTCGTAGAGGATGTGGTTGGCGCGCAGCTGCGCCATCAGTTCGGGCGAAAGATCGTATTTGGCTTCGATGTCGTCGTAGTAATTGTCGGGGATGTCCAGGAAGCCCGCGCCGCGCCGGCGCATCGCGGCGACGGTCGCAAAAATATCCTGACACGCGAAGGCGACATGCTGCACGCCCGAGCCGAAGAACTCGGAGATGAAGCGCGCCGGCAGGGTGCGGTTGGCGGAGGAGCCGTTGAGCACGAAGCGCAGGCTCTGGTCGGTGTTGATGACGGCCTGGCTCTGCACGAGGCCTCTGGGGTCGGCGATCTCCATCTGCGGCAGGCGCTTCAGATCGAGAATGCCGGTGTAGAACAGCAGCCAGGACAGCATCTCGTCATAGGGCATCGACTGCGCGATGTGGTCGACGGCGAGCAGGGCATCGGCACTTGCATCGCTTGCAACCGGTTCGAAATCGGTGTCCCAGTTCTTGCCGTCCTGGTCGAGAAAATAGAGCAGGCTGCCGCCGACGCCGTGGATCGCGGGGATCTCGAGCTCGCCCGGCCCGACCGGCTGATAGAAGGTGCGCGCCTTCAGCGTCTCGGCGCGCTGCATGGCGCGGCCGGCATCGTCGACGTCGAGCGCGATGGCGCAGACTCCGGGCCCGTGGGTGACATAGTGCGAATGCGCAAAGCCGTCGGTCTCGCAATTGACGACGAGCTCGACCTTGCCCTGCGACCAGCGCTCCACCGCCTTGCTGCGGTGCTGGCCGCTCTTGCGGAAGCCGAGCTGTGAGAACAGGCGGGCAAGCTCGCCGGCCTTGCTCTCGTTGACGGCAAACTCGATGAAGCCGGTGCCGCGGCTCTTCGCCTTCGGCGCCAGCTGCTTGCCCGCGAATTTCGGCCAATCCGGTGCGAGCTGGTCCTCCAGCAGGATCAGCGAGCGCAGGCCGTCGACCGCGGTCTGTGCTGCCGAGCCGGCGCGGAACTGGTCGTTGAAGATTTCCAGCGACAGCGGCCCGGCATAGCCGGTCGCCGCGATCGCCGCCATGAAATCGCCAACCGGCAGGTCGCCCTGGCCGGGGAAGGAGCGGAAGTGCCGGCTCCACGACAGGATGTCGAGCTCGAGCCTCGGCGCGTCAGCGAGCTGCACCAGAAAGATCTTGTTGCCGGGGATCGAGGCCATGGCGCGGGTTGGAAAGCCAGGCGCCAGGGCGTGGAAGCTGTCGAGGATGACGCCGATTGCGGGATGATCGGCGCGGCGCACGATCTCCCAGGCGTCGCGATAATCGTTGACGTGGCGGCCCCAGGCCAGCGCCTCATAGCCGACGCGCAAGCCCCGCTTCGCTGCGCGCTCGCCGAGCTCGCGAAAATCGTCCGCGGCGCGGTCGATGCCGCCGAGCGAGGCGGGCGAAACGTTGGAGCAGATCAGCAAGAGATCGGTGCCGAGCTCCTGCATCAGGTCGAACTTGCGCATCGCGCGGGCGAAGTTGCGCGCGCGCTGCGGCTCCGGCATGCCCTCGAAATCGCGGAACGGCTGGAACGCACAGATCTCGAGATCGAGGTCCGCGCACATTTTCGCGATATCGCGCGGGCCGGCGCCGAACGACAGCAGGTCGTTCTCGAAGATCTCGACCGCATCGAAGCCGGCGGCGGCGATGGCGCGGAGCTTTTCGTCGAGGCTGCCTGAGAGGGAGACGGTGGCGATCGAGCGCTTGTTCATGCGGCCTGCTCCATGATCCGTCCCGGCGAGATTGTTTGCCCCGTGCGCGCGGCCTCGCTGACGGCTTCGACGACGGCAAGCGTTCCCATCGCGTCCTCGACCGAGATCAGCGGCTGTTCGCGGCCGGCGATCATCGCGCAGAAATGCCGGAGCTGCTCGACCAGCGGATCGAACGCGGGCGGCGCGATGGTCGCGCGCGACAGCGGCGCGTACCAGCCGGGCTGCTGCGCGTATGACCACAGCTCCATGTTCGGCACGGAGAGCGAACCCGCGGTGCCCGAGAAGATGTAGCAGGGCTGGTCCTGCTTGGGATAGGCTCGGTTCTCGCCTGAGGAGAGCTCCCAGCTCCAAGGCGCCGGCGTCGCATCGGACACGGTCACCGTTCCCAGCGCGCCGTTCGCAAAGCGCAGCAGCAGCGCGGCGGTGTCCTCGACCGCGAAGCCGCGCACCTTGTTCGAGGTCAGCGCCTGCACCGCGACGATCTCGCCGCAGATGAAGCGGAGATTGTCGATGTCGTGGATGAGATTGATCAGCAGCGGCCCGCCGCCCGCTTCGCGCCGCCATGCCACCTCGAAATAATCGTCGGGCTTCTTCAGGAGCCACAGCCCGACCACGGCGGTGAGCTGGCCGAGCTTGCCGCCCGCCACCGTCTCGCGGGCCGACTTGATGATGGGATTATGCCGGCGGTGATGGCCGACCAGCATCGGCACGCCGGTGCGTCTCACCGCCGCGCACAGGCGCTGTGCGGTGGCGACCGTCTCGGTCACCGGCTTCTCGATCAAAGCCGGCACGCCGGCTGCGGCGCAGTCGAGCGCCATCGGCAAGTGCAGCGTATTGGGCGAGGCAACAATGAGGCCGTCGGGCTTCTCTTCTGCCAGCAGGGCGCGATGGTCCGCATAGCAGGGCACGCCATGCGCCAGCGCATAGTCCTTTGCGGCCGGCGAGGGGTCCGCGATGCCGGCGAGCTCGCAATCCCGGGAGGACTCGATCAACTCGATATGGCGACGGCCGATCAGGCCGGCGCCGGCCACGGCGATCCGCATCTTCGCGCTCATGCCGCACTCTCCTCCATGGCGCCACCGAGGAAGAGCTGCCCGATGCGCGGATCGTTCAAAGTGCGCTTGGCGTCGTCGACCATGCGGGTCTGGCCAAGCTCGAGCACGATGCCGGTGTCGGAGATCTCCAGCGCCGAGCGTGCGTTCTGCTCGATCATCAGGATGGTGACGCCGCGATCGCGCAAGCTCTTGAGGATGTCGAAGGTCTGCTGCACCATCAGCGGCGACAGTCCGATCGAGGGCTCGTCGATCAGCACCAGCTTCGGCTCGAGCAGCAGCGAGCGGGCGATCTCGAGCTGCTTCTGCTCACCGCCCGAGAGCGTCGAGGCCTGCTGCGCGGACTTGCGTCGCAGCGCCGGAAACAGGTCGAGCGCCGCCTCGATCCGTTTGGGCAGGTCGAGGCCCTTGTCGGCAGCAACGCCGCCGAGCTCGATATTGTGGCGCACCGACAGTTCGGGAAAGATGTTGCGGCCCTGCGGCACGTAGCAGATGCCGGCGTTGAGCAGCGCGCGCTGGCTCAGATTGGTGACATCGCGGCCGGCAAAGCTGATCTTGCCTTCACGCAGCCTGAGCAGGCCGAAGATGGCCTTGAACACCGTCGACTTGCCGGCGCCATTCGGGCCGATGATCGTGGTGATCGTGGCTGAAGGAACGGCAAACGTCGTGCCGTTCAAGATCGTCATCTTGCCGTAGCCGCCGACGAGGTTGTGGACCGAGAGGATCGGGTTGCTCATCACTCGCTCCCTACAGCATGATCCGGAAAAGTGCGCAGCGGTTTTCCGACAAGATCATGCTCGAACAACAAGGCTAAAGCGCGATGACAGTTCATTCTAATCTCCATCGCGCTTTAATGTCCGAGATAGGCTTCGATCACGGCGGGGTTCTTGCGGACCTCGCCGGGCCGGCCCATCGCCAGCACCTTGCCTTCCGCCATCACCATCACGCGCGAGCACAGCGACATCACGAACTCCATGTTGTGCTCGATCACGACGAAGGTGGCATTCTTCTCGCGGTTGATCGCGACCAGGCGCTCCTTGAGGTCCGCCAGCATCGACGGGTTGACGCCGCCCGCGGGCTCGTCGAGCAGCACGAGGCGCGGTCCGCCCATGAAGGCCATGGCGGCATCGAGCAGCTTCTGCTGACCGTAGGAGAGACCGCCGGCTGGCTCCTCGGCGAGATGATCGAGCTTGAAGAAGCCGATCATCTGGTTGGCGGCTTCCGTCAGCCCGGCATCGGAGCGGCCGACCAGGCGCGAGGCCATGTTGCCCTGGTGCTCCTGTCCGGCGAGGATCAGGTTCTCGCGCACCGAGAGCTTTGGGAACACCTGCAACAGCTGGAAGGTGCGGCTGACCCCGAGCTTGTTGAGCTCGGAGGGGCGCAAGCCCGTGACGACCTGTCCATCGAGCTTCACTTCGCCGCCTGTCGGCGTGAGCTGGCCGAGGATGCAGTTGAACAGCGTGGATTTGCCGCAGCCGTTCGGGCCGATCAGGCCGAGGATTTCGCCCTCGCGCACGTCGAACGAGACGCCGTTGACGGCGTGGATGCCGCCAAAGCTCTTCTTGATGTCGGTGACTTCCAGAACCGCACTCATTGCACCGTCTCCAGGCGCGACTTTGCGACGGCGCGCAGCGCGGACGCCGCCTTGGTGCGGCGTTCGGCGAGATAGCGATCGAGGATTCCCAGAATGCCCGTCGGCGACCAGATCAGCAGCAGCATCACGGCGACCGCGTAGAGCATCAGGTAATAGCCTTCCGTGAAGCGCAGCCATTCCGGCAGCAGCACCGCGATCATCGCGCCCAGGAACGGGCCGAAATAAAAGCCGGCGCCGCCGACGATCACCATCATCAGGAGGTCGAGCGAGAGCGACAGGTTGAACGGCACGGGATCGATATATTGCGTCAGCGGCGCATAGAGCGCGCCGGCGACGCCGCCGAGCGCCGAGCCGATCGCGAAGGCCATCAGCGTGTAGCGGCGGGTATCGACGCCGAGCGATTGCGCGCGCAAGGGATTTTCGCGCAGCGCCATGAAGGCGCGGCCCCAGGGCGAACGGATCAGCCACCACACCGCCAGCGCGACGATCGCGAGCGAGCCGAGGCAGACATAGTAGAACGGCAGCGGCTTGTTGGTCGCGATGCCGAAGATGTGCGGGCGCGGGATGTTGGAGATGCCGTAAATGCCGCCGGTCAGCCAGCTTTCGTTGCGGAACACCAGGAAGGCCAGCGTGGAGAAGGCGAGGGTAACGAAGGCGAGGTAATGGTGCTGCACGCGAAGCGCGGGATAGCCGAGCACCCAGCCGATCGCAAAGCTCAAGACGATCGCCACCAGAATCGCCGCCGGCAGCGGCCAACCGTGTGTGGTCATGATCGCGGCGGCATAGGCGCCGATGCCGACGAAGGCGCCCTGCGCCAGCGAGACCTGGCCGGCATAGCCGAGCGTGAGATTGAGCCCCATCGCCGCGATGCTCATCACCGCCCATTGGCTCAGGATGAACAGGCCGTAGCGGTTGAAGTTCATGGGGACGACGATCAGCGCGGCGATGATTGCAAGGCCGAGCGCGATCTTCAGGGGTTTGGCGAAGCCGCTCATACTGTGCGCTCCTCGGCACGGCCGAGCAAGCCCTGCGGCCGGAACAGGATGACGGCGATCAGGAAGATCATCGGTACGGCGGCGCGATACTGCGTCGAGACATAGGCCGCCGCGAGATTGTCGAGCACGCCGATCAAGAGGCCGCCGACGATCGCGCCGCGCACCTGGTTGAAGCCGCCGACGATCGCGGCGATGAAGGCGGCCTGGCCCAGCACTTCGCCGGACGAGAATTTTGCGAGATAGATCGGCGTGATCAGCAGCGAGGCCAGCGCCACCAGGAAGGCGTTGATCAGGAAGGTCAGCAGGATCATGCGCTCGACCGGCACGCCGATGATCCGCGCCACCGTCGGGTTCTGCGCCGCCGCCTGCATCTGATGGCCGAGCGAGGTGCGGTTCAGCAGCGTGGTCAGGCCGAGAACGGCGAAGATGGCGACGGCGAGCACGCCGATGCTCTGCAGCGACACGGCGTGGCCGAGGATGGAGACGTCGCCGGTCGGCACGATCGAGGGGAAGGGCGAAGCCTCGGCGCTGAAGAACTGCTTGACGGCCTCCTTGATGCCGATCGCGAGCGCCATGGTCGCGATCGCGAGCGGCAGCACGCCGTGGCGCATCATCGGATCCACCAGCAGCAGCTTGAAGGCGAGGCCGAGCAGGATCATCGACAAGAGAATGCCGAGGATGATCGCAAGCCAGAACGGCGCACCGACATGCATCGCCGCCAGCATCAGGAACGCCGGCAGCATCACGAACTCGCCTTGCGCGAAATTGATGGTCTGCGAGGTCTGCCACAGCAGCGTGAAGCCGACCGCAACCAGCGCGTAGATCGCGCCGGTAGCGAGTCCCGCGACCAGAAGATCGAATAGGCTCGACATGTTCCCCTCTCTCCTCTCCCTCTCCCCGCTTGCGGGGAGAGGCGTAGGCGGCCTACGGCCGCCGTTCCTAGGAACGCCGATGCGAAGCATCGGCTACGGTGGGGGGTCTCTGCGAATTCGGTGACAGTCGAACTCGCGGAGGTTCCCCCTCACCCGGAATTTGCTCTGCAAATTCCGGCCTCTCCCCGCAGGCGGGGAGAGGCGAAGATCACTTCACCTTCGGCAGCACCTGCTTCACCACCTGCTTGCCTTCGACCACCTCGACCAGAAAGCTCTGGCGGTCGATGTCGCCGGTGTCGCTGAAGGTGACGTCCATCAGGATGCCCGGCTCGTCCGCGGCCTTGATGGTCAGGCCGTGCAGCGTATCGGCGAACTTCTTCGGGTCGACCTTGCCCATCTTCTCGGTGGTGGCCTTCACCGTGTAGACGGCGAGGTAGCCCTTCAGGCCGTTATGATCAGGGACGTAATTGTACTTCTTGGAGAACTTCTCGCGGAACGCCTTGACCAGATCGACCGGCGCATCGGTGGTGAGGCCGACATGGCCGCGCGCGCCGTTGGCGGCATCGCCGGCGAGCTCGATCACCTTCTGGCCGATCAGCGTGGTCTCGCCCATCAGCGGCGCGGTCACGCCCTGGCGCTTCAGCTCCTTCAGGATGCGCGCGCTCTCTTCTTCATTCAGGTAGACGAACACGGCATCGGGATTGGCGGCCTTGATCTTGCCGACGTCGGCGGCGAAGTCGGCCTGGCCCGCCTCGGTGGAGAGATCGGCGACGACCTTGGAGCCGAGCCGGTCGAGCTCCTTGATCATCACGTCGCGCCCGCCGCGGCCGAAATCGTTGTTGACCCAGACCACCGCGACCGTCTTCGCCTTCATCTCGTCGTGAATGTACTTTGCGACCTTCGGCATCGAGGATTGCTGGCCGAACGAGGTGCGGAACAGGAACTTGTTGCCGCCTTGCGTCAGCTCGGCGGCTTCGCCGCCCATGATCTGCGCGATGCCGGCTTCGGCCGCGAGCGGCGCGGTCACCTTCACCGAGCCGGAATAGCCGGGCCCGAGCAGCACATAGGGCTCGGCGTCGAGCGCCTTCTGCACCTGGGCGCGCGCCACCCCGGGGTTGGACTGCGAGTCGGCGTGGGTGACCTCGAGCTTGCGGCCGAGCACGCCGCCCTTGGCGTTGATCTCCTCGATCGCGAGGTCGATGCCGTTCTTCCAGTTCGTGCCGACGGTGGCGCCGCCGCCCGAGAGCTCCGCGACGTTGGCGAGCTTGATGGCCTGGCCAAAGGCGCCGGTTGCGGTCATCACGGTGAGCAATGCGCCCACCACTAGCGTTGATTTCATCGTCCTCTCCTCCCGTTTCAAATCTTGCAAGCGGCCTTGTGTCCGGCCGCTTCGCCTCAAGCTGCCTGATAGGCCGCGCTACGCGCAGCCATCACGGCGTCAAAAGCCTCTCCCATGATCTCGGTCGATGGGGCAAGGCCTGTGAACAGTTCGAAGGCGTCGGCGGCTTGGTAGATCGCGAGCTCGCGGCCGGTCATGATCCGGGCGCCTTTCGCTCGCGCTGCGGCCAGCAGCGGCGTGATCAGCGGCGAGTAGACGGCGTCGGCGACCCAAAGGTCGGCCCTGAGCAATCCCACCAGTACCGGCGTGTCACGGTTCGGCAGCATGCCGACCGGCGTGCCGTTGACGAGACCGGTCGCGCCGTCGAGCGCGTCCTCGACGCTGACGGCGACGCGGGCGCCGCGCGAGGCGAGCAAGGCGACCAGTTTCTCGGCGCGCGCCGGCTCGCTGTCGAAAATGCGGATGTCGGCCACCTCTTGGCTCTTAAGCGCAAACGCGATGGCCTTGCCGACGCCGCCGGCGCCGATCACGGCGACGGCGTTGCCGGACGATGCCAGCAACGGCGTCACCGCCCGCGCAAAACCCGTGGTGTCGGTGTTGTGGCCGGTCAGCCGGCCATCCCGGACGACGACGGTGTTGACCGCGCCGATGCTGGCCGCGCCCGGCGCCAGTGTGTCGAGCAGCGGCACGACCGCTTCCTTGTAGGGGTAGGTGACATTGACGCCGGCAAAGCCGAGCCGCCGGACGCCCTCGAGCATCATGCGCAGCCCGGCCGCATCGGCGCCGGCGACCTCGATGAGCTGGTAATGGCCGCGCAGGCCGAGCGCCTCGGCGGCGCGCTCGTGCATGGCGGGAGACGCGGAATGCGCGATCGGCGCGCCGATCAGGCCGGTGAGGAGCTTCTTGCTGGCGGCGTATCCGCGTTTCGACATGGTTCGCGATCGTTTCGTTGGGAGCGTCCGGCCCCGGCCGTTGGCGGGAAAATCCGTGCAATTCCAGCTGCGACGATAGCCTTTCCCCCGCCTAACACAATTACCCTTTTGTCCTGCAAACCTAACATTACGTTATTTCTTTCGTCCGCGTGCCGGGGCGCCCTTGCCACTGCCGCGGGACGGCTCGACCGCGCGCATCTCGGTGCGAAGCGCCTCGATGAAATACTCGGCATGCAGCGACAGCGGCGTGCCGCGCTTGACCGCGACATAGGTGTCGAACCGCGTCGGCTCGGCGATCTTCAACAGCTCGATGCCGGGATAGCCGCCGTGGGCCACGGTGAACTGGTCGATGATGGCGATGCCGAGCCCCGCCTTCACCAGCGCGCAGACGGTGGTGCCGAAGCGCGCCCGGATAGTGATGTTGTAGTCGAGCCGGTTGCGCGCGAAGATCTCGGCCATGATCCGCCCGTAGGGATCGTTCGGATCGATGCCGATCAGCGGATAGCGCGTGATCTCGGCGGCGGAGACCTGCTTGCGGCCGGAGAGCTCGTGGCCCGGCGGTACGATGCAATAGAGCTCGCCGGAGGCGAGCGGCATGAAGTCGAGCCCGGAATGCTCGAGCCGATAGCTCATCGCCACGCACTCGCCGCGGCCGAGCATCAGGTAGTCGATGGCTTCCTCGAGCTTGAGAATGTTGATGTCGATGCCGAGATCGGGATAACGGCGGCGGACGCGCTCGATCGCGCGCGGCACCATCACCTGCGAGATGCTCGGCACCGAGCCGATGCGCAGCTCCGACAGGCCGCCGCGGCCGATCTTGGAGATGATCTCGGAGAGGTCGTCGACCTTCTTGTAGACGCCGTTGATCTGCTCGAAAATATTCTCGGCTTCCGGTGTCGGGAAGTAGCGCCCGTTCTGGCGCTGGAAGAAGCGGATGCCGAGCGAGCGCTCGGTGTATTTGACCAGGCGGCTGATCCCCGGCGCCGAGACGTTGAGCAGCTTCGCCGCACCGCCGATGGTGCCCGTCACCATCACGGCACGGATCACTTCGACCTGGCGCAGCGTCATCATGGCCTTGAAATGTCCCTGGCATCGACAAGAGATCGTGGCGGCGATCATCTCACGAGAGATGCGATGTCATCCAGCGGCAAGTGTGTGTCGATCGGAGCGGACAGACTCACCCTCCCTGGAGGGGGAGGGTCGATCGCACGCAGCGCGAGCGGGGTGGGGTGACGGTCTGTCCATTGAAGCGGTGCCCGAATGGAGAGATCACCCCACCCCGTCACGCAATCTCGCTTCGCTCGACCGCGTGCCGACCCTCCCCCTCCAGGGGAGGGTAAGAGCGCAGCTGACCAGTGACTGATGATGACGGAGTCGCTCCAGGGTGTTTCGACTAAAATCCGCGCGGTCGGATGGAGAGGCGCCCTCGCGGCGAGATCGGTCGCTTCGGCGTCGGCTGTTGCAACGGCGTTCTAGCTCGCCGGCCCTTCCGGCAACACGTTCCCGGCCAGCTCCGCGCGCTCGCTCTGCAGCACCTCGCGCGCAAACTCGATGATCTTCTGCTTGTTCGCGGTTTCGCGGACGGCAAAAAACACGCGGTTCAATTCCAGGCCGAGCACGCTGTTGAGGGCGATGTCCTCGTCTTCCATGTGGGTTTCCCGCTTCGGACGCGTTGAGGTGTATCGTGGCGTCAATTCTGCCACAAGTAGTTTAATTCTTCAGGCCAGGTGCGCACCGGGAAACTACGGTCGCTGCGCGTTTGAGACAGCGCCCGAATACGTGCTATACGGGCGGCGTGTGTCAGGAAATGCACCGATGTCCGCCGTAGATTATGGCCGGGAGGCGCTCGACTTCATCGAAGGGCTCGGAGCCTATACCAAGGTTCCGGACGCCATGGACGCGCTCGAAACGGCGTTCGGTCGCTTCGGCTTCGAAACCATCATCGTGACGGGATTGCCTAACCCCGAGCAGCGGTTCGCACAGATGGTGCTCGCCAAGCGCTGGCCGGCCGGATGGTTCAGCCTCTACACCCAGAAGAATTACGACCGCGTCGATCCCGTCGTGCGGCTGTGCCGGCAATCGGTCAATCCGTTCGAATGGTCTGAAGCGCCCTACGACGCCGAGCTCGAGCCGAACGCGGCCGAGGTGATGAATCGTGCCAGCGAGTTTCGCATGTCGCGCGGCTTCATCGTGCCGATCCACGGGCTCACCGGCTATGAAGCTGCGGTGTCGCTCGGCGGCGTCCATCTCGATCTCAATCCCCGCAGCAAGCCGGCGCTGCACCTGATGGCGATGTATGGCTTCGACCACATCCGCCGTCTGCTCGAGCCGGCGCCGTATCCCTCGACGCGTCTCACCCCGCGCGAGCGCGAGGTGATCTCGTGGGCCTCGCAGGGCAAGTCGGCATGGGAGATCGGCGAGATCCTGCACATCACGCAGCGCACCGCCGAAGAGCATCTTGCAACCGCCGCGCGCAAGCTCGGTGCCGTCAACCGCACGCATGCGGTGGCGCTGGCGATTCGGAACAAGATTATCGCTCCCTAAGCGCTCTACTGGGAAATTTCCCAATATCGAACCTGCGTCTGTTCGCAGATTCTTCTCCCATTGAAGATGAATGGGGGATTTCATGATCCACGCAATTTCCGCGGTAAATCGCCACCTTTATGAAGACGTGATCGAGCAGCATTTCCGGCTGCGTCACGACGTCTTCGTCGAGGAGCGTCGCTGGGAAACGTTACGCAGGCCCGATGGCCGCGAGATCGATTCCTATGACGACGAGGACACCGTCTATCTGCTGGCGCTGGAGGGGCGCCGCGTCATCGGCGGCCACCGACTCTACCCGACCACCAAGCCGTCGATGATGAGCGAGGTGTTCCCGCATCTGGCGTCGGTCCGGGGCTGCCCTGCGGATCCCTTGACCTGGGAATGGTCGCGCTACTTCGTCGTGCGTGATCGCCGCGACGGCGCGCTCAACCTGCGACTGATGGCGGCGGTGCAGGAGTTCTGCCTCAATCAGGGAATCGCGCAGGTCAGCGCGATCATGGAAACCTGGTGGCTGCCGCGCTTCCACGAGGCCGGCTTCGTCGTGACGCCGCTCGGCCTGCCCGCGCTGGTGGAGAATGCGTGGACCATGGCGGCGACCATCGACATTCGACGCGAGACGCTCGATGCCCTGCATGGCCGCATCGGCATGACTTCGGTCGTGCGCCAGGACGGCCCGCATCTGGATGCCGTCGCCCGTGCCAACCTCTGCGGCGCTGCCGCCGCGCAACGAAAGAGTGCCTGAGATGTCGAACATGATGCGGGATAGCCAGATCTTGGCGCAAACCAGGGACGAGAATCTCGGCTACATGTCCGACATGGCGCTCGAGCTGGCGCAGATGGCGGAAGACACCGGATTGGCGACGCTCGCCTATCTGTTCCGGATGGCGGCGCTGGAGGCCTCGACGGTCAACGTGCTCGCCGAACCTGATGACCTTCCCCAGCAGGTGACGTCGCACTAGACGCAGCCCTCGATCCGACAGATTGCAGCATCGTCTCCCGGCAACGGGGAGGGTGACGGCATTTGAACCTTCACAAGAGGTCGTCATGCCCGGGCTTGTCCCGGGCATCCACGTTCGTGCTGCAGGAAAGGCGTGGATGGCCGGGACAAGCCCGGCCATGACGCTGTGATCCTGTCGGATGCTCCAACTGGCACCTCATATGAGATCGCTTGGTAACGGGGGAGGGGGATCGTTTGGCTGCGGCAGGTTGCCTCATGCCTTGCGGCAGCCTTTTGCATTGCGAGGCGCGTCTCGGCCGCATGTGCCGAGATGCAACAAAGTGCATGTCTGGTGTCGAATCGCTCTTGCCTCGGAACGATACTGCCATTACCCATTTTTCGGCCTTGAAGAGGCAGGGGGAGCTCTTTCACTGATGGCGACTGTGTTCGAACATCGGCGCGACGCTGCGTGCGCCTGAAAGAGTCTTGATGCTGCTCGTCGTCGAACAATTCTTGAATGGGCTGCAGTTCGGCCTGCTGCTGTTCCTGCTCGCGGCGGGCCTGACGCTGGTGTTCGGGATCATGGATCTCGTCAACCTCGCGCACGGCTCGCTCTATATGATGGGCGCCTATTTCGCCGCAACCTTCGCGGCGTGGACCGGCAGCTTCCTGCTCGGCGCGCTGATGGCGCTAGGGGCCACGCTCGTGCTCGGCATCGTGCTGGAGGTGACGGCGCTGCGGCATCTCTACGGCCGCGACCATCTCGACCACGTGCTCGCGACCTTCGGCCTGATCCTGTTCTTCAATGAAGCCGTGCGGCTGATCTGGGGCCCGGCGGGCCTGGCGCTGCCGCTGCCGGCCTGGCTCACCGTGCCGGTGCCGATCCTTCCCGGCATTCATTATCCCGCCTATCGCCTCGCCATCATCGCGGTGGCGCTGCTGGTCGCGCTCCTGCTCTATCTCGGTGTGATGCGCACCCGCATCGGCATGCTGATCCGCGCCGGCGCCTCCAACCGCGAGATGATCGGCGCGCTCGGCATCAACATCAAGCTGCTCTACACGCTGGTGTTCGGCCTGGGCGCGGCGCTCGCAGGGTTGGCCGGCCTGATGCAGGCGCCGATCCTCACCGTGCAGATCGGCATGGGCGAGAACATCCTGATCCTCGCCTTCGTCATCATCGTGATCGGCGGCATCGGCTCGATCCGCGGCGCGTTCCTCGCCGCGATCTTCGTCGGCATGATCGACACGCTCGGCCGCGCCTTCTTGCCCAATTTGTTGCGGCAGGTGCTGAGCGGCGCCGCTGCCTCCACCGCCGCGCCCGCGCTGTCCTCCATGCTGATCTACCTGCTGATGGCGATCGTGCTGGTGGTGCGGCCGGAGGGGCTGTTTCCGGCCAACCGTCGATGAAGGGTTTGAGTGTGAGCAAGGCCGTCACGGCCCTGATGCTGGCGGGCCTCGTGCTGCTGCCGCTCTATTCATCGCTGTCCGGCAACATCTTCATCCTGACGCTGTTCACCCGCATCATCATTCTCGCGCTGGCGGCTGCGAGCCTCAACCTGATCATGGGTTTTGGCGGCATGATGAGCTTCGGCCATGCCGCCTATCTCGGCATCGGCGGCTACGCCGTCGGCATGCTCGCTCAGGAAGGCGTCGGTTCCGGCTTCATCCAGTTTCCGGTCGCGCTCGCGGCGTCTGCGATCTATGCGCTCGTGATCGGCGCGCTCTCGCTTCGCACCCGCGGCGTCTACTTCATCATGATCACGCTGGCCTTCGCCCAGATGGCCTATTACGTCGCCTCGGGGCTGGCGCGTTACGGCGGCGATGACGGCCTCACGATCTACAATCGCAGCGACTTCTCCGGCCTGATCAATCTCGGCAATCGCGTGCAGTTCTACTATCTCTGCCTCGCCTGCCTGTTCGGCGTCATCTTCCTGATCTGGCGTATCGTCAATTCGCGCTTCGGCCTCGTGGTGCAGGGCCTGCGCTCCAACGAGCAGCGCATGCAGGCGATTGGCTTCCCGGCCAAGCGCTACCAGCTGGTCTGCTTCGTCATATCAGGCACGATGTGCGGCCTTGCCGGCGCGCTGCTCGCCAACAACACCGATTTCGTCAGCCCTGCCGTGATGTACTGGACCCGTTCCGGCGACCTCATGGTGATGGTGATCCTGGGCGGCATGGGCACGCTGTTCGGCCCGGTCATGGGTGCGGTGGTGTTCCTGCTGCTGGAGGAGTTCCTGTCGCAGATCACGGAATATTGGGCGCTGATCATGGGGCCGCTGCTGCTGCTCATCGTCCTGTTCGGCCGCGGCGGCATCATGGGCGTGCTCGGGAGGGCTGGCCGTGGCTGAACCCTTGCTCCGCGTCGAAAAGCTGGTGCGCCGTTTCGGCGGCATCATCGCCACCGACAACGTCTCGCTCGACGTCGCATCCGGCGAGCTGCACGCCATCATCGGTCCGAACGGCGCCGGCAAGACCACGCTGATCAGCCAGCTGACCGGGCATCTCGCGCCGCATTCCGGCAGCGTCTTGCTGGCGGGCCGCGACATCACCTACTTGCCGGCCTATCGCCGCTGCGCGCTCGGTCTTGCACGTTCGTTCCAGATTACCTCGCTGCTGCTCGACTTCACCGCCGCCGACAATGTCGCGCTGGCGGCGCAGGCGCATGCCGGCACCTCGTTCCGCTTCTTCGCCAGTGCGCGCAAGGAAAAAGGCCTGCGCGATGCCGCCCACGCCGCGCTCGATCGCGTTGGCCTAGGCCACCGTGCCGATGTCGTGGTGAACAGGCTCAGCCATGGCGAGCGTCGCGAGCTCGAACTCGCGGTCGCGCTCGCCAGCAAGCCGAAATTGCTGCTGCTGGATGAGCCGATGGCCGGCCTCGGGGTCACCGAATCCCAGCGCATGGTGAAGCTGCTGCAGGAGCTGCGGAAAGAGGTCTCGATCGTGCTGGTCGAGCACGACATGCCGGCGGTGTTCGCGCTCGCCGACCGCATCTCGGTGCTGGTCTATGGCCGCGTCATCGCCTCCGGCGATCCGGCCGCGATCCGGGCCAACGAGGACGTCAAGCGCGCCTATCTCGGCGATCAGCATGTGGTGACGCATCATGGCTGACACGCTGCTCGAGGTCGACGGCATCGAGACCTGCTACGGCCTGTCCCAGGTGCTGTTCGGCCTGTCGCTGTCGATCAAGCCGGGCGAGATGGTCTCGCTGATGGGCCGCAACGGCATGGGCAAGACCACCACCATCCGCTCCATCATGGGCCTGACGCCGGCACGCGCAGGCAGCATCCGTTTCGGGGGCACGGAGGTGCGGCAGCTTCCGTCCTACAGAATTGCCAAGCTCGGCGTCGGTCTCGTTCCCGAGGGACGCCAGATCTTCCCGAACCTCACCGTGCGCGAAAACCTGGTGGCGGCTGCGGCCGATCGCTTCAACAGCAATAATCCCTGGACGCTCGCCGCAATCTACGTGCTGTTCCCGCGCCTTGCCGAGCGTGCGTCCAACATGGGCAACCAGCTCTCCGGCGGCGAGCAGCAGATGCTCGCAATCGGCCGCGCGCTGATGACCAATCCGAAGCTGCTGATTCTGGACGAAGCGACCGAGGGTCTCGCGCCGCTGATCCGTGAAGAAATCTGGAATTGCCTGTCGCTGCTCAAGAGCCGCGGACAGTCGATCCTCGTCGTCGACAAGAACGTCGACCATCTCGCCCGCATCTGCGATCGTCACTACATCATCGAGCGCGGCAAGACGGTGTGGAGCGGCACCTCCGACGAGCTGATGGCCGCGCCGGACCTGCAGCACAAATATCTGGGGATCTGAGCCCCGCTCCAGCAGCGCCGCAATGACGGAAGAGACAGACGCGATCTCTCACCAATAGATCCCATGCCGATGCAGCTCGCGGATCACGCGCGCCTCGGTGGACGGCTGCCGGCGCTTCGGCTTGGCGGTTTCGGTTGTCGAGGCCGTTGCGGGCCGGGCGGACGTCGTGGCGGCTGGAATGGCCGCGGCAGGCGCCGTCGATGCAGCTGGTGCGGTCGCCGTCGGCACATTCGTTGTTGGCGGGCCTTGAGGCGTCTGTGCCGGAACGGGCGTCGCCGTGGCCGGCTGTTCCGACTGCTGGCCTGCATTGCTGGCCGCCAGGCTGAGGCTCCGCGAGCCTCCGGCATGGGCCTGGCTTGCGAGCAGCGACATCGCGGCGATCAGGATCAGCTTGCGCATGGGAATCCCCGTCATCTGGTCAATCGATCTTACCCAATTCCCATGGGCTTAACGCGCGAGGCGGTGCACGCCGATCTCGATCAGGGTGGTCCGGCAGGACAGGCGATAGATCAGGCTGAAAAGCTGACTCCACATGACCGAACTCCGCTGTTGATCATTGCAAGCCGTTATACGCCGCCTGCCTTTCCGGCGTTTTTCGCCGGATGAGGAAAATGGCTTCGTCCGGGGCTGGTGTGATGTCGTCGGAACATCCCGGAAGAAGTCGCCTCACGGTGGCGTGAAGCAGCGTGCCGTCAAGGCCGGACCGGATTCCGATAGAGGCCGGTAGTTGTCCCGAGATGAAGCGTGCGCGGCGCGGCAGTATCGTGCGGACGGCGTTCAGACCCGGTTATTGTATGAGTTCCGATCGCGAAGACGATCCGCCGATCCTCATCTGCTCAAAATGCAGGCGGCCAATGAAGTTCCTGGCGACACTACCTGGAATAGTCACGCTGCCTGCGGAGCACGTTTATCATTGCGTCCAGTGCCGTCGGGTGGACACGATTCGGCTGAACTGAGGCGCCGGTGCCGGGTCGCGCCGGACTTGCTCAAAACACCTCGAAATATTCGCGATGCTCCCAGTCGGTCACTTCCGACAGGAAGCGATCGATCTCGGCGTTCTTGATGTGGGTGTAGTAGTCGACGAACTCCGCCCCGAGCTTCTCGCGGAAGAACGGGTCGTCCTTGAGCGCTGAGACCGCATCGCGCAGGCTTTTCGGCAGGGGCGGCGCCTTGGTTTCGTAGGGCGTGTCGGCCGAGGGGCCGGGATCGAGCTTGCGGTCGACGCCATCTATCCCAGAGAGAATCTGCGACGCCATGTAGAGATAAGGATTGGCCGCGGGCTCGCCGATGCGGTTCTCCAGGCGCGTGGCGGCATCGCCGGCGCCGCCGAGCACGCGGATCATCACGCCGCGATTATCGCGGCCCCAGATCGCACGGTCGGGCGCCAGCGAATAGGAGCGATAGCGCTTGTAGCCGTTGATGGTGGGCGTGGTGAACACGGTCGAGGCGCGGGCGTGATCGAGCAGGCCGGCGAGGTAGGACTTGCCGAACGCGCTGAGCGGCTCGCGGCCGTCCTTCGACGTTTCCTGGGCCATGAACAGATTGTCACCGTTCGCGCGCGAGACGATAGACTGATGCAGGTGCCAGCCGCTCGCGAACACGTTCGGCAGCTTCGGCCGGCACATGAAGGTGGCGTGATAGCCGTGACGGCGCGCAATCTGCTTCACGGCGCTGCGGAACAGCACCATGTTGTCGGCGGGCTCCAGGCCCCTCTTCGGTTGGAAGGTGAATTCGCACTGGCTCGGCCCGAACTCGACCTCGACCGAGCGCAACGGCAGCCCCAGCGCGACGATGTCGCGGCGCAGGATCTCCAGCACCGGCTCCATCTGATCGAAGCGTTGCTCGGTGAGATATTGATAGCCGTGGCCGAGCAGGCTGACCGAGGGCGGCGTGCCGGGCTGGCCTGCGTCTTCCGCGCGCATGTGCGGATCGTCGAGCCTGAAGATGTGGAATTCGACCTCTAACCCCGCGACGAAATCGTAACCGCGCGCGCCGAGCTCGTCGAGGACGCGCTTGTAGAGCCCGCGGGTCGCGAACGGCACCGGGCGGCCGTCGTTGAAATAGAGATCGCACAGCACCCAACCCGTGGTGGGCGCCCACGGCAGCACGCGAAACGTGGTGGGATCGGCGACCATCAGCACGTCGGCCGCGCCCTCCATCTCCTTCATGCCGAAGCCGCCGCCTGCCGTGAACACGGGGAATACCGTGCGGTGTGAGGTATCCTTGGCCAGCATGGTGGTGGTGATGGAGCAGCCGCTCTCCAGCGAGGCGATCGCCTCGGATGCGACGATCGTCTTGCCGCGCAAGATGCCGTGCTGGTCGGGGAAGACGAGGCGGATGACCTCGAGGTTCTTCTCCTCGGCGATGCGGCGCATGCGCTGAGCTGCGTCCCTCTGCTCATCCGACCACAGCGCATGGCGCGCGACGAAAGTCACTTTGCTGGTTCCTTCTCGCTCGATGGGAGTATAGGGCACACTGTCATCGTCCGCGAAGGCGAACGATCCAGTATTCCAGAGCCGGCAATGTCTCCACGAGAGGCCACGGCGTACTGGATGCCCCGCTTTCGCGGAGCATGACAGCGGAGAATGTGGAGCCGCCGTCGCGACCCGCCGGCGGCGATCGGCATCCTCACTCCGCCGCCGTCAGCCGGTGCACGTTGTCCGCGATCTCCTTCGGCACCGGTGCGGTCCACGGTGCGCCGCGTCGGCGCTTGACGTCGACTTCCATCCAGTAGGTCTCCCAGCCCCGCGTTGGGCCGATGCCGTCCATGGTCGCCGGGCCCTGGATCGAACGCGCGTTGGCTTCGTCGAGAAACAGCATCGGCTTCTCGCCGCCGGAGACCTTCTCGATCTCCTGCCGCAGCAGGCGGCGGTATTGCACGATCGCCTTGTCGGATTGTCCGAGATGCTCCTTGGTGCGGTCCTGGATAGCGCCCATCGATTCCACCGCCCATTGGTCGTGGACGTTGATGTCGCTGCCCATGCCGGTATAGGTCGCGGTCTGCTGCTCGTGCGGATCGAAACCGTAATCGTTGGCTCTGTTCTTGCGCGACTTGTAGTCGGGCAGCTCATAGAGCTCGAGCCGCTGGTCGCGCATCTTCTGCTTGTCGACCGGGTTCGAATAGCTGGTGAAGATCGCGTACCAATAGCAGTTCTCGTCATCGACCGGCACGTGCCATTGCGTGATCGTCATCTCCGTGCTCATGGGGATGACGAAGCCGTGCGGGAACAGCTGGTTGGTGACGCGCACATGGGTGCGCTCCTCGTCGATCTCGCGCAGCGCGATCAGGCGCAGGCCGTATTCGGTGTGCTCGACATTGATGATCGGGCGATCGTATTCACGCAGGATTTTTGTCATCGGCAGATCGCTGCCGGCGGAGGCGCCGCGAAACTGCTTGCCGTAAGCCGTGGACGTGTCCTCGTCCTCGAAGAAGCGGTGCAGATAGGAGGCGTGCGCGGGATCGATGCCGACCTCCAGCGCCTGCAGCCAGTTGCAGGCCATGTGACCCTTGAACGCGAAGGTATGGCTGCCCGGCGCAATGAAGCAGTCGATCTCCGGGAATGCGGGCGGGGCTCCTTCGCCGAGATAGGCCCAGAGGATGCCGCTCTTCTCGACCACGGGATAGGAGCGCTGGCGGATGTTCTGGCAGAGCTTGGAATCCTTCGGCTCGGCCGGCGTCTCGATGCACTGGCCGGTCGCGTCGAACAGCCAGCCATGGAAGGCGCAGCGCAGGCCGCCATGCTCGAGCCGTCCGAAGGCGAGGTCGGCGCCGCGATGGGCGCAATGGCGGTCGATCAGCCCATAGCGCCCGGTCTCGTCGCGGAACAGCACCAAATTCTCGCCGAGCAGCCTGATGGGCCGGATCGGCCGCGCGCCCTCCAGCTCGTCCACCAGCGCCGCCGGCTGCCAGTAGCTCCGCATCAGCTTGCCGCAGGGGTCCTTCGGCCCGGTGCGGGTGATCAGGTCGTTCTGCTCCTGACTCATCATGGCGGTCGCGTCCTTTTCTGGAGAAGCGTTCTGTTCGCCTATTGAACGAATGGGCGAATTATGACATGCCTTGGAGCGGCAGCAAGCACTATTTTGCAGGACTATCTCGAGCCCATGCCCAAGCTGAAGCGGAGTGAGACTGACGAGCGGGCGACGGATTTCGTCGAGGCGCTCGACCGCGGGCTGCGCCTGCTGCAGTGCTTCGGCACCAATGCCGGCCCGATGACGCTGAGCGATCTCGCCCGCGCTGCCGATCTGCCGCGCGCGACGACGCGGCGCATGCTGTTCACGCTGCAGCGCGGCGGCTTTGTCAGCGGCGATGGGAAACTGTTTTCACTGACGCCGCATGTGCTGACGCTGGCGGCGTCCTATTTGCGATCCAACCAGCTCGTCACGGTGCTGCAACCGGTGCTCGACCATGTCGCGACGGCCGCGAATGAAATCTCCTCGCTGGCCGTGCTCGACCGCGACGAGGTCGTGTTCATCGCCCGCAGCAGTCCGGCGCGCATGTTCTCCGGCGGCCTCGAGATCGGCTACCGCCTGCCTTCCTTCTGCACCTCGGTCGGCCGCGCCATGCTCGGCCAGCTCGACGATGCCGGTCTTGCTGCCCGGCTGAAGACGATGAAGCGGGAGGCGCTGACGCCGCAGACGGCCACCGATCCGAAGGCGCTGCTCGCGCGCATCGCCGCCGACCGGGCCCAGGGCTATTCGCTGGTCGACCGCGAGGCCGAGCCGCATTTCCGCTCGATCTCGGTCCCCGTCCGCCGCTACGACGGCGTGATCGTCGCCGCCATCAACATGGGCGCGCATGTCGACCGCGTGCCGGCGCAGGAGCTGATCAACCGCTTCCTGCCGCTGTTGCGGGACGGCGCGGAGGCGGTGCGTTCGCAGCTTCTGTAGCTGCTCCCGCCGGCTCGAAACGGGTGCTATAATTGTCGCGAACACAAGAGAACAGGGAGGACACCATGAACCACACCATGGTTCCCAGTGATCGCGTGGAGCACGTCGCCGTCTACGGACGCGACGGCACGAAGCTCGGCACGATCGAGCGATTGATGCTCGACAAGATGAGCGGAACGGTCGCCTATGCCGTGGTCAAGACCGGCGGGCTGCTCGGTACACGTCACCATTATCCGCTGCAGTGGAGCGCGCTGAAATACGATCCAAGCCGTCAGGCGTTCCAGATCGAGCTGACGCTTGACGAGCTCAGCAGCGGGCCGTGCGAGTTCGACGGCGACGCGTTCGACTGGGGCGACCGCTCGCGGCCGTACCCGCATCCGCATTATTGGTCGATCTAGCGGGGAAACGGCCGGCCAGCTCGCATTCTCGGCGCGGACGCGGCCGGCTCAAGCGGCGGCCGAGCGTTGTCCGACGCGAGCGCCCGCTATCCGGCGAGCGGCTGCTCGCCGACCTTGGGCCAATAGGTGCCAAAGCTCCAGAGCCCGCCCTCCGGATCGCGTGCGGCGAAATCGCGGCTGCCATAGTCGGTCGTGTAGGGCTCCATCTCGATCTGCGCCCCGGCGGCTTTCACCTTTTGATAGAGCGCGTCGGGATCATCGACGGCCAGATAGACGGCGTCCGTCCGCCGGGCGTCGATGTCACCAATCAGTTTGGCGTAGGCGTCGTCGCGATGCGCGCCCAGCATGAGGATCGACGATCCGAACGCCAGCTCGGCGTGAACGACCGTGCCCTCCTTTCGGTACACCACCCGTTCGGCAAAGCCGAGAACGTTCTTCAGCCAGGCGATCATCGCCTCGGCATCCCTGCAGCGCATGGTGTGGTAGAGGCGCGGCGCTTCATAAACGTTCGGCGGGTTCATGGCACTCTCCAAGCTCGTTGTCTGTTGCGAAGTCGACCTTAGTTCGGATCACGGCGGCCGGCTTGAACAAATGGGACTCGAGCCACGTCTGGCGCTGTCTTGGCGCTAGCCTCCGCCGTCGCGCATCAGTCGTGGATCGACGAGATCGAGCCGCGCGGCCCATCCGGTCGGCGTCTCTCCGCTGAACATCCGGAAATCGCGAGCAAGATGTGCCTGGTCGGCATAGCCGGCCTCCGCGGCAATGACCGCCCAGCCGCCTGTGCGGCTCGTTCGGGCCAGGGCGCAAGCTCGATGAAAGCGCAGCATCTTGGCCAGCGCCTTTGGCGGAACGCCGATCTCCTGGTGGAAGCGGCGCGTGAGATGCTTGCGGCTCCAGCCGATATCGGAGGCAATGCCGGCGATCCTGACCGCGCCCGCGCCTCGCCAGAGCGTGTCCAGTGCGAAAGCGACCTCAGGGGAGGGCTCGTGTACGGCGCGGCGAAGCACGAAATCTTCCACGATCTCGAATCGTCGCTGCCAGCCGGCGGCCTCAGCGACCCTGGCGCGGAGGTCGCTCCCGAGTGGTCCCAGAATGTCGTCGAGGCCGACGATCCGCGCGGTCAGATCAGGCAGGGCTCCTCCGAAGAAGCGATACGCCCCGAGCGGCGTGAAATCGACCTGAACGCATTCGGCGCGCCCGTCGGATTCGATCACGACCGGCCCAGGAAACAGACCCGCCGCGAAACTCGGCCGCGCATCGGCGGTGTCCGGTCGGTGTCCGAGCGCAATGCGGAAGGGCGTTCCCAAATTCACCAGCAGAGGCAGTGTAAGGGGCGCGGTGTGCCGGAAGGCGGCCAAGCCGATCCCGCGCTCGCGGTAGAACGAAATGCTGGAGATCAGACGCGCAAGGCGCGGCGAGGCCGGTCGACGGATGACATCGGGAGGTGCGTCCATCACGCGCTAACGCTCCGTCGCTCCGTGCTCCATGCGTATGGTGTCGGGGAGCATGTCGGTCATGCCGGGAGCTTAGCAGGCGATCGCCGCGGAACTCAAATGGACCGGTGCGGGTGCGTGCACGCTGTCGAATTGCGCCGAAGCGCTACCGCCCTGTCACGGCCGGTTGCGCATCCAGTCGGCGAGGCCGGACAGCGCCTTGTCGAGATCCTGCCGTGCGGCGGCATCAGCGATCGTCTCCTCCATCGCGCCGCGCATGCACAGCATCCAGGCGTCGCGCTCGGCGTCCCCAACGGGGAAGCCGAAATGGCGCTGGCGCAGCCGCGGATGGCCTTTCTCCGGGGTATAGAGCCGCGGGCCGCCGGTCCATTCGGTGAGATAGCGCTTCAGCACGTCCCTGATCGGGCCGAGGTCGTCCGCATGCATGGCGCGGATGATCTTCGCCTCCGGCAGCGAGTCCATGCGGTCGTAGAAGCGCTCGACGAGGGCCTCGATCGTGGCGCTGCCGCCGATCCGCTCGAACATGGTGGTGGTGACGTCGCTATCGGTCATTCTTGGTCCCAAAGATTGCCGCCCGGCGCCGATATAGTGACATTGTGGTGCACCCACAAACTCCGCTGTCGTCCCGGACAAGCGCGCCCCTTAGGCGCGCGCAGGTCCGGGATCCATAACCACAGGGAGCAATTTTGCGAAGATTCGTGGTTGACAGCTCGTGCGACAACTTTTCCCTGGGGCTATGGGCCCCGGATCTGCGCGCGCTTGCGGCGCGCTTGTCCGGGACGACAGCGGAGGGTTTGGATTCAGCGAGGCTTACAGCGCCACGCTGCGCAGGCCGAAGCTGCGGGCTTCATTCTGCAGCACCGGCCGTACCGCATCGATCAGGCGCGCGGCGGCGGCATCGACCGACAGTCCGGCCGTATCCACCACCGCGGTTGCGCGCGAATACAGCGGCTCGCGGCTCAGCAAAATGTTGCGCAGCTCCGTCATCGCCGAGCGATCATCCGCCATCGGGCGCAGATCGCCCTGGCGGCGCACGCGCGCCATGTGCTCCTCGGGCTCGGCCTTCAGCCAGATCGTGTAGAACGAGCTCAGGACCTGGTCGAAGGTCAAAGGCTCCGAGACGATGCCGCCGCCGGTTGCCAGCACCATCAGCTCGTTGCGCGCGAGCAGCTGTTGCAGCGCTGCCTGCTCCATGCGGCGAAAGCCTTCCTGGCCGTAGAGCGCGATGATCTCGGCGACCGAGAGCCCGTTCTGCTGCTCGACCTCCTTGTTGAGCTCCACAAAGCTCCAGCCGATCTTCTTCGCCAGCATCCGCCCAAGTGTCGACTTGCCGGCGCCGCGCAGGCCGATCAGCGCGATGCCGCAGAATGGCGCGCGCCGCGGTGCGGAAGCGCTGCCGCCGGTGAGCAGATCTTTTGCTTGCGCGATCTGACTGGGGGTCGCCTTGCGCAAGAGGTCGCGAAACATCTGCCAGTCCGGCGTCGGATCGGCGCTAGGCAGCAGGTCTTCGAGATGCGCGCCCATCGCGTCGGAGACGCGGCGCAGCAGCACGATCGAGACATTGCCCTTGCCGCTTTCGAGCTGCGCGATGTAGCGCTCCGAGATTCCCGACACCTTGGCGAGCACTTTGCGCGACATGCCGCGCAGCGCGCGCATGGTGCGCACACGTTGGCCGAGCTGTTCGAGGAAGCGGGATTCGGCGTCGGGACTTTCGGTCATGAGCCTTCTTTACAGGGGTCCTGCGGCGCGTTTTAATGAAACATAGTGCCTGCTGGCATTGACAGCAAGCCGCCGTGGTGTCTTTCTATGAATTATAATTCTAAATTCGGGGGAGATGTCCGTGAGCGAGGGATCCTACAACGCGGTGACCTGGCTGCTCGACCGTAACGTCGAGGAGGGCAGGGGCAGCAAGCTCGCCTTCGATGATACCGTCTCGCGGCTCACCTATGGCGAGCTCCAGCAGCAGACCCGGCGCGCCGCCAACATGCTGCGCCGGCTCGGCGTGCGCCGCGAGGAGCGCGTGGCGATGATCATGCTGGATACGGTCGATTTCCCGATCGTGTTCCTGGGCGCGATCCGCGCCGGCATCGTGCCGGTGCCGCTCAACACGCTGCTGACTGCGGACCAATACGCCTATATCCTCGCCGACTGCCGCGCGCGCGTGCTGTTCGTGTCCGAAGCGCTCTATCCCGTCATCAAGGACGTCGTCGGCCGCATGCCGGATCTCGAGCATGTCGTCGTCTCCGGCGCCAAGCAGAACGGCCACAAGCAGCTTGCCGAAGAGCTCGCCGGCGAGAGTGATCAGTTCACCACCGCCGCGACGCATCCGGACGAGCCGGCGTTCTGGCTGTATTCGTCGGGGTCGACGGGCATGCCGAAGGGCGTGCGCCATATCCATTCCAATTTGCAGGCGACCGCCGACACCTACGCAAAACAGGTGCTCGGCATTCGCGAGAGCGATGTTTGCCTGTCGGCGGCGAAATTGTTCTTCGCCTATGGCCTCGGCAATGCGTTGACCTTCCCGATGTCGGTCGGCGCCAGCGTGATCCTCAACAGCGAGCGGCCGACGCCGGCGCGCATGTTCGACCTGATGAACCGCTACAATCCCTCGATCTTCTACGGCGTGCCGACGCTATTCGCCGCCATGCTCAACGACGAGACGATGAAGAGCGAGCGCGGCGGCAAGGCCTTGCGCATCTGCACCTCCGCTGGTGAAGCGCTGCCGGAATCGGTCGGCAACAGCTGGAAGGCGCGGTTCGGTGTCGACATCCTCGACGGCGTCGGCTCGACCGAGCTGTTGCACATTTTTCTGTCGAACGCGCCCGGCGACATCAAATACGGCTCTTCGGGCAAGCCGGTGCCGGGCTATGCGGTGCGGCTCGTCAACGAGGCCGGGCAGGACGTCGCCGACGGTGAGGTCGGCGAGCTCCTGGTCGATGCGCCCTCCGCCGGCGAGGGCTATTGGAACCAGCGCCACAAGAGCCGCCGCACCTTCGAGGGGCCGTGGACCCGGACCGGCGACAAATATGTCCGCGACGCGGATGGCCGTTACACCTTCTGTGGCCGCGCCGACGACATGTTCAAGGTCTCCGGCATCTGGGTCTCGCCGTTCGAAGTGGAGAGCGCGCTGATCACGCATCCGGCGGTGCTGGAAGCTGCCGTCGTGCCCGAGGCCGATCCGGAAGGACTCTTGAAGCCCAAGGCCTTCGTCGTGTTGCGCCCGGGCGCCAAGACGACGGATTTACAGGAGATGCTCAAGGAGCACGTCAAGCAGAAGATCGGTCCCTGGAAATATCCGCGCTGGATCGACGTGGTGGACTCGCTGCCGAAGACCGCGACCGGAAAGATTCAGCGGTTCAAGCTGCGGGAAGGCGCGCATTGATGATGCAGGGCGACTTGCTTCCTTACCCTCCCCTGGAGGGGGAGGGTCGCTTCGCATGGAGCGAAGCGCAATGCGAAGCGGGGTGGGGTGATCTCTCCACACGGGCACCGCATCCGCGGAGAGACTGTCACCCCACCCCGGCTCACATTTCGCTGCGCTCGATGTGAGCCGACCCTCCCCCTCCAGTGGAGGGTGCAGACGGAGCGAACAGGAAGAAGACCATGACCAACCTCACCCCCACCGGCTTCCTCAGCATCGGCGGCGCCAGCCTCGAATACAAATGGCTCGCGCCGTTAGTCCCCGACGCTCCCACCATCGTGATGCTGCATGAAGGCCTCGGCTCCGTCGGCCTCTGGGGTGATTTCCCGGAGAAGCTGCAGCAAGCCACGGGCGCGGGCATCTTCGCCTATTCGCGCGCAGGCTACGGCCAGTCCAGCCCGGTCGCGCTACCGCGGCCGCTCGACTACATGCATCGCGAGGCGCTGGACGTGCTGCCGAAGCTGCTCGATGCGATTCAGTTCAAGCGTGGTCTCCTGCTGGGTCACTCCGATGGTGCCTCGATCGCCACCATCTATGCCGGTGCGCATCAGGATCATCGCCTGAACGGCCTCGTGCTGATCGCACCCCACTTCATCGTCGAGGACATCTCGATCAAATCCATCGCCGCGATCAAGACGACGTTCGAGACCACGGACCTCAAGTCAAAGCTCGCGCGCTGGCATAAGGACGTCGACAACGCCTTCAAGGGGTGGAACGGAGCCTGGCTCGATCCGAAATTCCGCGATTGGGATATCTCCGAATACCTCGCCTACATCCGCGTGCCCGTCCTGATCGTGCAGGGCGTAGATGATCAATATGGGACGCTGCGCCAGGCCGAGATCGCGCAGGAGGAATGTTACTGCCCGGTCGACCTGAAAATCATTGCGGGCGCGGCGCATTCCCCGCATCGCGAGGCTCCGGGGCCCACCCTCGATGCCATCACGCAGTTCGCAAAGGCCGCCTTGCGGGACGATCCAGGGCTTCAGGCGGCATGAGGCGTCTGCGCCTAGATGAAGCAAAGTGCATGTGAACCTGAGATTCGTGCTAGACTAACCCAATAAGATGCACTATTATGCATATAACGCTCCAGAATGCATAACCAAGCTTAAGGGTGGCTCATGGCCGGGGAAGATCGGCGCCTCGCAGGCGGCGCGACATTCATCGATTTCCAGACCGAACCTTCCCGCTACAAGCATTGGAAGCTCGCGGTCGAGGGCGACGTCGCGACGTTGACCATGGACGTCGACGAGAACGGCGGCCTGTTCGAGGGCTACCAGCTCAAGCTCAATTCCTACGATCTCGGCGTCGACATCGAACTGGCCGACGCGATCCAGCGCCTGCGCTTCGAGCATCCCGAGGTGAAGGTCGTCGTGCTGCGCTCGGCCAAGAACCGCGTGTTCTGCGCCGGGGCCAACATCCGCATGCTCGCGGGCTCCACGCATGCCCACAAGGTGAACTTCTGCAAGTTCACCAACGAGACCCGCAACGGCATGGAAGATTCGTCGGAGAATTCCGGCCAACGCTTCATCACGGTGGTGAACGGCTCCGCCGCCGGCGGCGGCTATGAGCTGGCGCTCGCGACCGATCACATCATTCTCGCCGACGACGGCTCGTCCGCCGTGGCGCTGCCCGAAGTGCCGCTGCTCGCGGTGCTGCCCGGCACCGGCGGTCTCACCCGCGTCGTCGACAAACGCAAGGTGCGGCGCGACCACGCCGATGTCTTCTGCACCATCGAGGAAGGCGTCAAGGGCAAGCGCGCCGTGCAATGGCGCCTCGTCGACGAGATCGCGCCGAACTCCAAGCTCGAAGCCAAGATCGCCGAGCGCGCCAAGGAGTTTGCGGCGGCCTCGACGCGCAAGGGCAGCGGCAAGGGCATCGCGCTGACGCCGCTCAAGCGCATCATCGACGACACCAGCATCCGCTACGGCTTCGTCACCGTCGATATCGATCGTGCGGCGCGCATCGCCACCACCTCGATCAAGGCGCCGGAGGCCGCGCCGCCCGCCGACATCGACGGCATGATGGCGCAAGGCGCCTCGTTCTGGCCGCTGCAAGTGGCGCGCGAGCTCGACGACGCCATCCTGCATCTGCGCATCAACGAGCTCGAGATCGCGATGCTGGTGTTCAAGAGCCATGGCGACCGCGCCCATGTGCTCGCCAGCGATGCTTTCCTCGAAGCCAACAAGGCGCATTGGCTGGTCAACGAAATCAGGCATTACTGGAAGCGCGTGCTCAAGCGCGTCGACGTCACCTCGCGCACGCTGGTGACGCTGGTCGAGCCCGGCTCCTGCTTTGCCGGCACGCTCGCCGAGCTCGTCTTCGCCGCCGACCGCTCCTACATGCTGATCGGCACGCGCCAGGGCGACAATCGTCCGCCGCCGTCGATCGAGCTGTCCGCGATGAATTTCGGCCCGTACCCGATGAGCCATGGGCTGACACGGCTGGAATCGCGCTTCCAGGCCGATCCGGCCGATCTGGAGCGCGCGGAAGCGACGCTCGGCACCAGCCTCGACGCCGAGCAGGCCGAAGAGCTCGGCCTCGTTACCTTCGCGCTCGACGACATCGACTGGGATGACGAGGTGCGCGTGTTTCTCGAAGAGCGCGCCAGCTTCTCGCCCGACAGCCTCACCGGCATGGAAGCGAGCCTGCGCTTCGTCGGCCCCGAGACGATGGAATCGAAGATCTTCGCCCGCCTCACCGCCTGGCAGAACTGGATCTTCCAGCGCCCGAACGCCGTCGGCGAGGAAGGCGCGCTGCGCCGCTACGGCAGCGGCCAGAAGCCGAAATTCGATATGACGCGAGTGTAGAGGGCGAATGGCGAATAGAGAGGAATCCATTCGCTACTCGCCATTCGCCACTCGCCAGCCCGGACTTCGCAGGTAGCGATCAACTCATCCTATCCCAACACGGGAGGTCACCATGAACATGAACATCATGAACGTCGACTACTCGACCAAGATTCCGAACAACGTCAACCTCGCCGAAGACCGCCAGGTGCTGAAGGCGCTGGAGGGCTGGCATCCCGGCTACATGGACTGGTGGAGCGACATGGGCCCCGAGGGCTTCCAGGAATCGCTGGTCTATTTGCGCACGGCGTACTCGGTCGATCCGCGTGGCTGGGCCAAGTTCGATTACGTCCGCATGCCCGAATATCGCTGGGGCATTCTGCTTGCGCCGCAGGAAGAAAATCGCGTCGTGCCGTTCGGCGAGCATTATGGCGAGCCGGCCTGGCAGGAAGTCCCGGGCGAGCATCGTGCCATGCTGCGCCGCCTGATCGTGATCCAGGGCGACACCGAGCCGGCCTCGGTCGAGCAGCAGCGCCATCTCGGCAAGACCGCGCCCTCGCTCTACGACATGCGCAATCTGTTCCAGGTCAACGTCGAGGAAGGCCGCCATCTCTGGGCGATGGTCTACCTGCTGCAGAAATATTTCGGCCGCGACGGCCGCGAGGAAGCCGATGATTTGCTGCGCCGCCGCTCCGGCGATGCCGACGCGCCGCGCATGCTGGGCGCCTTCAACGAGGCGACGCCGGACTGGCTGTCCTTCTTCATGTTCACCTATTTCACCGACCGCGACGGCAAGATGCAGCTGCACTCGCTGGCGCAGTCCGGCTTCGATCCCTTGTCGCGCACCTGCCGCTTCATGCTGACGGAGGAAGCGCACCACATGTTCGTCGGCGAGACCGGCATCACCCGCGTCGTGCAGCGCACCTGCGAGGCGATGCGCGCGGCCGGCATCACCGATCCCACCGACATCGCGAAAGTGCGCGCGCTCGGCGTGATCGATCTCCCGACCATCCAGAAGAAGCTGAACCTGCACTACACGCTGTCGCTCGACCTGTTCGGCTCGGAGGTCTCGACCAACGCGGCCAACGCCTTCAACGCCGGCATCAAGGGCCGCTATCACGAGACCCAGATCGACGACGATCACCAGCTCAAGAACTCCACCTATCCGGTGCTCAAGCTGATCAACGGCGAGGTCAAGCTGGTCGACGAGCCGGCGCTGACCGCGCTCAACATGCGCCTGCGCGACGATTACAGCCAGGATTGCGTCAAGGGCATGCTGCGCTGGAACAAGGTGATCTCGACCGCGGGCTACGACTTCAAGCTGACGCTGCCCAACGTCGCCTTCCACCGCCATATCGGCGAGTTCAAGGACGTGCACGCGACGCCCGACGGCATCCTGATCGACGATGCCACCTGGGCCAAGCGCAAGGACGAATGGCTGCCGTCGGCGAGCGATGGCGACTTCATCACGTCATTGATGCAGCCCGTCACCGAGATCGGCCAATTCGCCTCCTGGATCTCGCCGCCCAAGGTCGGCATCGACAACAAGCCCGGCGATTTCGAGTACGTGAAGATCGAGTCGTAGGTGCTGCCAGTGAGACGCGGCGGCCGTGCCCCACGAAGACTGTCATCACCCGCGAAAGCGGGTGATCCAGCATTCCAGAGACGGCGGCGATAAATCAGAAGCCGCGGCGTACTGGGGCATGACAGCGGGTATGAGCGCGCTCTGCGCTAACTCGCGCCGCCTACCCCGCGATCTCCAGCCCGGCATTCGCATACACCACGCCGCCATCGACGGCGATGGTGTTGCCGACGACGTAATCGCCTGCGCGCGAGGCGAGATAGATTGCGACACCCGCCATATCCTCGTCCGTGCCGATCCGCCGCGCCGGAATGCGCTTTGCGACCTCGTCCGCGTGATCGCGCGCGGCGCGGTTCATGTCGGACTTGAACGCGCCCGGCGCGATCGCGGTGACGTTGATGTTGTCCTTGATCAGCTTCACCGCCATGCGCCGGGTCAGATGGATCACCGCGGCCTTGCTCGCGGCGTAGGAATAGGTCTCGCTCGGATTGACGAAGATGCCGTCGACCGAGGCGATGTTGATGACCTTCGACGGCCGCTCTGCGCTGGCTGCGGCGCGGAGCGGCTTGGCCAGCGCCTTGGTCAGGAAGAACAGCGACTTGACGTTGAGATCCATCACCTTGTCCCAGCCGCTCTCCGGGAATTCGTCGAACTCGGCGCCCCAGGCCGCGCCGGCATTGTTGACGAGGATGTCGAGCCTGGGCTCCAGCTTGATGATCTCGCCGGCGAGCCTGTTGCAGCCTTCGACGGTGGAGATGTCGATCGGCAGTGCGATGCATTCACCGTCATATTGCGCGCTGAGCGCCTTGGCGGTCTCCTCGCACGGTCCGGCCTTGCGCGCGGTGATGTAGACCTTTGCCGCGCCGGCGCTGAGAAATCCCGCGGCGATCATCTTGCCGATGCCGCGCGAGCCGCCGGTCACCAGCGCGATGCGGCCTTTGAGCGAGAACAGATTGTTGAGCATGCGTTCCTCCCTTGGTTGCCGCTGGTTGTGGGCGGAGCGAGGAGGGGAGTCAAGGAAGGCTGCGATGAGATCAGAGCGGGGCACGACAGCGGAGCTTGGCGCGCCTACGCCGCCGCGATGCGGCGGAATCCGTTCCACATCGCGGTCGCGGCGCCCGAGGTCAGCACCGGCAGGATCCGCGCGTCCTGATAATTGCCATTGAGCGACACGCGGGGCAGCGCGGTCATGTGGCCGGCGTTCTCCGCGAACAGCATGCCGGGCCGTGTCGTCACCGCAGTCTTGAAGCCGGCGGATGCGGCAAGGGCGAATTCGCGCGCGCCCGCGGCGTCGCGGTCGCCATAGGGATAGGCGAGGTGCAGCACGGGGCGCTCCAGCACCTGCTCGATCCGCGCGCGGCTCGCGGCCATCTCCTGCGCGGCGATGTCTTCCGCCTGCTTGGCGAGGTTGCAATGGCTGACGCTGTGCGCGCCGATCGTGACCAGCGGATCGGCGGCAAAGGACTTGAGCTCGGTCCAGGACAGGCAGAGGCTGCGGCACAGCGCTTCCATGTCGACGCCGTAGGCCGTGCACAGCGCCCCGATCTCGCGCGCAAGATCGTGCTCGCCCGGCAGCGCGCGCAGCCAGTCGTGCAGGCGGTCGAACGCCGCCTGCTTCGCCGCAACACTGGTCGCATCGAGCCGCAGCGTGGAATTGCCGATTTGCACGTCGATCTGCTCGGTCTTGGCGATCACGGCCTCCAGCGCCGTCCACCACAATCGCCCGGTGCCGTCGGCAAAATCGCTCGCGACATAGACCGCCAGCGGCGCGTCAAATTCGCGCAGCACCGGCAGAGCGTAATCCAGATTGTCGCGATAACCGTCGTCCAGGGTGAAGGCGGCGAAGCGGCGGTCGAACCGGCCCTGCACCAGCCGCTCATGCAGCTCGTCCATGCTGACGATGTCGATGTCGCGCGAGCGCAAATGACGCAGCGTGGCGCGCAGGAATTCGGGGGTGACCTCGAGATGCCGGTTCGGCTGGAACGCGGCCTCGCGCGCCGGCCGCACGTGGTGCAGCATGAAAATGGCGCCGACGCCCGACAAAAGCGGGCGCAACAGGTGGTGCGCCCCGCTGAAATAGAGTGCTCCCAGCCCGGCGCGGATGACGTTGTTACGCAGTTGTTTCATGACCGGGTGGGGGACTTTGGCATTCCGCCCTCAACTTACGGAAGAACCCTTGAAGAAAAAGTTATTCCAATTGTCCCACCCGGGCCTTCGGAACAGGACCATTTCCGGTTTGACAGCCTGCCAAGGGTTTGTTTTGTCTCCGTTTCCAGAGTTCGGGTCGTCGAATGCAGAAGCTTTTCTCGTGGGCCAGCAAATGGTGGCCGGGGCTGATCCCCCTTGCCGTCATGTGGGGATTTGCGGCCTGGAATAATACCTTACCGGTCGAGGCCGATCTGTCGGCCCGCAGCTCGGCTGCGCTGAAGGACACCGTTCTGGACAAGACCCGGATCGCGGTCGACGGCCGCGACGTCAGCCTGGCCGCGGACGCCTTCTCCGAGGAGGGGCGCCGCGATGCGGTGATGGCGGTCGAAACCGTGCCCGGCGTGCGGCTGGTCGACGACCGGACCCGCCTTGTTCCTGAGGCCAAGCCCTTCGTCTGGAACGCCGAGCGCGACGTGGTGCGGGTGACGCTGTCGGGCTCCGCACCGCTGCCATCGATGAAGGCCCGGCTGACCGAGGCGGCCCGAAAGGAAGTCGGGGGCGTCGAGGTGGCCGACCAGATGGGGCTGGCGCGCGGGGCGCCACCGCGGTTCGAGGCCGCCGCGATGCTGCTGCTCGATCAGATCGGCAAGCTGAAGGACGGCAAGATCACCATCACGGACACCAAGGTCAACCTGTCGGGCATGGCGCGCGAGCTCGGCGGCCGCGAGGCGATTGCGGCTGCGTTGAAGAACCTGCCGGAGGGTTTTTCGATTGCCGCCAACGAGATCAAGGCGCCGCCCTACATCTTCCAGGCCTACAAGGATCCGGTGGCCGCGACGGTGACGCTGACCGGCTACGTTCCGGACAACAACGTCCACGCCGCGATCGCCACCAGCGCCTCGCGAAAGTTCTTCACCGAAAAGGTCGTCGACAATCTCAAGGCCAGCATCGGCGCACCCGGCTCCTTCAACACGGCGGTCGTCGCCGCGCTCGGCGCGCTGTCGCGGCTGTCGACCGGCACGCTTGTCGTCTCCGACCGCGAGGTGAAGCTCTCGGGCGATGCGCTCTACGAGGGCGCCGCCAACGAGATCCGCGCAGGTCTCGGCAAGGACTTCCCGAAGAACTGGCAGTACAAGCCGGAGATCACGGTGAAGCCCGCCGCAGGCCCGGTCGACGGCACCGTGTGCCAGCAATTGTTCTCGGAGCTCCTGACCAAGGGCAAGATCCGCTTCGCCAACAAGCGTGCGGACATCGATCCTGACTCGGCCGGCATCCTCGATCGTCTCATCGAGACGGCGCTGCGCTGCCCCACTACCAATATCGAGGTCGCCGGGCATACCGACGCCGATGGCGAGGATTCCTTCAACCAGGCCCTCTCCGAAAAACGCGCCCAGGCGGTGATCGACTATCTGGTCAGGGCGGGCCTTCCCGCCAGCCGCTTCAACGCGGTCGGCCATGGCAGCACGCAGCCCGTCGCCGGCAACGACACCGACGAAGGCAAGGCGCAGAACCGCCGCATCGAATTTCTGGTGAGGTGACGATGCCCTATCTCGTCTCGTTCCATCTGGGCTGGCTGATCGGCTCGCTGCTGCTGGGCTTCTGCATGGGCTGGATCTCGGTGGTCCAGCGCGGCAACGGCACCTCGAAGGTGACCGCGCGCTGGCTCGCCGTGCTTGCCGCTGCCCTGGTTGCGGCCTCTGTCGCCCATGTGGTCCCCGGTCGCTTCGGCTACTGGCTCGACCTCGGCCTGATCATGTTCGCCTGCTACCTGGTCGGCTGCACCATCGGCGCCTGGCTCCGCGACCGCGTGGTTTCGCGCACCGCGCCCCCGGCCGCTGTGTGATGTTGCCGTGCACCCTGACGCGAGGGACGGGTGCGCGTCCGCCGCGACTTTCCGGCGCATCGGAAAACCGTGACCGGCCGCTCCGGTCCCCCTCTTTCAACAGGCCGGCGGGCCCCATAGATTGACGTCGGCTTAAGGCGTGACGGAACATTGTGCGGCCGAAATCATCAAAACTTCATGGCCTCTGCGCAGGATCGCCATGGAGATTCGCGCCAAGCCTTGCCGCCGAAAGCGCCAAACCCTGCACTGGGAGCCGCAACCCTGCCTAAAATATTGAAGGCACGTGTTTTTGTTCGAATTGCCGAATTCCACTTCGGCCGAAAACGCGCTAGTGGAGGGGCAGGGGGCATGCGCGATGCCGGCGCCGGCAGCGAGGGTTCGTTGAATGCCTGCGCGTCCGCCTGTCCGCCGGCCACCCTGGCCGCTGAAGCGTTGTTCGAGGTCTAGATGCTGGAAGCCATACGCAGGGTGACGACGTTTCTGCGCCAGAAGCAAATCCTGCATAAGCTTGGAGTTGTGATCAGCATCGCGGTCATCGGCATCGCTTGCTATGTGCTCTACCACATGCTGCGGGGCATCGATTTCAACGAGGTCCTCGAAGCGATCAAGAGCACCGAGCCGAGCCAGATTGCGATGGCGGCTCTGTTCGTCGCTGCCGGCTATTTCACGCTGACCTTTTACGACCTCTTCGCCACGCGCGCGATCGGCCATGCCCATGTGCCGTACCGCATCAATGCGCTCGCGGCCTTCACCAGCTATTCGATCGGCCACAATGTCGGCGCATCCGTTTTCACCGGCGGCGCCGTGCGCTACCGCATCTATTCGGCCTACGGGCTGAACGCGATCGACGTCGCAAAAATCTGCTTTCTCGCCGGCCTGACCTTCTGGCTGGGCAATGCCGCCGTGCTCGGCCTCGGCATCTCCTACCATCCGGAGGCGGCAGCCTCGATCGACCAGCTGCCGGCCTGGCTGAACCGGACGCTGGCGCTGATGATCATCGCGGCGCTGATCGGCTACGTGGTCTGGGTCTGGACCCAGCCGCGGGTGGTGGGCCGCGGCCCCTGGACCGTGGTGCTGCCGGGCGGCCCGCTGACGCTGCTCCAGATTGCGATCGGCATCGTCGATCTCGGCTTCTGCGCGCTGGCGATGTACGTGCTGGTCCCCGACGAGCCCAATCTGGGCTTCGTCGTGGTCGCGGTGATCTTCGTCTCGGCGACCCTGCTCGGCTTCGCCAGCCATTCGCCTGGGGGCTTGGGGGTGTTCGACGCCGCCATGCTGGTCGGCCTCTGGCAGATGGACCGGGAGGAGCTCCTGGGCGGCATGCTCCTGTTCCGCGTCCTCTATTATCTGTCTCCGTTCGTCCTATCTGTAATCTTGCTGACGTTTCGAGAAGTTATCATCGGCGCCCGATCGAAGCGCTTGCAACAGGCGGCGCTCAAGCTGGACCCCGGCCCGGCGCCTGAAGCCGCCTATGTGAGAGAGCGCAGCGACAGCGGCGCCTGACCGGTGTCAGGTCCTTAAGGACAGCCCCCAGGAGAAGCCCGCCCCGATGGCGATCGACGCCCCCTCTTCTCCCTCCGCCCAGCCCTGGTCCGACCGGCTCCGGCACTCGACCATCATCCTGATCGCCGCGGCGCTGGCGCTGTCCGTCGTGGTCTCGCTCGGCGAATTGTCGGCGCTGCACGCCGCCATCGTGTTCCTCTGCATCGCGGCGGCGGCCTTGATCCCGTGGCGGCTGCACGATCCCGCCGCCTCCCGCGATGACGTCAGGCGCATCAACCCGGTCGAGAGCGCGGCGGTGGCCGCGGTGGTCGCCGGCATGCCGGATCCGGCGGTGCTGCTCGACCGCGCCGGCCGCGTCATCCACCTCAATGCCGCCGCGGCCCAGCTCGCGCCGGCGCTGCGCCGGAACGAGCTCGCCCAGTTCGCGCTGCGTTCGCCGGAGATCATCACCGCGCTGCGCGAGGCCATCGCGACCACCGAGCCGCGGCGCGCGACCTATCTCGATCATGTTCCGGTCGATCGCTGGATGGAGCTGATCATCACGCCGGTACCGGTGCCGACCAGCTTCGGCGGCACCGACAAATGCATGCTGATGACGTTCCACGACCAGACGCCGCTGCGCCGGGTCGAGGAGATGCGCGCCGATTTCGTCGCCAATGCCAGCCACGAGCTGCGCACGCCGCTGGCGGCGCTGTCGGGCTTCATCGATACGCTCCAGGGCCAGGCCAAGGACGACCCCAAGGCGCGCGAGCGCTTCCTCGGCATCATGCACAACCAGGCCACGCGCATGGCGCGCCTGATCGACGATCTCCTGTCGCTGTCGCGGGTCGAGCTGTCGGCCCATGTCCGGCCCGACACCCTGGTCGATCTCGTGCCGATCATCCGCCAGGTCGCCGACGGGCTCGAGCCGCTGGCGCGCGAGCGCCAGGTCGAGGTGGACATCCACCTGCCGGAGCCGCCGGTGATGATCGCGGGGGACCGCGAGGAGCTGCTCCGCCTGTTCGAGAACCTGATCGAGAACGCACTCAAATACGGCGCCTCCGGCGGGCGCGTCATCGTGTCGCTGACCTCGAGCGTCGCCGCTGACGGAACTCAGGAAATCCGGGTCATGGTCCGCGATTTCGGCCCGGGCATCGCGCCGGAGCACCTGCCGCGGCTGACCGAACGCTTCTACCGGGTCGACGTCGGCGACAGCCGCTCGCAAGGCGGCACCGGGCTCGGGTTATCGCTGGTGAAGCATATTCTTAACCGTCATCGCGGCCGCCTTTTGATCGAAAGCGTGCCCAGGCAAGGTGCCACCTTCACCGCCTGTTTTCCCCAGACCAAGACTCCGGCTTGATCAGAAACGCAAGCGATTTCAATTGCTTGGTTCCGTCATCCAACTGTCACGAAACCTTCGTAAAAGCACAGCCGACCGCCCCTAAAGCGGCGGCGCGGGGAGCGCGATCGGGCGCGGATGGCGCTTCGCTCCCCTGTATGGAGACCAGCATGAATTTCCTCAAAACCATGGTCGCTGCCGGCTTGGTCGCCGCATCGACGACGGCAGCCTTTGCGGCCGACATCACGGGTGCCGGCGCGACGTTCCCGTTCCCGATCTATTCGAAGTGGGCCGACGCCTACAAAAAGGAGACCGGCAACGGTCTGAACTATCAGTCCATCGGCTCCGGCGGCGGCATCAAGCAGATCCAGGCCAAGACCGTGACCTTCGGCGCCAGCGACGCGCCGCTCAAGGCCGAGCAGCTCGAGAAGGACGGCCTCGTGCAGTGGCCGATGGTGATGGGTGCCATCGTCCCCGTCGTCAACCTCGAGGGCGTGAAGCCCGGCGAGCTGGTGTTCGACGGCGAGACCCTGGCCAACATCTATCTCGGCAAGATCACCAAGTGGGACGATGCCGCGATCAAGAAGCTCAATCCGAACGCGAAGCTGCCCTCGGAGGCGATCACCGTGGTCCGCCGTTCGGACGGTTCGGGCACCACCTTCAACTTCACCAACTATCTCTCCAAGGCCAGCGCGGACTGGAAGAGCAAGGTCGGCGAAGGCACCGCGGTCGAGTGGCCGGTCGGCGTCGGCGCGAAGGGCAACGAAGGCGTGTCGGGCAACATCAGCCAGACCAAGAACTCGATCGGTTACGTCGAGTACGCCTATGCCAAGCAGAACAAGCTGACCTACACCGGTCTGGTCAACAAGGCCGGCAAGCCGGTGCAGCCGACCGTCGAGGCCTTCCAGGCGGCCGCCTCCAACGCCGACTGGGCCAAGGCGCCCGGCTATTACGTCATCCTGACCGACCAGCCCGGCGAGAAGTCCTGGCCGATCACGGCGGCGACCTTCATCCTCATGCATAAGTCGGCCACCGACAAGGCAGCCTCGCAGGAAGCCATCAAGTTCTTCCGCTGGGCCTTCAAGAACGGCGGCAAGGCGGCTGAAGAGCTCGACTACATCCCGATGCCGGACAGCGTCGTGCAGCTGATCGAGAAGACCTGGGCTGCCGAGATCAAGAGCTAAGGCGCTATCGTGTCCCGGACCCGGTTCCGGGATGCTCCAAGATCTCCGCTCCGGATCGGCCTCCCGCCGCATCCGGAGCGCGCCACCAACAACAAGCGTATATAAAACGGGTACAGGGGATCGGCGTGGCTGAGATGGCTGTCGAGAGCAATGTGATAGATGCTGCCGGTCCATATGATCGCGCCAAGGCCTTGAGCGCGTTCAAGCTCGGCGACGTCACCTTCTACTGGATCACGCGGTTGTCCGCGATCTCGGTGTTGCTGATCCTCGGCGGCA
Source organism: Bradyrhizobium sp. CB1015 (assembly GCF_025200925.1). Classification (GTDB taxonomy): domain Bacteria; phylum Pseudomonadota; class Alphaproteobacteria; order Rhizobiales; family Xanthobacteraceae; genus Bradyrhizobium. The sequence goes on along the minus strand of NZ_CP104174.1, from coordinate 8,144,507 downwards.
TCATCATCTCGCTGATCGTCGGTGCGTTCCCGGCGATGAAGGAATACGGCATCTCCTTCCTGTGGACGCAGCGCTGGGCGCCCTCGGCCGATCCGCCGGTGCTCGGCGCGCTCGGGCCGATGTACGGTACGCTCGTCACCTCCTTCATCGCGATGCTGATCGCCATTCCGGTCGGTCTCGGCATTGCGATCTTCCTCACCGAGCTCTGCCCGCAATGGCTGCGCCGCCCGATCGGCATGGCGGTCGAGCTGCTCGCCGGCATTCCCTCGATCATCTACGGCATGTGGGGCTTCTTCGTGCTCGGCCCGTTCCTGGCCAACACCTTCCAGCCCTTCATGATCCGGGTGTTCGACGGCGTTCCCGTGCTGGGCGCGATCTTCGCCGGTCCCCCGTCCTATCTCAGCCTGTTCAACGCCGCGCTGATCCTCGCCATCATGGTGCTGCCTTTCATCACCTCGATCTCGGTCGACGTGTTCAAGACGGTGCCGCCGGTGCTGAAGGAAGCCGCCTACGGCGTCGGCTGCACCACCTGGGAAGTCGTCCGCAGCGTCGTGATTCCCTACACCCGCGTCGGCATCATCGGCGGCGTCATGCTGGCGCTGGGCCGCGCGCTGGGCGAGACCATGGCGGTGACCTTCATCATCGGCAACTCGTTCCGGATCTCCTCGTCGATCTTCGCGCCGGGCACCACGATCTCGGCGGCGATCGCGTCCGAGTTCGCCGAGAGCGACGGCCTGCACCAGTCCGGCCTGATCCTTCTCGGTCTGCTCCTGTTCGTGCTGACGTTCTTCGTGCTCGCGGCCGCGCGGCTGATGCTGCTGCGTCTGGAAAAGAAGGCGGGGAAGTGACATGAATCCGATCTATTCGCGCCGCCGCCGCAAGGACATCGTCATCCGCGGGCTCTGCATTGGCGCCGCCGCCTTCGGCGTCACCTGGCTCGCGCTGATCCTGATCACGCTGCTCTACAACGGCCTGTCCGGTTTGAACCTGCAGGTCTTCACCGAGAACACGCCGCCGCCCGGCTCGACCGAGGGCGGTCTGCTCAACGCCATCGTCGGCTCGCTGATCATGACCGTGCTCGGCGTCGGTATCGGCGCGCCGCTCGGCCTGTTCGCCGGCACCTACCTCGCCGAGTACGGCCGCAACGACAAGCTGACCTCGGTGATCCGTTTCATCAACGACATCCTCCTGTCGGCGCCCTCGATCATCATCGGCCTGTTCATCTATGGCGCGGTGGTGGTGCCGATGCGCGGCTTCTCGGCGATCGCGGGCAGTCTCGCGCTCGCCGTCATCGTGATCCCGGTCGTCGTGCGCACCACAGAGGACATGCTGCTGCTGGTGCCGAATCCGCTGCGCGAAGCCGCGAGCGCACTGGGCTTGCCGCGCTCGCTGGTGATCAAGCGGATCGCCTATCGGGCCGCGCGCTCCGGCCTCATCACCGGCGTGCTGCTCGCCACCGCCCGCGTCGCCGGCGAGACCGCGCCGCTGCTGTTCACCGCGCTGTCGAACCAGTTCTTCAGCCTCAGCCTGAACAAGACGATGGCGAACCTGCCGGTCACCATCAACAACTTCGTGCAGAGCCCCTACGCCTACTGGAAGCAGCTCGCCTGGAGCGGCGCGCTGCTGATCACCCTGACCGTGCTTGCCCTGAACATTGGCGCGCGCATCCTTGGCGCCGAGAGGACTGCAAAATGAGTGAAATGTCTGTTTCCGTCAGCGCGCCGACCGTTCATCCCGGCTCGCAGCCGCTGCCCGAGGCGCCCGCCAAGGTCACCGCGCGCAACCTGAATTTCTACTACGGTGAGCACCACGCGCTGAAGAACATCAATCTGACGCTCGGCACCAATCGTGTCACGGCGTTCATCGGCCCGTCGGGCTGCGGCAAGTCGACCCTGCTGCGCATCTTCAATCGGATGTACGATCTCTATCCGGGCCAGCGCGCCACCGGCCAGCTGCTGCTCGACCAGACCAACATCCTGGACCCCAAGCTGGACCTCAATTTGCTGCGCGCTCGCGTCGGCATGGTGTTCCAGAAGCCGACGCCGTTCCCGATGACGATCTACGAGAACATCGCCTTCGGCATTCGTCTGTACGAGAAGATCTCGAAGTCCGAGATGGACGACCGCGTCGAGAAGGCGCTGCGCGGCGGCGCACTATGGAACGAGGTCAAGGACAAGCTCAATGCCTCCGGCCTGTCGCTCTCCGGCGGCCAGCAGCAGCGGCTCTGCATCGCCCGCACCGTCGCGGTGCGGCCCGAGGTGATCCTGTTCGACGAGCCCTGCTCGGCGCTCGACCCGATCTCGACCGCCAAGGTCGAGGAGCTGATCCAGGAATTGTCCGAGAACTACACGATCGCGATCGTCACCCACAACATGCAGCAGGCGGCGCGCGTCTCCGACAAGACCGCCTTCATGTATCTCGGCGAGTTGATCGAGTTCGACGATACCAGCAAGATCTTCACGTCGCCGAGCGATCGGCGCACGCAGGATTACATCACCGGCCGGTTCGGCTGAGGAGACGGAACATGGGTTCTGAACATACCGTAAAGGCCTTCGACAGCGACCTTCAGGAGCTCACCCGCTTGGTCGCCGAGATGGGCGGCATCGCCGAGCGCATGATCGTCGATTCCGTCGACGCGCTGATCCGCCGCGACGTCGCGCTCGGCCAGCGGGTCGTCACCACCGACGGCGAGCTCGACGCGCTGCAGAAGCGCATCGAGGAGCGCGCCGTGCTCACCATCGCCCGCCGCCAGCCGATGGCCGTCGACCTGCGCGAGATCGTCGGGGCCATGCGCGTTGCGACGGATCTCGAGCGCATCGGCGATCTCGCCAAGAACATGGGCAAGCGCGTCGCGGCGCTGGAGACGGATTTCCACCCGCTCAAGCTGTTCCGCGGCCTGGAGCACATGACCGACCTCGTGCAGCAGCAGGTCAAGAGCGTGCTGGACGCCTATGCCGCGCACGACCTGCCGGCGGCGATGGCGGTGTGGAAGGGCGACGAGGAAGTCGACGCCATCTGCACCTCGCTGTTCCGCGAGCTCCTCACCTACATGATGGAGGATCCGCGCAACATCTCGTTCTGCATCCACCTGATGTTCTGTGCCAAGAACATCGAGCGGATCGGCGACCACGCCACCAACATCGCCGAGACCGTGTTCTACATGATCGAGGGCCAGGCGATCACCGACAAGCGGCCGAAAGGCGACATGACGACCTTCGCCACGACGGTGCCGAATACCTAAGGAGCGACGACAACATGGGCGCACGCATTATGGTGGTTGAGGACGAGGAAGCTCTCACCGAGCTTCTCCGCTACAACCTCGAAGGCGACGGCTATGACGTCGAGGTGGTGATGCGCGGCGACGACGCCGACACCCGCCTCAAGGAGCACATTCCCGATCTGATCGTGCTCGACTGGATGCTGCCGGGCCTGTCGGGCATCGAGCTATGCCGGCGGCTTCGGACCCGCCCCGAGACCAAGCAGCTGCCGATCATCATGCTCACCGCGCGCGGCGAGGAGAGCGAGCGGGTGCGGGGCCTTGCGACCGGCGCCGACGATTACATCGTCAAGCCGTTCTCGGTGCCGGAGCTGCTCGCGCGCGTGAAGGGCCTCTTGCGGCGCGCCAGCCCGGAGCGGCTCGCCACCGTGCTCGCCTATGGCGACATCGAGCTCGACCGCGACAAGCGCCGCGTGGCGCGCTCGGGCCGGCCGATCGATCTCGGCCCGACCGAATATCGCTTGCTGGAGTTCTTCCTGGAGCATCCCGGCCGCGTGTTCTCGCGCGAGCAGCTGCTCGACAGCGTCTGGGGCCGCGACATCTACATCGACGAGCGCACCGTCGACGTCCATATCGGCCGCCTGCGCAAGCTGCTCAATCTCGGCCGCGAGCAGGACCCGATCCGCACCGTCCGCGGCGCCGGCTACGCGCTGGACGATCGCTTCGCGAAGGCGGAGCAGACGTAGGCTGGTTAGCGAGCGCGAGCTGTCGCCACACGTTCAGTGTCGTCCCGGACAAGCGAAGGCGTAGATCCGGGACCGATAACCACAGGGCGTGATTGTTTTGCGAAAAGGTAACTCCGAGTCCCCGTAACCACATCTCGCGGCGGCTATGGGTTCCGGATCTGTGCGCGCATATCGCGCGCTTGTCCGGAACGACATCGGACTATTTGAGCCGTCATCATGTGACGGCTGCCATCAGCTAGATCGACAAGCTCACCGCGTGCTCGGCTTCGCCGGTGCGCGACGGCGGTCCGCTGCGGGCTGATAGGCCACGCGCGAATGCTGGGCGCAGTAGGGCAGGCCCGAAAGCGCCTTGCCGCCGCAGAAGAAGAAATCCGGGCTCGATGGATCGCCGACCGGCCAGTGGCAGGTCGCCTCGTTCAATTCCAGCAGCGACAGCCGCTGGCTCATCGGCACCACGTTGTCGTAGGTAACCGGCTCGGCTTCCACCTCGACCTCGAAGGCCTGCGCCAGCGCGGTGTTGCCGCGCGCGACGGGGCGCGTCACCCGCATCATGTGCTGCGCGGGCCGTGCCTTGCGCGGCCGAGGCGCTGCCGATGATGGGCTCTTGGCGCGGCCGGACAGGCCGAGCCGGTGCACCTTGCCGATCACGGCATTGCGGGTCACATTGCCGAGCTCCGCCGCGATCTGGCTGGCCGAAAGTCCGGCCTCCCAGAGCTTCTTCAGCTGCTCGACGCGATCATCGGACCAGGTCAAAACCGTCATTGCACCCTTTCCCTCGCAGCGCGCCTGCCATCCTGGAGCCTTCGCCGCGAATGCCTAAAGCCTTGAAAAACCCGTGCCGCCAGAATCCCTTAAGGCTCGCCGGGCGCGCTCAAGACGCCCGAACGTTTACGCCGGTACATGAGGACTTTTGGGATCAGAACTGCTGCACGAGATGTCGTATCTGACGGTCCAAACGCTACAATATGGCGTGACTCCCGCGCAAGAGTCCGCCGACTCGCTTCCACATGTTCCGTGGTGAAAAACCCGCAAAATCGGCACCGCAAGACTACGGAATCAGCGTTTCGCGGGGCTTTCGGGGCGGCATTGACACCCGTCTTGCCAGGCATAAGATAGTGTTACGTGCCGCCCTTAAAAGGCGGCACGTTTCGTTTTCCGGGGCCGGTCAATGGTGCGTTGCGCAATGCGTGCCTCACACCGTCCGCAACATTCAAGTGACGTCATGACTAACAGTGCCGCGCCGCATTTGCTCCCCGTTTTCGCCAGGGCCGACCTCGGTTTCGAGCGCGGCGAAGGCTGCTGGCTGATCGCGACCAACGGTGATCGCTATCTCGATTTCACCTCGGGCGTGGCGGTGAATGCGCTCGGCCATGTCCATCCCGCGCTGGTCAATGCGTTGCAGGAGCAGGCGACCAAGCTCTGGCACATGTCGAACCTGTTCCAGAGCCCTGATGGCGAGAAGCTCGCAAGCCGTCTCTGCAATGAGAGCTTTGCGGACTTCGTGTTCTTCTGCAATTCCGGCGCCGAGGCGCTGGAAGGCGTGATCAAGCTGGTGCGCCACCATCACTTCTCCAAGGGGCATCCGGAACGTTACCGCATGATCACCTTCGAGGGTGCCTTCCATGGCCGCACGCTGGCGACGCTCGCCGCCACCGGGGCTGCGAAATATCTCGAAGGCTTCGGTCCGCCGATGGACGGCTTCGATCAGGTGCCGCATGGCGACCTCGACGCCGTCAAGAAGGCGATCGGTCCGCACACCGCCGGCATTCTCATCGAGCCGATCCAGGGCGAGGGCGGCGTTCGTTCTGCACCTCACGCCTTCCTGAAGGCGCTGCGCGAGCTGTGCAACGAGCGCGGCCTGTTGCTCGCCTTCGACGAGGTGCAGACCGGCATGGGCCGCACCGGCGAGCTCTTTGCCTACAAGCGCACCGGCGTCACGCCGGACGTGATGTCGCTCGCCAAGGCGCTCGGCGGTGGCTTCCCGATCGGCGCGGTGCTGGCGACCGCGGATGCGGCCGCCGGCATGGGGCCCGGTTCGCACGGCTCCACCTTCGGCGGCAATCCGCTCGCGATCTCGGCTGCCAATGCCGTGCTCGACGTCATGCTCAAGCCCGGCTTTTTCGACCACGTGCAGAAAATGTCGCTGCTGCTCAAGCAGAAGCTCGCCTCCGTGATCGATCGTCATCCCGATGTTGTCAGCGAGGTGCGTGGCGAGGGCCTGCTGATCGGCATCAAGGCCGTGGTGCCGTCGGGCGATCTGGTCGCGGCGCTACGCGCCGAAAAGCTGCTCACCGTCGGGGCCGGCGACAATGTCGTGCGCTTCCTGCCGCCCTTGATCGTCACCGAAGCTGAGATCGAGGACAGCGTCGGGCGGTTAGAGCGCGCCTGCACTGCGATCTCGTCCAGCCAGACCAAGCGGGCGGCAAGCTGATGAGCAAGACGCCCAACAAAGCTCCAAAGCACTTCCTGGACATCAACGAGCTGCCGCTCTCGGAGCTCAAGAGCATGCTCGCCGCCTCTTCCGCCATGAAGGCGAAGCAGAAGGCACAGCAGCCGGTCAGGCCGCTCGAGGGCAAGACGCTGGCGATGATCTTCGAGCGTCCCTCCACCCGCACCCGCGTCTCGTTCGACGTCGGCATGCGCCAGCTCGGCGGCGAGGCGATCATGCTCACCGGCGCCGAGATGCAGCTCGGCCGCGGCGAGACCATCGCCGACACCGCGCGTGTGCTGTCGCGCTATGTCGACGCCATCATGATCCGCATCCTCAATCACGATGCGCTGCTGGAGCTTGCGGCCAACGCCACCGTGCCCGTCATCAACGGCCTGACGCGGCGTTCGCATCCCTGCCAGGTGATGGCCGACCTCATGACCTATGAGGAGCATCGCGGCCCGATCGAGGGCAAGACGGTGGCCTGGACCGGCGACGACAACAACGTGCTGGCGTCCTGGGCGCATGCCGCCGAGCGTTTCAAATTCCAGCTCAATGTCGCAACGCCGCCGGAGCTCGCACCGAAAAAGGCCATGCGCGACTGGATCAAGGCGACGGGCGCGCCGATCGTGCTCGGTACCGATCCCGAGGCCGCCGTGCGCGGCGCCGATTGCGTCGTCACCGACACCTGGGTGTCGATGGGCGACAAGGAGGGCGAGCACCGCCACAACGTGCTCAAGCCCTACCAGGTCAATGCCAAGCTGATGTCGCTGGCCAAGGCGGACGCATTGTTCATGCATTGCCTGCCGGCCCATCGCGGCGAGGAGGTCACCGATGAGGTGATCGACGGCCCGCAATCGGTCGTGTTCGACGAGGCCGAAAACCGGCTGCACGCGCAGAAGGGCATTTTGGCCTGGTGCTTCGACGCGGTGAAGTAGCCGTTGTGTAGCCCGGATGGAGCGCAGCGAAATCCGGGGTCTTCAGCTTGTGGAACGATCTCCCCGGATTGCGCTGCGCTCCATCCGGGCTACGCAGCCCGTCGTTCTGATGACGACGGGATGCGGGCGTTCCCCTTCCATTTCCGCCCACCGACCCCAGATAAAGCGCCATGGTTTTCCAATCTCCCGACATGAATACCGGGCCTGAAGGCCCGGTTCGCGCGCCATCACCGGTTCCGATCGACGACGCCGCGCTGCCTTACGAGGTCGACGCGCTCGACGTGCGCGGGCGCCTGGTGCGGCTTGGACCTGCGCTGGACGACATCCTCACCAAGCACGATTATCCCGCGCCGGTCGGCAAGCTGCTCGGCGAGGCCATCGTGCTGACGACGCTGCTCGGCTCGGCGCTGAAATTCGAGGGCCGCTTCATTCTTCAGGCCCAGACCGATGGCCCGGTGTCGTTCCTGGTGGTCGATTACAAGGCCCCGGACCGTCTGCGTGCCTATGCGCGCTTTGATGCCTCGCGTTTGGGCACGGCAAGGGATTCCGCCACGCTGCTCGGCCGCGGCCATCTCGCCATGACCATCGATCAGGGTCCCGATATGAGCCGCTACCAGGGCCTGGTCGCGCTCGACGGCGGCAGCCTGGAAGACGCCGCCCATGAATATTTCCTGCGCTCCGAGCAGATCCCGACACGCGTGCGCCTCGCGGTCGGCGAGGAATGGCGCTCGAGCGACGGCGGCAAGCATCGCTGGCGCGCCGGCGGCATGCTGATGCAGTTTCTGCCGAAGGCGCCGGAGCGCGCGCGGCAGGCGGACTTGCATCCCGGCGATGCCCCCGACGGCACCGAGGTGCACAGCGTCACTGAAGACGATGCCTGGGTCGAGGCGCGCTCGCTGATCGAAACGGTCGAAGATGTCGAGCTGATCGATCCCGAGCTCTCCGGCGAGCGGCTGCTCTATCGCCTCTTCCACGAGCGCGGCGTCCGCGTGTTCAATCCGCAGGTGCTCGAGGCGCGGTGCTCCTGCTCGCGCGATGCGGTCGCCGCGATGCTCAAGAGCTTCTCGGCCGACGACCGCGCCGCCATGGTCAAGGACGACAAGGTCGTCGTCACCTGCGAGTTCTGCTCATCGGTGTACCAGTTCACGCCGCACGAGGCGGGCGCGGAGGACGCGTAGGCTATCCTCCGTCATTGCGAGCGCAGCGTCCGCTCTCGTGCCCCGGACCCAGCGCAGCGTCACTTCGACGGTGCGCTGCAGAGCCGGAGCCCATCCATCCGCATCGTGCCGTGTTGCCCTGGGTCCCGGCTCGGCGCTGCAGCGCTTCTGCGCTGCAACTTGTCCGGGACACGAGGTGAGCGATGCGCCCCCTAATTCAACACCCGCTTGCTATCCGGGCTGTCGAGCGAAAACGTCGGCACGTCGATCTCGAAGCGCTCGCCGGTTTCGCTGACCATCTGGTAGCGGCCGGTCATGAAGCCGGAGGCGGTCGAGAGCGGCACGCCGGAGGTGTATTCGAAGCGCTCGCCCGGGGCCAGGATCGGCTGCTCGCCGACCACACCCTCGCCCTTCACCTCCTGCTGGCGGCCGGAGGCATCGGTGATGATCCAATGCCGCGTCTTGAGCTGCACGGTCTCCTCGCCCGAATTGGTGATGACGATGGTGTAGGACCAGAAGTAGCGCGAGCGGTCGGCCGACGACTGCTCCGGAACAAAGTTCGGCTCGACGGTCACTTCGATCTGGCGGGTCACGGCGCGGTACATGGCTGCCATCATACCGAATCTGCCCCGGGAACCAAACCCCGCGGGAGGCTTTGGCGACATCGTCCCGCCAGAATTGGAGGAAAAGCACGCCACCGAGGGAGACACCCTTATGTGATCCGGGCGCTTTGCGAGACGACAGCCGGACCATTACACTGCTTCAACGTCGCGATTTGCGGAAGGGTTTCCAGGCCCCGATGACCATTGCCGACCAAGTGACGGGATCGACCATCGCAGGAACCGCGGGGGCCAAGCCGCGCGCCAGTGCGCCGGCCATCACGCTGCCCGCCATCGGCGAGCGCGAGCTCCGGCTCGATCTGTTCCGCGGACTCGCGCTATGGCTGATCTTCATCGACCATCTGCCGCCCAGTCTGCTGACCTGGTTCACGATCCGCAATTACGGCCTCAGCGACGCCACCGAGATCTTCATCTTCATCTCCGGCTACACCGCTGCCTTCGTCTATGGCCGGGCCATGCTGGAGAGCGGCGTTCTCATCGCCACCGCGCGCATCCTGCGCCGGGTCTGGCAGATCTACGTCGCCCACGTCTTCCTGTTCACGATCTTTCTCGCCGAGATCTCCTATGTGGCGACCAGGTTCGAGAACCCGCTCTACACCGAAGAGATGGGCATCATGGACTTCCTCAAGCAGCCCGACGTCACCATCGTGCAGGCGCTGCTGCTACGCTTCCGTCCCGTCAACATGGACGTGCTGCCGCTCTACATCGTGCTGATGCTGGCGCTGCCCTTGATCCTGTGGTCGATGAAATGGCGGCCGGACGTCACGCTCGGGCTTTCGGTGGTGCTCTACGCGGTGACCTGGGAGTACGACCTTTACCTGTCGGCTTATCCGAACGGCTTCTGGGCCTTCAATCCTTTTGCCTGGCAATTGCTGTTCGTGTTCGGTGCCTGGTGTGCGCTCGGAGGTGCGCGCCGCATGTCGCGCATCCTGGCCTCGCCCGTGACGATGTGGATCGCGATCGCCTATCTCGTCGCGGCGTTCTACGTGACGCTGACCTGGTACGTGCCGCAGCTGTCCCAGTTCATGCCGAAGCGGATCGAGCAGTGGATGTATCCGATCGACAAGACCGACCTCGACGTGCTGCGCTTCACGCATTTCCTGGCGTTGGCCGCGCTCACCGTCCGCTTCCTGCCCCGGGATTGGCCGGCCTTGAAATCGCGCTGGCTGCGACCATTGATTCTATGTGGCCAGCATTCGCTCGAGATCTTCTGCCTCGGCGTCTTCCTGGCCTTTGCCGGCCATTTCGTCCTCGCCGAAGTCTCGGGCGGGCCGGCCATGCATGCGTTGATTAGCCTCTCCGGAATCCTGATCATGTGGGGGGTTGCCTGGGTCATTTCGTGGTACAAGCGTGTGGCTGACAAGAGCGGTGCGAAAACCAAAAACGCCGTCGGCAACGCCGATCTGGCGGGAGGGGGCTGATGAAGGCGAAGGTTCTCCTGAGCCTGATCCTGCTATGTGGTGGCCTCGCCGCGCCCACGGCGCGCGCGGGCGATGCCGCGTCGCCTGCGCCCGCAGCCTGCGAATTGCCGTCCTATTTGCTGACCAGCGAAAGCCAGCTGCCCAAGGTCGCCGACGCGGTCAAGGCCGGCAAACCGCTCGATATCCTGGTCATCGGCAGCCGCTCGACCACGATTCCGTCCTCGGAGGGCAGCTCCTATCCGGCGCGCATGGAGGCAATCCTCAAGGAGAAGCTGCCGCCGTCCGAGATGGTGCACGTCTCCGTAGAAATACAGAGCAAGAAAACGGCAGAGGAGACCGCGTCCACCTTCGTTAAGCTGATGGAAGCAAAAACGCCTACTTTGGTCATCTGGCAGACCGGGACCGTGGATGCTATCCGATCCATCGATCCCGACGAATTTCGTGGCGCGGTGACCGACGGGGTTGTTGCGCTGCAAAAGGCAGGGGCTGATGTCGTCTTGATGAATTTGCAATACAGCCCGCGCACCGAGACCATGATCTCGGCGCAGCCTTTTCTCGATAATATGCGCGTCGTTGCGCAGGAGCACGACATCCCGCTGTTCGATCGTTTCGCGATCATGCGGCAGTGGAATGATCAGGGCCAGTTCGACCTGTTCAGCCCGTCCCGCGGGCCTGAGCTGGCGAAGCAGGTCCATGATTGCCTGGGCCGGGCGTTGGCACAGTTCGTGATTGACGCCGCTCACCTGGAGCCGGCCCAGCAGCAAAATTGAGGTCTAGCGTTAATGAGTTCTCTCCGCCCTTTTTGCCTGACGTCATGGCTGGCCGTGCCCGCGGCGGCGGCGCTGTTGTTGCTGACGCCCGCCTCGCATGCGCAGACGCCGGCCGCGCAACCTGCCCCCGCACCCGCTCAGTCGCCTGATCCCGCGCCCGCTGCGCCGTCCCAGACCACCGTCGCCGCGAGGTCGTCCGAGCCGCGCGGCGTCACCTCGCGCGCCATCGACAAGGTGAAGGAGGTCGCGAAGTCGGCCGCCGACATCTTCAGCCGCGTGCCTTGCCTGCCGCCGAAGGGCGGCTCCAAGGCGATGGGCTCGCTGCCGCATGTCGCGAGCAAGCTCGTCGCCGGCCAGCCCGTCGTCATCGTCGCGTTCGGCTCCTCGTCGACCGCGGGCTTCGGCGCGAGTTCGCCGGAGTTCAACTACCCCAATCGCCTCGCCGCGCAGCTGCGCCGACACTATCCGACCGCCGACATCACGGTCGTCAATGCCGGCGTCGGCGGCGAGGATGCACCCGAGATGATGAAGCGGCTGCAGACGCAGGTGATCGACATGCATCCGGATCTCGTGATCTGGCAGGTCGGCACCAACGCCGTGCTGCGCAACCTCGATCCCAGTGACACCGCCAAGCTGGTCGAGGACGGCATCAGCCGCATTCAGGCCGCGGGCGGTACCGACATCGTGCTGGTCGATCCGCAATATTCGCCGGCCGTCAACCAGCGCAAGGAGAGCGCCGGCAAGATGATCAAGCTGCTCGGCAACGTCGCCGAGCTTCGTCACGTCGGCATCTTCCCCCGCTTCGAGGTGATGCGCGACTGGCACGAGAACCAGTCGATCCCGGTCGAGAGCTTCGTCATTGCCGACGGCCTGCACATGAACGATTGGGGCTATGCCTGCTTCGCCCAGCTGCTCGGCGACGACATCATCCGCTCCGTCGGCCAGATCAAGCTAGGGGTGAACGTGCCCGCCGATGTGAGAACGTATCGGCCGATGTGACTTTCTTACCCTCCCCTGGAGGGGGAGGGTCGCTACGCATGCAGCGAAGCGGAATGCGTAGCGGGGTGGGGTGACGGTCTCTCCTCATCCAGCAGTGCCCGAGCGGAGAGATCACCCCACCCCGCTCGCGCTTCGCGCGATCGACCCTCCCCCTCCAGGGGAGGGTAAGAGCCTCACGCCTTCTCCAGCGCCGCGGTGAGATCCTCGATCAGGTCATCGGCGTGCTCGAGCCCCGCGGAGAAGCGAATGAAACCCTCGCTGATGCCGAGCGCGGCGCGGTCTTCCGGCTTCAGGCGCTGATGCGTCGTGGTCGCCGGATGCGTGACGAGGCTCTTGGCGTCGCCGAGATTGTTGGAGATTTTCGCAAGCTTCAATTCGTTGAGCACGCGGAACGCCGCCGCCTTGCCGCCCTTGACCTCGAAGCCGACCAGCGTCGAGCCGCCGCGCATCTGCTTCTTCACCAGCGCCGCCTGCGGATGATCGGCGCGGCCGGGATAGACCAGCCGCGAGATCTTCGGATGGCTCGCCAGCACCTCGGCGATGCGCGCGGCCGTGTCGGTCTGCGCGCGCACGCGCACGCCCAGCGTCTCCAGGCCCTTGAGCAGCACCCAGGCATTGAACGGCGAGATCGACGGGCCGGTCTGGCGCATGAAATTGTGGATGTGCTCGGCAATGAAGGCTTCCGAGGACAGGATGATGCCGCCGAGACAACGGCCCTGGCCGTCGATGTGCTTGGTCGCGGAGTAGACGACGACGTCGGCGCCGAGCGCGAGCGGGCTCTGCCAGATCGGCGTTGCAAACACGTTGTCGACGACGAGCCGCGCGCCACCCTTGTGCGCGATCTCGGCAATCGAGGGGATGTCGAGCACATCCAGCGTCGGGTTGGTCGGGCTCTCCAGGAAGAACGTCCTGGTGTTCGGCCGGAGCGCGCGCTGCCACTGGTCGAGATCGAGCCCGTCGACCAGCGTGGTCTCGATGCCGTAGCGCGGCAACAGGTCCTGCACGACGTAGAGGCACGAGCCGAACAGCGCGCGGGAGGCGACCACGTGATCGCCCGCCTTGAGCGGCGCTAGGATCGCGGTCGTCACGGCGGCCATGCCGGTTGCCGCCGAGCGCGCGGCCTCGGCGCCTTCGAGCTCGATCATGCGGCGCTCGAACATCGCGATCGTCGGGTTGGAATAGCGCGAATAGATGAAGCCGGGATCCTCGCCCTTGAACCGAGCCTCGCACTCCTCCGCGCTGGCGTAGACATAGCCTTGCGTCAGGAACAGCGCCTCCGACGTCTCGCCATATTGCGAGCGCAGGGTGCCGGAATGGACCAGGCGGGTTTCGGGGCGGTAGTTGGCAGACGACTTCGACATAGGACCCTCTCCGACATGACCGTCGAGGAAAACGGTCACAAAAAAACCGGCCTGGATATCTCCACGGGCCGGGATCACAGAGGTCCCCGGCCTGTTTAGCGAGTTATTTAACGTGGCTGCAAGCCGGCCGGCTCAAATCACCACGGGATAAGTGATGCTCATATTCCGCAATGCCCTTTCCGTCAAGGCGTCCATCGGATAGCCGTAAAAGACTTGTATTTCCGGCATGGCCGGATGCATTTGACCCCTGATGAGGACCCCCGGTTGACGTTCACGGTCGCCGCCGACGCCAATGGTATCCTGCCCGACCGCATGATCGCGGCGATGGCGGAAGAGGGACTCATCCTGCCCGCCTACGACTTCGTCGAGAGCCAGATCCAGCCGGCGAGCCTCGATCTGCGCCTCGGCGACATCGCCTATCGCGTCCGTGCCAGCTTCCTCCCCGGGCCCGGTGCCACCGTGGCCGAGCGCATCGACGAGTTGAAGCTGCACGAGTTCAGCCTCGCCGACGGCGCGGTGCTGGAGACCAATTGCGTCTACATCGTGCCGCTGCTCGAGAGCCTGGCGCTGCCGCCGGAGATCGTCGCGGCCGCCAATCCGAAGAGCTCGACCGGCCGGCTCGACGTCTTCACCCGCGTCATCGCCGACGGCACCCGCCGCTTCGACATGATCGGCGCCGGCTATCACGGCCCGCTCTATGCCGAGATCAGTCCGAAGACGTTTCCGGTCTTGGTGCGCGAGGGCTCGCGCCTCAGCCAGGTCCGCTTCCGCACCGGCGATGCCATCCTCAACGCCGACGAGCTCGATGCGCTGCACGCCAGCGAGCGCCTCGTCGACATCGACGATGCGGATCTGTCCGGCGGCGTTGCCGTCTCGGTCGATCTCTCGGGCGAGAAGGCGAGCGGCTTCGTCGGCTATCGCGCCAAGCGCCACACCGGCGTCGTCGATGTCGACCGCCGCTCCGGCTATGCGGTGGAGGATTTCTGGGAGCCGATCTCGGCGCGCCCCGACGGCAGCCTGATCCTCGATCCCGGCGAGTTCTACATCCTTGCCTCCAAGGAAGCGGTGCAGGTGCCGCCCGACTACGCCGCGGAGATGGTGCCGTTCGATCCCCTGGTCGGCGAATTCCGCGTGCATTATGCCGGCTTCTTCGATCCCGGCTTCGGCTATGCCGGCGCCGGCGGGCTAGGATCGCGCGCCGTGCTGGAAGTGCGCTCGCGCGAGGTGCCGTTCATCCTCGAGCACGGCCAGATCGTCGGCCGCCTCGTCTACGAGAAGATGCTGGCCCGCCCCGACGCGATGTACGGCCAGCGCATCGGTTCCAATTACCAGGCACAAGGCCTCAAACTATCGAAGCATTTTCGGGTGTAGCCGCACACTCTACTGTCATGCCCCGGCTTGACCGGGGCATCCAGTACGCCGCGGCCTCCGGATTTGACCACTTCCGCTTCGGAGTACTGGATCGCCCGATCAAGTCGGGCGATGACACCGAATGTGTGTCTCGATGCTCGAAACCAGCTACATGCGAGGTGGCGACATGACCGATCCGCTCCTACTCGACGCACAGATCATCAACGACGTCGCGGACGCGCTGATCTGTTCCGATCGCTCCGGCACGATCACGCGCTGGAATCGCGCATCGACCGCCCTGTTCGGCTTCACTGCCGACGAAGCGCTCGGCCAGAATCTCGATCTGATCATTCCCGAACATCTGCGCGCCGCGCACTGGAAAGGTTTCGACGCCGCGCTCGCCAGCGGCACCATGAGGCTTGCGGGCAAGCCGACGCTGACCCGCGCGCTGCACAAGAGCGGGCGCAAGCTCTACATCGAGATGACGTTCGCACTGGTGCGGGACAAAGATGGCGCCGTGCAGGGATCGGTGGCGATGGCGCGCGACGTCACGGAGCGCGTCGAGCGCGAACGGGCGGCCAAGGCGGCGAAAAATTCGTGATGCGGAATTGACGGAAAGCCGTGCAGGGAGGCCTGCACGCGCGTCAGGTTGCCTGTCACCGGTTGCGGTGACACACTCGATCAAAACAACGATCGGGGAGCGAACATGAGCGCCGCACCAGACCTCGCGCAGGAAGCGCAATGGAAGCGCTGGCGCGCGGTCGCCGATCTCTATCACGCCTATTTCACCGGGCTGATCCTCACAATGGTCACGCGCCGCGGCACGGCGGATGCCGCAGAATTCGTCTTCCACGTGTTCCGCCGCCAGCAGCAGGAGCGCTTCCTGCCGGGGCTCAAAAAGCTCGGGATCGACCATCTGCCGCCGGCGGTCGCGGCCGCGCAATACCACTATCTCTCCAACTGGATCGGCGGCGTGCACGTCGAATACATGTATGAGAGCGACACCAAGGCCTGGATCCGCTATCCGCCGCCGCGCTGGATCTGGAAGGGCACCGCGATCTGCGGCGTGCCGGGCGAAGTTTCCCGCGCAATGCTGCGCGGCTGGCACGCCAACAACGGCGTTGCGCTCGGCGATCTCAGGCTCGGCTTCGTCTGCACCAAGCAGAGCGTGGACGGCCAGGACGGGCTCGAAGGCTACTATCATCAATACGACCATCCGCTCGAGCGCGACCAGCGCCTCGTGTTCGCGCGGCACCTGGAAGCGCCTTTGTTCGATGCGAAGACGGCGCCCGCATTGCCGGTCGCGAGCTGGCCAAAGCCGCGGTTGGAAAAGGCCTATCGCAATTACGCGATGGAATATGTCCGCACCGCCGCGCCCGTGATGGTGCAGCTGTTCGGCCCGGAGGATGCCGGCTATCTGCTGCACCTCACCGGCAAGCTGATCGGCATGCAATATTTCGACGAGGTTGCCGCAGCGCTGGCGGTGACCCGCGGCGGCGCGCGAGAGTTCGCATCGTTCCTGAGCGCGCTGCTCGCCGCGCAGGACGATGCGGCCGAGATGACGCAATCGGAAGGCACGTTCGAGATCCGCCAGCAGAGCTGGAAGCTGATGGACGACGTCGCCGACTATCATCGCGCCTGCGCCAAGGTGCTGGAGGGATTGTTCGAGGGTCTCGCCGCAGGTTGCGGCCGGCATATCGGCGTGCAGATGCGCACCGCTGAAGGCGACCGGCCGCCGCTGGTGTGGACGATCGAGTAATTCCACCGCTTGAAATGCGCTGCCGCAGGGCACGCCTGCGCCAGGCGCAGGCGGAATCGGCGCGCTCCGTGCTAACACGCCTTTGCCGCGCCTTTCGCGCGAACGAAGTCATTGGCACACACGAAGTCATTGGCACACACGAAGTCATTGGCACACCAAGTAATTGCCGCGCCGCAAACGGCGGCTGCGCCCGGGAGAGGACATGTCCGACATCGCCGAAATCCCGGTCGATGAGCAAGAGCGCCCGCTGCCGCCGCCTCCGCCGCCGATCAGGAGCGCGCTGACCGACGGGCCGATCCTGCGCACGCTGCTCTCGCTCGCCTGGCCGAACGTGATCGGCCTGTCGGCCGGCATTTGCGTCGTCATCGCCGAGACCTCCTATGTCGGCCGGCTCGGCGTCGAGGCGCTGGCGGCGATGGCGCTGGTGTTTCCGACCATCATTCTGACCATGACGATGTCCGGCGGCGCCATGGGCGGCGCGGTGGCCTCGGCCATCGCGCGTGCGCTCGGCGCCGGGAAGCGCGAGCGCGCCGGCGCATTGGCCGTGCACGCGATGCTGATCGGCATCAGCTTCGGCCTCGTCTTCATGCTGGGCATGCTGATCTTCGGGCCGAGATTGCTCGAGATGCTCGGCGGCCGCGACGATGTGCTGACGCATGCGATCGCCTATACGCAGGTGTTCTTCGGCGGCGCCGTGCTGCCCTGGCTGCTCAACACCATGGCCGGCATCCTGCGCGGCACCGGCAACATGAAGCTGCCATCGTTCCTGATCCTCAACTCCGCGGCCTGGCAGATCGTGCTCGGCGGCACGCTCGGCCTCGGGCTCGGCCCGGTGCCGCAGCTCGGCATGCGCGGCGTCGCCGCCGGCGCGCTGATCGCCTACACCATGAACATCGGCATCATGAGCTGGTACCTGTTCTCGGGCCGCGCGCGGATCACGCTGAAGCTGCGCGGCCTGCGCATCCAATGGGCGATGTTCTTCGACATCCTGAAGGTCGGCGCCATCGCCTGCTTCTCGCCGCTGCAATCGGTGCTGACGATCTCGATCTTCACCCACATGCTGGCGCAATTCGGCACCGCGATCCTGGCCGGCTACGGCGTCGGCGCGCGGCTGGAATTCCTGCTGACCTCGATCGCATTCTCGTTCGGCATCGCCTGCGTGCCGATGGTGGGGATGGCGATCGGTGCAGGCAACATCGCGCGCGCCCGGCGCGTCACCTGGATCGCCAGTGCTGCCGCCTTTGTCGCCGTGGGCGCGCCCGCATGCATCGTGGCGATGTTCCCCGATCTCTGGATCAACATCTTCACCGACAGCGCGGCCGTGCGTGCCGCGAGCCATCAATATCTCTCGACGGTCGGACCGTTCTACGCGTTCTTCGGCCTTGCCACGACGATGTATTTCTCATCGCAAGGCGCCGCCAAGGTGATCGGGCCGGTGCTGGCGCAGACGGCGCGGCTGATCTACATCTCGGCGGTCGGCTGGTGGTTGACCACCCACGAGGCCACCGCGCAGAGCTTTTTCTGGCTGGCTGCGAGCTCGATGGTCGTGCTCGGCCTGCTCTCATGCTCCAGCGTCGTGCTGACGCGCTGGGGACCGCGCGGCAGCAGGACTGCGATCAGGCCGGCTCTGTCCGGCGCCGCCGACTAAAGCGCGATCCGATTAGGATGCATCGTCATCGCGCTTTAGTTTGTTGTTTAAGCATGATCTTTCCGGAAAACCGCTGCGCACTTTTCCGGATCATGCTCTAGCGATGCTTGTGGCGGCGATGGCCGCTGCCGCCGACATTGGCGAGCCGCATCAATTGCGGGATCATCGCCATCATGTCGCCGCCACCGGCGCCGCCGATCATGCCCATGATGTCGCCGCCGCCCATGCTGCCGATCCCGACCGGCATCGTGCCGCCGCCCATCGGCGCGTAGCCATAGTTCGGCGCACCGAATCCGCCGCCGAAACTGCCGCCGCCCATCATCCCGCCAAGCCCGCCGCCGCCGTTCTCCATCATGCGGCTCATCATCGGGCCCATGGTCTGCATCAGCATGGCGAAGCGGCGCTTGCCCATCTTCGCCTTCATCATCTCCAGCATCGGCGCCATCTGGGTCATCATGTCCTCGCCGCCGGCTCCTCCGCCGCCGAGGAATTGCGCCTTTGCAGGCCCGCTCCAGATCGAAAACAGCAGCAGCGCCGCGGCTGCCTGGCAGATCACCTTGTCCGCACCTCTCATGGCATGCTCCTCGCGTGCGCGGCGCCGCCGGGAGAGCAGAGCCGACCGGACGCACGCGGGCATGGTTACGGCCGGCGAGGATGCGCTTCTGTGAGAAAACTCACAGTGAAGGATCAGCCTGCCGCGGGCGGAAAAGCCTTGTGCATGGCGACCACCGCCTCCTTGGTTTGCCCCTGAACGTAAGGCGCTAGCTCGTTCGGCAGCATGTCGATGATCCAGACGAGGCGACAGCTCGTCTCACCCTCGGCAATGACCTGCACCGAGGCGCTGTAATGCCTCAGCCGCTCGTTGTTGATGGCATAGACGAGGCGCCGCCGCGCATCGTCGCAATCGACCAGCACCTCGCGCGCCACCGAGCCGTTGGCGAAGGTGACGATGCGCGCATCGCTGTCGAGCGTGCAGGCGGTGACGAAGCCCGGCACCAGCCGCCGATGCAGCGCGCCGAAATCGCGCACCGCATCCCAGACGTCGCGCGCGGAGGCGGGGAGGGAGATGTCGTTGTGGATGGAGGCCATGAATATTCCCCTTGTTGAGTCATTCCCGGGCGGCTCGAAGAGCCGAACCCGGAATCTCGAGATTCCCCGGTGCGCAATTGCGCACCTGAGGTCTGGTGCTACGCACCATCCCGGAATGACGGCATTTGTGCTGCGATCGCTTGCGCCTCTACGGACAAACCGCCTCGACATTGTTACCGTCGGGATCGATCAGAAACGCCGCGTAATAGGTCGGGCTGTAATCCCTACGCGGCCCGGCGCCGCCATTGTCGCGGCCGCCGCTTCGGAGGCCCTCGCTGTGAAACGCCTTGACCGCATCATGATCCCCGGCGCGGAAGGCGATGTGGACGCCGTCGGCCTTGCGGCCCTCGTTCAGGTGCAGCCACAGCGCCGGCTCGCCCTTCGGTCCGAAGCCGGCATAACCGTCGCCGCTCGAGCACAGGACAAAGCCGAGTGGCGCCAGCACCGCGGTGTAGAAGCGCGTGGCGGCGTCGAGGTCGGCAACGCGTAATCCGATGTGGTCGTACATGTTCGTCTCCATTGCGAAAAAGCGTGCCGCGAATGGCACGCGCCGGAGACGACCCTAGTCAGTTGAGGGCAAGCTGCTCTTGGAGAATCTTGCGCTGCCCCTTCGATGCCTGGCGGAACTTGGTCGGCGACACGCCGGCCGCGCGATGGAAGGTACGGACGAAATTGGAGAGGTCGCCGAAGCCGACGTCATAGGCGATGTCGGTGACGGCGATGTCGTCGTCGGCAAGCCTGCGCGCGGCGTGCCGCAGCCGCGAACGCACGAGATATTGATGCGGGGTGACGCCGAGCACGCTCGAGAACAGCCGCAGGAAATGGAACGGGCTGAGGCCCGCCTGCTTGGCTGCCCGCTCGAGGTCGAGCTCGGCATGCGAGTTGTCGTCGATCCACAGCGCGGCCTCCACCGCGCGGCGTCGGTCGCGTGCGGTGGGGGTGGCCGGCTTGCGCGCTTTGCCCGAGACGGCGTCGACAAAACGGCCGGCCAGGATCTGGCCGATCTCGTCGAGGCCGAGATCGCTGTTGCCATCTGCTGCCGTCTGAGCGAGCTCGCCCAGCACCATCAGCTCGGGCAGCGGCGGCGTTGCGCCGATTTGCCAGATCTCGCGCCGCCCACCGAGGGCGTCGACCAGGTCCTCGCTGAAGAAGAAGCCGAGGCAGACGTCGCCGGACACGTGCTCATGCGTGCAGGTATATTCCTCGCCGGGGGCGCCGATCAGCATCGAGCCCGCCACCAGCTCGAAGAAGCCGGCGCGGCAATGGCAGCCGAAGCTGCCGGAGCGGACATAGGCAATGGAATGGCCGGTGCGGCATTCCGCGAACGGCGTATCGTCCGGTCCCGCATCGCAGCGAAACTCGGAAACACTTATCGATGGCGTCGTCAGCAGCGTGGTGGCGTGCATGCCGCCTTATCTAGGTGGAGGGTCTCGGCGGGGCAACGGGCAGCAGCACCTCGAACAAGGTCTTGCTGGCGATGGGATGGGCGCCTTCGAGCGCCAGCAGCCGTCGCTTGGAGATCACGCCGCCATAGGGCGAGAGCCGGTCGGTGTAATTGCCTGTTTCCAGCACCCGGTGGCAGGGCACGATCAGCATGAAGGGATTTTTCGCGATCGCCTGCGCCACCGAATACGAAGCGCCGGAGGCACCCAGCGCCCGGGCGACCTCCTGATAAGTGCGCGTCTCCCCGCGCGGAATGCTGCAGGCGTATTCGTAGACGCGCCGGTTGAAGCCGGGTACCCCTCCGGCGTCCAGGCTGACCTCGGAAAAATCGGGATCGTGACCTTGCAGCAGGCCCGTGATGCCCTCGATCGCAAGCTCGGCGTTCTCGGACTGGCGCTGCTCCCGCGCCTCGGGATGGACCTGGAAAATCCGGCGGCGGGTATCGATTTCCCGCGCCTCCGGCAATTGCACGGCGACCACGCCGGTGCCGCTCCAGATGATGCCGCAACGGCCGATGGCCGTGTCGAATATCGCGTAAGCCCGCCCCACCATGCACACGCCCCACTCAGTGCACGTTTCTCCCCGAAGCGGCGATCATAACACCGCCACAATCCGGCGCACCTGGAATCTTATCAGGACGTTAACAACCGCCCGGCCGGCCGCGCCAAACCGCTTGGCGGCAGGCGCCGTCTCGGCTAATCAGGAGGGGCGCAAAGCACGCATCGCGGGCGTAGTTCAATGGTAGAACGGCAGCTTCCCAAGCTGCATACGAGGGTTCGATTCCCTTCGCCCGCTCCAAGTTTTCCCGATCGCATTTCGGTTTGAACAGATAGCGCGCTCGCGCGCCGCACAAAGATTCCAATATATTAGCCTCTCACCTCCGGCACGGATCGCTTCCCCGGCCTAAGCTTCTGTCGCCCGGCGGATACGGTCCTGGTGACGGGTTGAGCTCGGATGAAGGCCAAGGCCAACAACAATGGACCAACAGAAACTCGACCGCGCCATCGGTCGGCGCCTGAAGACGCTGCGGACGCAGGCGGGCATGACGTTGAACGAGCTTGCTGGCCGCTCCGGGGTCAGCCGGGCCATGATCGGGCGGGTGGAGCGGGCGCAGAGCAGTGCGACGGCGGCGCTGCTCAACAAGCTCTGCGCCGCGCTCGACGTCACGCTCAGCGATGTCGTCGCGCTCACCGAGAAGCCGCCGGAGCGCCTGGTGCGGCTTGCCGACCAGCCGCTCTGGCGCGACCCCGACAGCGGCTATCGCCGGCGGCACGCCTCGCCGCCGGATGCGGCCAGCGGCATCGAGATCATCGTCGTCGACCTGCCGGCCGGCGCCCGCGTCTCCTACAGCCCGTGGGGCCGCAACGCCTTCACCCAGCAGCTCCTGATGCTGGAGGGCGCGATCGCCGTGCATATCGATACCAAGGCGGTGCGGCTGCGCGAGGGCGATTGTCTCGATTTCGACGTGATGCGCGCCGTGATCTTCGAGAACGAAACCAAGCAGGACGCGCGCTACGTCATCATCACGCGGCGCGGCGCGTCCTACGGCAAGATGTGAGGGCAAAGCGTGGAGACGAGCACGATGCAGATCCGCACCGGCGACACCTATGATCGGCGCGTCGTCGCGCTGCTCGATCATCACGTCACGGCCGCGCGGGCGCAGACGGCGCCGGGCAGCGCCCATGCGCTTGATCTGGCGGGCCTGCGTGCACCCGACGTCGCGTTCTGGACCGGCTGGGACGGCGAGACGCTGGTCGCCACCGGCGCGTTGAAGACGCTTTCGGCTGATCACGGCGAGGTCAAGTCGATGCACACGCTGCAGACCAGGCGGCGGCGCGGCTATGGCGGCCAGATGCTGCGCCACATCATCGCGGAAGCCCGCGGGCGCGGCATGACGCGGCTCAGCCTCGAGACCGGCTCGTGGGACTATTTCAAGCCGGCGCACGCGCTCTATCTGGCGCACGGTTTCGTCGCCTGCCATCCGTTCGAGGGCTATGTCGAGGATACCAACAGCCTGTTCCTGACGCTGGACCTGTTAGCGCCGGCGCACCGATAGTTCAGGAGCGCGTCTCCTCGATCTTGTCGAGCACGCGCTCGGGGGCAATGTCCCGGGCGGCTTCCTCCAGGTCGCGCTCTGCGTCCGGCTTGACGTCGAGCCGCTCGGAAATCTGGGTGAGCAGGCGGGCCATCTTGGTCAGTTCGTGCTCGGCGAGCAGGCTGATCTGAAGATCGAGATCGGCGCGCTTGTCGGCCGCCGCGGTCATGCGGTTCTGCGAGATCAGCACGAAGGTGGAGAGGAAGATCGCCTCCACCGAGGCGATCATCGCCAGCACGACGAAGCTCTCGTCCCAGGCCGGAACGCCCGGAATCCAATGCAGGTTGGCGATGATCCAGAACCCGAACACGGCAAGGTGCAGGTAGACGAAGATCATGCTGCCGGTGAAGGCCGTGATCGCGTCGGCGACCTTGTCCTGGCCGCTTGCCGCCTGCTGCTCGCGGCGCCGCCGCGCCACCAGCGCCCGAATGTTGCGCTCGAGCGTCGGGCTCAGCCCCTCGCCGGAATCATGGGTGATGTCCTTATGCACGCTCCGGCAACGGTCCGCCGGGAAAGCCGTTCCTGGAAGGGGAAGCAAAAAGACCGATCCCCTCATCAAATGAGTTGCGTACCTCAAAACACCTCTGCTAGCCTTCAGCCATGGCCGAGACCCTCACCCCGACTGCGCTGACGCTAAAGGACATCGCCCGCGAGGCCGGTGTCAGCCTCGCCACGGTCGATCGCGTGCTGCACAACAGGCCGGGGGTCCGCCCGGACACGGTCCGGCGCGTCAAGGACGCCATCGCGCGCAATTCGTTCCAGCCGCATGTGGCCGCCGCCGAGCTCGCGCGCGGCCGCGCCCGCCGCTTCGCCTTCGTGATGCCGTCGGGGCCGAACCCGTTCATGCAGCAGATCGAGGCCTATCTCGGCGAGATGGCGGCCTGGCTGTCGGCCCGCCGCCTCAATGTCGAGATGATTGCAACCGACGTGTTCGAGCCCGCCGCGCTCGCGGCTTCGCTCGAGGCGCTGTCGGGCGACTATGACGGCGTTGCCGTGGTGGCACTGGACCATCCGAGCGTCCGCGCCGCGATCAACGACCTCGTCGATGCCGGCACCAAGGTCGTGACGCTGGTCTCGGACGTGCCGTCCTCGCGCCGCCACCATTATGTCGGCATCGACAACATCGCTGCGGGCCGCACCGCCGGCGCGCTGGTCGGGCGGCTGGTCGGCCAGAGGTCCGGCAAGGTCGCGATCGTCGCGGGCTCGCAGGGCCTGCGCGACCATGCCGAGCGCATCTTCGGCTTCAACCAGGTGATGGCGAGCGAATTCCCCGATCTCAGCGTGCTGCCGGTGCTGGAAGGGCGCGATGAAGATGATCGTTCGGAGCAGCTGCTGGCGCGGCTGCTCGGCAAGCATGCCGACATTGTCGGCCTCTACAACGTCGGCGCCGGCACGCAGGGCGTCGCCAAAGCGCTGAACGACAAGGCCTCTGGCGCGGCCGGGCGCGACAAGCAGGTGGTGTTCGTCGGGCACGACGTCACCGCGCTGACGCGCCGATTGCTGCTGCAGGGCGTGATGGATGCCGCGATCTCGCAGAACCCCGGACATGAAGCGCGCGCGGCCGTCCGCGTGCTGCTCGCGCTCGCCCGGGGCGAGCCGATCTTGAGCGAACAGGAGAAGATCAGGATCGACATCGTGATGCGGGACAATCTGCCCTAGCGGCAGGTGGATTTGGCAACAGGCGGCCAGCGGGCAAAAGCGACGCAAGATCGCTCTCCCGCGGCAGGCGAAGAGGGAGGACGAATTGTATCTCGGGATCGACATCGGCACGTCCGGTGTGAAAGCGGTGCTCGTAAGCGAAGCCGGCGCGGTGACCGCGACGGCGGCGCGCGAGCTTGTGCTGTCGCACCCGGCGCCGCTGTGGTCCGAGCAGGATCCCGACGCCTGGGTCGATGCGGCCGTCGGCGCTATCGACGATCTCGCCGCACGCCATCCGCGCGAGGTTGGGCAGGTGCGCGGCATCGGGCTGTCGGGTCAGATGCATGGCGCGACGCTGCTTGGCGAGGACGGCCGCCCGCTGCGTCCGGCCATTCTCTGGAACGACGGCCGCTCGCAGGCCGAATGCGCAGCGCTGGAGCGGCGCTGTCCCTCGTTGCACGCGATCGCCGGCAATCTCGCGATGCCGGGCTTCACCGCGCCGAAGCTGCTCTGGGTGGCACGGCACGAGCCGAAGATCTTCGACCGCGTGGCAAAGGTGCTGCTGCCGAAGGCCTATGTCCGCTATCGCCTCACCGGGGAAATGGTCGAGGACATGTCGGACGCCGCCGGCACCCTGTGGCTCGACGTCGGCCTGCGCCGCTGGTCCGCGCTGCTGCTGCATGCCACCGGGCTCGATTTGCATCACATGCCGCGTCTCGTCGAGGGCAGTGCGGTGAGCGCGGTGCTCGCGCCTGAATACGCGCAGCGCTGGGGCATGGCGAAGAATATCGTGGTCGCGGGCGGCGCCGGCGACAATGCGGCCAGCGCGATCGGGCTCGGTGCCATCGCACCTAGCGATGCCTTCCTGTCGCTGGGAACGTCGGGCGTCCTGTTCCGCGTCACCGATCGCTTCGCTCCGGCGCCGGCCTCGGCCGTGCACGCCTTCTGCCACGCACTGCCCGGCCTCTGGCATCAGATGGGCGTGATGCTGTCGGCCGCGGCCTCGCTCGCCTGGCTCGCCGGGGTGATGGAGACACCGGCCGCAGCGCTCCTGGCGCCGCTCGGCGAGCGCGTCGATGCACCAAGCCCGGTCCAGTTCCTGCCGTATCTCGACGGCGAGCGCACGCCGCACAACGATGCCGCCGCCAGCGGCGCCTTCGTCGGCCTGCGCGGCGCGACCGGGCGCTCAGAGATCGTGCAGGCCGTGCTCGAAGGCGTCGCCTTTGCCGCGCGCGACAATCTGGCGGCGCTGAGCACAGCCAGCGGGCCGATCGCCGAGGTCGATCTCGTCGGCGGCGGCTCGCGCTCGCCGCTCTGGGCCCAGATCTGCGCCGACGTGCTCGGCATGCCCGTCCACCGCGTCGAGGAAGGCGAGGTCGGCGCCGCGCTCGGCGCAGCGCGGCTCGGCCGGCTCGCCGCGACCGGCGAGAACCCCGCGGACGTCTGCACGCGCCCACGGCGGCTCGCAAGCTTCACACCCCGCCCGTCCGTCGCTGCGGCCTATGACGAGGCCTATCGGCGATGGCGCGCGCTTTATCCCGCATTGAAGGAGTCTTCTTAAGTGAACGCGTCAGCCAAATTCTTCGATGCAAGTGCACCCGTCGCCTTCGGCGGCAAGGAGGCCGAAGGCGCGCCCGCCTTCCGCTGGTACGACAAGGACCGCCTGGTGCATGGCCGCCGGCTCGAGGATCACTTGCGCTTTGCGGTCTGTTATTGGCATTCGTTCTGCTGGCCGGGCGGCGATCCCTTCGGCGGCGAGACCTTCCTGCGGCCTTGGCACCACGGCACCGACGCAATGGCGATGGCGCGCGCCAAGGCCGATGTCGCCTTCGAGCTGTTCCGCCTGCTGGACGTCCCCTTCTTCACCTTCCACGACGTCGATGCGGCGCCGGAAGGGAGCTCGCTCGCCGAGTCCGTCGCCAACCTCAACGCCATCGCCGATCTGTTCGAGCAGAAGATGGCCACGGCAAAAGTCCGCCTGCTTTGGGGCACTGCGAACCTGTTCACGCACCGCCGCTACATGGCGGGCGCGGCCACCAATCCGGACCCTGACATCTTCACCTATGCCGCCGGCCAGGTCCGCGCCGCCCTGGAGGTGACGCACCGGCTCGGCGGTCAGAACTACGTGCTGTGGGGCGGCCGCGAGGGCTACGAGACGCTGCTCAACACCGATCTCAAGCGCGAGCTCGACCAGCTCGGCCGCTTCGTCTCGCTCGTCGTCGAGCACAAGCACAAAATAGGCTTCAAGGGCCCGCTCCTGATCGAGCCGAAGCCGAAGGAGCCGACCAAGCATCAATATGATTTCGACGTCGCCACCTGCTACGGCTTCCTCGAACGCTACGACCTGCTTAAGGACGTCAAGCTCAACATCGAGCAGAACCACGCCATCCTCGCCGGCCATTCCTTCCATCACGAGGTCGCGCTGGCCGAGGCGCTCGGCGTGTTTGGCTCGCTCGACATCAACCGCGGCGACGACCTGCTCGGCTGGGACACCGACCAGTTCGCGATGAACGTGCCGGAGCTGGCGCTGGTGTTCCACGAGATCCTGAACCGCGGCGGCTTCACCACGGGCGGGCTCAATTTCGATGCCAAGATCCGCCGCCAGTCGATCGACCCCGATGATCTCATCCATGCCCATGTCGGCTCGATGGATGCCTGTGCGCGCGCCTTCCTCGCCGCCGCCGACATGCTCGACGCCGGTACGCTCAACGCGCCGCTCGCAAAACGCTACGAGGGCTGGGCCGGCCCGGAGGGCCGCGCCATTCTCGCCGGCCAGCGTTCGCTCGCCGATCTCGCCGACCGTGCGATGTCTGCCGGCTTCGATCCGCAGCCGCGCTCCGGCCGGCAGGAATATCTGGAATCCCTGGTCAACCGCTATGTCTGAGGAAACGCCGCTGATGACGAAGGCTGACGCGACACCGGTGCTCGAGCTCACCGGCATCGGCAAGGAGTTCGGCGCGATCCGCGCGCTGCACGACGTCGACATGCAGGTCTGGCCCGGCGAGGTGGTCGGCCTGATGGGCGACAACGGCGCCGGCAAGTCGACGCTCGTGAAGATCATCGCCGGCAATTTCCGCCCCACACATGGCGAGATGCGCTTTGCCGGCAGTGCGGTGCATTTCAACCGGCCGGTCGACGCCCGCGCCGTCGGCATCGAGGTCGTCTACCAGGACCTCGCGCTCGCCGACAACCTGACGGCCGCTGCCAACGTCTTTCTCGGCCGCGAGCTGAAGCGCAGGTTCGGACCCATCGCCTTGCTCGACCACAAGGCGATGGCCTCGCGCGCGCTGGAGCTGTTCGGCGAGCTGCGCTCGGAGACGCGCCCCGACGATCTCGTCAGGCAGATGTCGGGCGGCCAGCGCCAGGCGGTCGCGATCGCGCGGACCCGGCTTTCCAATGCGCGGCTGGTGATGATGGACGAGCCGACCGCCGCGATCTCGGTGCGCCAGGTCGAGCAGGTGCTCGGCCTGATCCACCGGCTGAAGGAGCAGGGCGTCGCCGTGATGCTGATCTCGCACCGCATGCCCGACGTGTTCGCCGTGTGCGACCGCGTCGTCGTCATGCGGCGCGGCGAGAAGCGCGCCGACAAGCCGATTCACCAGACCTCCCCCGAGGAGGTCACCGCCCTCATCACCGGTGCAAAGGAGGCGGCGTGATGGCTATGCCCATGGAATCCCCGATCAGCTTCACCAATGTCGGCAAGATCAGGTGGTGGCAGCGCGGCATCTTCGCCTCGCAGACCGGCTACGTCCTGCTCGCGCTGGCGGTGCTGCTGGTGATCATGCATTTCGCCAGCCCGTACTTCTTCACCCAAGGCAACATGCAGAACGTGGCGAAGAACTTTTCCTTCATCGCCATTGCGACGCTCGGCGTCACCTTCGTGATCATCACCGGCGGCATCGACCTGTCGGTCGGCTCGATGATGTGCTTTTCCGCCATGATCACCTCGATGGTGATGACCGAGCTGTCGGCGCCGGGCTCGCCGCTGGTCCACATGGCGGCCGACGGCAGGACCGTGCTCGCCAATGTGCCCGGCCTGATCCTGCTTATCTCGATCCTCGCCGGTCTCGGCGTCGCGCTGATTGCCGGCCTCGTCAACGGCTTCTGCATCGCCGTGCTCGGCCTGTCGCCCTTCGTCACCACGCTCGGCATGCTCTCGATCGTGCGCGGGCTCGGCTATGTCGTCTCCAACGGACGCGGCAGCTTCCCGGGCGGGCCGGACGCCGATTATTTCTATGCGCTCACGTCCGGTGACGTGCTCGGGGTGCCGGCGCCGTTCATCTATCTGATGATCCTGGCGCTCACCATGGCCGTGGTGCTGCACCACACCTCGTTCGGCCGCCACGTCTTCGCGCTCGGCGGCAACGAGAAGGCGGCCGAGCTCACCGGCATTCCGGTGGTGCGGGTGAAGATCGAGGTCTACGTGATCTGCGCGCTCGCCGCGGGCCTGCAGGGCATCATCATCTCCGGCTGGCTCGGATCGGCGCCGGCCAACATGGCGACCTCCTACGAGCTCAACGTGATCGCGGCGGCCGTGATCGGCGGTGCCAATCTGGCCGGCGGCATCGGCGGCCCGCTCGGGGCCATCGTCGGCTGCGTGCTTTTGGAGGTGATCCGCAACGGGCTCGTGCTGGCCCAGGTCAGCTCGTACTGGCAGCAGACGCTGGTCGGCGTGATCATCATTCTGGCTGTGCTGGTCGACCGCATTCGCTCGCGGATGACCTGAAATGACGACATCTCGGGAAGGCAAGGAAAACGCCGCCTATCCGCTTCCCGGGGGCTTTCGAGGGGATAGGCACCAACAAGAGTGGAGGAGACAATGAGGAAACTGCTTCTTGCCGGTATCGCGGTTGCGATGATGGCGACGCCGGCATTTGCTGCGAACTACCGCTTCGTCATCGTGCCGAAGGCGATGAACAATCCGTTCTTCGACTTCTCGCGCGACGGCTGCCTGAAGCGCGCCAAGGAGCTCGGCAACATCGAGTGCATCTACAAGGGACCGGTCGAGCATGAGCCGGCGACCCAGGCCCAGATCATCCAGGACTTCATCACGCAGAAGGTCGATGGTCTCGCCATCTCCGTCGCGGACGTTGCGGCCATGACCAAGTCGATCGAGGCGGCAACCGCTGCCGGCATTCCTGTCATCACCTTCGATGCCGACGCGCCGGGCTCAAAGCGCATCGCCTATATCGGAACCAACAACAAGGAGTTCGGCCTGGCCCTCGGCAAGGAATTGCTGAAACTGCGGCCGGACGGCGGCAAATACGCGATGGTTTCTGGCGGCCCCGGTGCCAAGAACCTCGCCGAGCGCGTCGACGGCGTGCGCGAGGCGCTGAAGGGCTCGAAATGGACCGAGGTCGCGGGCTCGCCGACCTTCTGCAACGACGATCCTGCGCTCGCGGTCCAGCAGATGACGGACATGCGCACCGCAACCCCGGATCTCGCCGCCATCGTTCCGATCGGCGGCTGGCCGATGTTTGCTCCCGAAGGCTTCAAGGCCTTCGCCAGCAGGAACAAGAAGGACATCGATTCCGGCAAGTTCACGCTGGTCGTTGCCGATACGCTGAAGATGCAGCTCGAGCTGCTGCGTGACGGCTACGCCAATGCGCTGGTCGGCCAGCGTCCGTTCGAGATGGGCGAGAAGGCGATGGACACGCTGCTCGCCATCAAGAAGGGCGAGAAGGTGCCGGAGATCGTCTACACCGGCCTCGATCTCGTCACCAAGGACAACGTCGCGCAGATGTTGAAGTAGGAGCGCTGCCCAGCCCCGCGCTCCTGCATGCCTCTCCCGCTTGCGGTTTCCGCAAGCGGGAGAGATGATTTGGAATGCAAGACGATTGCTGGAAGGCGATGGGAATGAAAAGGTCGCGGCTCGGCGCTCTCGATGTCACCTCGATCGGCCTCGGTTCCGCCCCGCTCGGCGGGTTGTTCTCGCCCGTCAGCGATGCCGATGCGGAAGCGACGATTGAACGCGCCTGGTCGCTCGGCGTTCGATTCTTCGACACCGCCCCGCTCTACGGCTTCGGCCTCGCGGAGCGGCGGCTAGGCGCCTTTCTGCGGCAACAGCAGCGCGATTCCTACGTCATCTCGACCAAGGTCGGCCGCCTGCTGCGCGCACCGGACGGTGCTGCGCCGGAGGACGAGCACTACAAGGGCACGCCGCGCGAGCGGCCGGTGTTCGATTTCAGCTATGACGGCGTGATGCGGTCGGTCGAGGAGAGCCTGCAGCGCCTCGGCCTCGACCGCGTCGACGTCCTGCTCGTGCATGATCCCGACGATCATTATGACGATGCCGTCACCGGCGCCTTCCGCGCGCTCCAGCGCCTGCGCGAGGCCGGCACGGTCAAGGCGATCGGCGCCGGCATGAACCAGTCGGAGATGCCAGTTCGCTTCGCCGAGGCCGTGCCGGTCGACTGCTTCCTGCTTGCCGGCCGCTACACGCTGCTGGACCAGGGCGCGCTGGATGCGCTGTTTCCGCTCTGCCAGGCCAGAAACATCGGCATCCTGCTCGGCGGCATCTACAACAGCGGCATCCTGGCCAATCCGAGGACGAGCGCGAAGTTCAACTATCAGGATGCTGATGCGGCGCTCGTGGCACGTGCGCTGGAGCTCGACGAACTCTGCCGCAGGCACGGCACCGAGCTGAAGGCCGCCGCGCTGCAATTCTGCATGGCCCATCCGGCGGTGACGGTCGCCGTGATGGGCGCGCGCAATGCCGCCGAGGTCGCTGACAACATCGCGATGTCGGAAGCCGTGGTCCCGCCGGCGTTCTGGCAGGAGCTGCGTGCGCGGAATCTCGTCGATGCGCGCGCGCCGCTTCCCGGCGGAGCATAAGGCATGATCATCGATTCCCATCAGCATTTCTGGGATCCGGCGCGCGCCGATTATCCCTGGATGGAAGCGCCCGAGCTGGCGCCGATCCGCCGTGCCTTCGGCCCGGCCGATCTCGCGCCGCTGCTACAGGCGAACGGCATCGACGCCAGCATCGTGGTGCAATGCCGCTCCGCGCTGGAGGAGACCGAGGAGTTCCTGCGTATTGCGGCTGCGACGCCCTCTGTCGTCGGCGTGGTCGGCTGGGCCGATCTGACCGATGCTGCGCTCGACGAAACGCTCGACCGGCTGCGCGCTCTGCCTGGTGGAGCAAAGCTGGTCGGCATCCGCCACCAGGTCCACGACGAGCTTGATGCGGATTGGCTGCTGCGCGAGGACGTCCAGCGCGGCCTCACGGCGGTGTTCGCCCGCGATCTCGCTTACGATTTCCTCGTCCGCAGCCGCGAGCTGCCTGCCGCGATCGCAACCGCGCAGGCCTTTCCGCACGCGCGTTTCGTGCTCGATCACGCCGCCAAGCCGCCGATTGCCGCCGGCGGGAGCGCGGAATGGGCCGAGCGCATCGCAGCGCTGGCTGCCTGCGGCAATGTCTGGTGCAAGATCTCGGGATTGGCGACGGAAGCGGTCTGGAACGACTGGGATGCGGAACGGCTGTTTCCGTTCGTCGCGCATGCCGCAAAATGTTTCGGCGAGGACAGGCTGATCTTCGGATCTGACTGGCCCGTGTGCCTGCTTGCGGGAAGCTACGGCGAGATCAAGACCGCGCTGGAGGCCTGTCTGGCGCGGCTCGGCCCGTGTGTGCGGGACAAGGCGTTTGGCGTGAATGCAGCGCAGGCGTATCGGCTGGGTTAATTGCAGTGGATGCGCGCTCTAACCCTCTCCCCTTGTGGGAGAGGGTGGCTCGCCGCGGAGCGGCGAGACGGGTGAGGGGTCTCTCTCCGCGAGCTCGCGTGTGGATAGATACCCCTCATCCGGCGCTTCGCGCCACCTTCTCCCACAAGGGGAGAAGGAAAGAGGCGGCGGCGCCGGCCTCGCGCCCCAAGCCTACTCCGACATCGGCTTATCGGAGATGTCCCAGTCCTTCCCGGTGAAGGTGGAGATGAACAGCGTCTTCATCGGCGTGTAGTCCTCGGGCGTGTAGCTGTAGGTGACGCCGTCGAGGAAATACGGCGAGTGGAAACCATTGAGGTTCGATGCCTGCTTCAGCACGTTGGCGCGGGTGAGCTCGTCGCCGCAGCGGCGCAGGATCTCGCCCATGGTCACGGCCTGGCCGTAACCGGCGAAGGCGATGGTGTTGTCGGGATCGATCGCCGGCGTGTACTTCTTGCGCAGCTCCTCGAACGCCATCACGTTCGGGTCCTTCTCCCATTTGGGCAGGCCGACCTCCTTGTTGTAGCGGATCGCGACGATGCCGGTGGCGTTCTCGAGGCCTGCGGCATTGAGGATCGAGCGGCCGGTGGAGCCGGCAGACAGCAGCTGCAGCGGCTTCCAGCCGAGCTCGGCCACTTTCCGGATCGACTGTGACGAGGCCTTGCCGGTCGAGATGTTGTAGAACACGTCGGCCCCCGACTTCGAGAGATTGACGAGCTGGGAATCGACGGTCGGCTCGGTGAGATCATAGGTCTGCTCCATGATCACCTGCGCGGTGCCGCCGGCATCCGCCAGCACTTTCTTGAAGGGTGCAAGGAAGTCGCGGCCGAAATCGTCGTTCTGGTAGAGGATGCCGATCCTGGCGTTCGGCTTCACGCTGACGACGTGCCGTGCCAGGATGCGCGCCTCCGTCGGATAGAGCGGCAGGCCCGCCATGGTCCATTTGAACTCTTTCGGATTATTCCACTTCGACGCGCCGGTGTTGAGCAGCAGCTGAGGCACCCCCTTGGCGTTCAGGTATTTGTGCACGGCGGTCTGCGGCGCGGTGCCGAGCGAGCCGTACAGCGCGAGCACTTCCTCCTGTTCGACCAGGCGCCGCGTCGCCTCGACGCATTTCGGCGCGCTGTAGGCGTCGTCCATGGTGAGGAACTTGATCTTGCGCCCGTTGATGCCGCCCTTCTCGTTCAGCATCTGGAAATAGGCTTCGCCGACGCGACCGAGCACGCCGTAGAGCGAGCCGGGGCCGGAATGCGGCACGGTCTGACCGATCTTGATCTCGGTGTCGCTGGCGCCCGCATCGTACTTCTTCTCCGCGGCCCAGACATAGGGCGCGGGCAATGTCGATGCGGCGATGGTGGCGAGTGCGCCGGCGCCGAAATCGCGCCGCGATGGATTCTTGGTCATTGTTGTTTTCTCCCTGATGCGCGCATTGTGCTGACATCGCAGCTCGGCTCGCAAGTGGGAAGTCGCAGCTTTGCGACGCAATGACGCTCACATCGCCAGGCGTTAGCGCCTAGACTCAAGTTTTTTCGGCGACGACGACAAGGCCGCGCACCGGCTCGTTGTTCTCGTTGCGCGGCGAGGCCGGCTCGAGTGTCAGCAGCTTCAACCCCGCCTTCGCGATCGCGCCGCGCACATATTCCGCGGAATGGGCATAACGCAGGCCCTCGCCGAGCACGATGCCATCGCCCGCATGCGTCTCCAGCGTGAAGGCGAGCACGCCGCCGGATACGAGCACGCGTCTCGCTTCGCTCAGCACCGCTGCGAGATCGGAGAGATAGACGAACGCATCCGCGGCCACGACGAGGTTCGCGCTGGCATCCGGCTTGCCGCGCAGGCCCTCGATCATGTCGGCGACTTCGAGCTCGGCATAGAGGTTCGTCGCCCGCGCCTCCTTGATCATGCCGGGCGACAGATCGATGCCGGTGAAATGATCGACCTGTTTGGCGAAGGCCGCCGCCGCGAGCCCCGTGCCGCAGCCGAGATCGATGGTGCGCTTGAAGTAGGCGGGCTTCTTGGCGGCGACGCGCGCGGCCAGCACCGCCTTGAAGATCAGCGCGGGGGCGCGATAGCCGAGATCGTCGATCAGCGCGTGCTCGAAGCGCGGCGCGTATTGATCGAACAAAGCCTGCACGTAGGCCTTGGGCATCTCCGCCATCTCGGTATCGCCGAGCCGCATCAGGTGCAGGCCGGCGCCGTGCTGGTCCTCGGGGTCGCATCGCCGCGCTTCACGAAAGGCCGCGATGGCCTTGTCGCGTTCGCCGAGCTGCTGACGGATCTCGCCGAGCGTGAACCAGGCCGAGGTGAAATCAGGTGCGAGCTCGATCGCCTGCTCCAGGAGGTCCGCGGCGGCGGGCAGGTCGCCCTTGAGCTGAAGGTCGCGCGCGAACTCGAAACGGCGGTCGGCCATGAGATCGCCGGAGGTCAGGAACAGGCGGAGCGGCATTGAGGAACCAGGAGACGAAATGGGTAAGTGACTCGAAGATGTGATGGCTCGACTTATATAACAGGCATGCGCCCGCAAGACATCCTGCTGCCAAATGCTGCCGGCCTGTGCTGCAAGCCCGGCGGTTTCCATATCGACCCCGTCCGCCCCGTGGAGCGGGCCGTGATCACCCACGGCCATTCCGACCATGCCCGTGCCGGCCATGGCGCGGTGCTGGCGACGCAGGAAACGCTGGACATGATGCGGCTGCGCTATGGCGAGAACTTTGCCGGCTCGACCCAGGCGATCCGCTATGGCGAGGAGATCCGGGTCGGCGACGTCTGTGTCAAATTCCACCCCGCCGGCCATGTGCTGGGGTCGGCGCAGATCGCCGTCTCGTGCAAGGACACCTGCATCGTCGCCTCCGGCGACTACAAGGACGCGCCCGACCCGACCTGCACGCCGTTCGAGCTGGTGCGATGCGACGTCTTCATCACCGAGGCGACGTTCGGGCTGCCGGTGTTCCGGCATGGCGATGCGAGCGACGAGGTCAAGAAGCTGCTCGCGTCCGTCGCGCTGTTTCCGGAACGCGCGCATCTCGTCGGTGCCTATTCGCTCGGCAAGGCGCAGCGCGTGATCAAGCTGTTGCGGCAGGCCGGCTATGATGCGCCGATCTACCTGCATGGCGCAATGGAGACGATCACGCACTACTATCAGAGCCGCGGGATCGACCTCGGCGAGCTCAGGCCGGTGAAGGGCATGAAGAAGGCGGCGCTCGCCGGCACCATCACGTTGGCGCCGCCATCGGCCACATCCGATCTCTGGACGCGGCGCTTTCCCGATCCGGTCACCGCCTTCGCCTCGGGCTGGATGCGCGTGCGCGCCCGCGCGCGGCAGCGCGGCGTCGAGCTGCCGCTGGTGATCTCCGACCACGCCGATTGGGACGGCCTCACCGCCACCATCGCGGCGACCGGCGCCGGAGAGATCTGGGTCACCCACGGCCAGGAAGATGCGCTGGTGCATTGGTGCCGGAGCAAGGGCCTGAAGGCGCAGCCGCTCGATCTCGTCGGCTATGGCGACGAGGAGGAGAGCGAGATTCCCATTCAGGGCGAGGCCGAAGCATGAACCGCTTCGCCGAGCTGCTCGACCGCCTCGCCTATGAGCCCGGCCGCAACAACAAGCTGCGGCTGCTCACCGGTTATTTCCGCGAGGTCGGCGATCCCGACCGCGGCTATGCGCTGGCGGCGTTGACCGGCGCACTCAGCTTCAAGCACGCCAAGCCCGCGCTGATCCGGGACCTCATCGCGGCACGCACGGATGAGGTGCTGTTCGGGCTGAGCTACGATTATGTCGGCGATCTCTCCGAGACGGTGGCGCTGATGTGGCCGCGGCGCGACGCCAACAACAGCGAATCTTTTCCGGGCTACCCCTCTCCCCAGCCCTCCCCCACAAGGGGGGAGGGAGTGCAGCGGAGTGCGACGCTTTCAGCGAGAACCACAACTGGCACTGAGTCAGCGAGTGAGGGAGGCAGGGCTCTTTCCGTTCCCTCCCCCCTTGTGGGGGAGGGTCAGGGAGGGGGGTACTCCGGGCGAGATGGCAGTGAGTCCCTTCATTCACCTCGCCACAACAACCCACCCCCGCCGAGCCTCACCGAAGTCGTCACCACGCTGCGCACGCTCGGCAAGACCGAGCTGCCGAGGCAGCTCGAGCGCTGGCTCGACGAGCTCGACGAGACCGGCCGCTGGGCGCTGCTGAAGCTCGTCACCGGGAGCTTGCGGATCGGCATCTCCGCGCGCCTTGCCAAGACTGCGGCCGCAGCGCTCGGCGACAAGGACCCGCACGAGATCGAGCTGATCTGGCCGGGGCTCGTCCCGCCCTATCTCGACCTGTTCGCCTGGCTGGAGGGCCGCGGCGACAAGCCCGTCAACCGCGATCCCGCGCCGTTCCGCCCGGTGATGCTGGCGCATGCGATCGAGGACGGCGATTTCGCCGCGCTCGATCCCGCCGACTACATCGCCGAATGGAAATGGGACGGCATCCGCGTGCAGGCGGTCGCTGGCCGCGACGAGCGCGGCCATATCAATGCGCGGCTCTATTCGCGCACCGGCGAGGACATCACGGGGAGCTTTCCGGATCTCGTGCCGTCGCTGCGCCTGCCGGGCGCGATCGACGGCGAGCTCTTGATCCTGCGCGAAGGCCGGGTGCAGAGCTTCAACGTGTTGCAGCAGCGGCTCAACCGCAAGGTCGTCTCGCCGAAGCTGATCAAGGAGTTTCCGATTCACTTGCGCGCCTACGATCTGCTCGGCGACGACGAGAACGATCTGCGCGAGCTGCCTTTTGCCGAGCGGCGCGAGCGCCTGGAGAGATTCATCGCAAAGCTCGACGATCCCCGCATCGATCTGTCGCCCACCGTGGCCTTCGATAGCTGGGAGGCACTCACCGCCGCGCGCGCCGATCCCGCCAGCGCCGGCGCCGGCGAGGATGCGGACGCCATCGAGGGCGTGATGCTGAAGCGGCGCGATGCGCCTTATCTTCCGGGGCGGCCGAAGGGGCAATGGTGGAAATGGAAGCGCGACCCGCACATCATCGATGCCGTGCTGATGTATGCGCAGCGCGGCCACGGCAAGCGCTCGTCCTATTATTCCGATTACACCTTTGGCGTCTGGACCGAGACCGAGAACGGCGAGGAGCTGGTGCCGGTCGGAAAAGCCTATTTCGGCTTCACCGACGAGGAGCTCTTGCAGATCGACCGCTTCGTCCGCCGCAACACCACGGAAAAATTCGGCCCCGTGCGTCACGTCGTGCACGAGGGCGACAAGGGGCTGGTGCTGGAGGTCGCTTTCGAGGGACTGCAGCGTTCGCCCAGGCACAAATCCGGCGTCGCCATGCGTTTCCCCCGCATCAGCCGCCTGCGCTGGGACAAGCCGCCGCGGGAGGCCGACCGGCTGGAGACGCTGGAAAGGATGCTGAAGGCGGAGCCGGCGGAAATTGAGGTGTGAACTGTTGCCATGAGGGCGGTGCGCTCCCTCTCCCGCTCGCCGAATTAAACTCCCGTAACCCGATTGACGTCCGCTTGCGGGTTCCCCATGTCCCCCGCCGTGCCTATAATGGGGGCGAATCCGCTTCAGGAGTTTGCGATGGTCCAAGACGTCAGAGATTTGCCGGCCGGCCGCAGCGACGGCCTGCACCGCTTTCTCGGCGGCTCGCCGCTGACCGTCGCGTTCCGCCTGGTGCTGCTCTCGATCCTGGTCGGCGTCGTGCTGGCCACGATCGGCTTCGACCCCTGGAACATCATCCACAGCATCCGCCTGTTGTTCCAGCGTCTGTGGGATCTCGGCTTCGATGCGGTGAACTGGCTGTGGCGCTACTTCCTGCTCGGTGCGGTCATCGTGATTCCGATCTGGCTGCTGTCGCGCG
Organism: Bradyrhizobium sp. CB1015; assembly: GCF_025200925.1. Taxonomy (GTDB): domain Bacteria; phylum Pseudomonadota; class Alphaproteobacteria; order Rhizobiales; family Xanthobacteraceae; genus Bradyrhizobium. The sequence goes on along the minus strand of NZ_CP104174.1, from coordinate 8,106,288 downwards.
TGTTCGGCGCGCCGCGCGGCCGGTAAGGATCAGATTGAGGGAGTGCGCAGCCGATGCAACTGCGTTTCGTCGGCTGTGGTGACGCCTTCGGCTCCGGCGGCAGGCTCAACACCTGCTTTCATGTCTCCGGGCGCGAAGCCAACTTCCTGATCGACTGCGGCGCGTCGGCGCTGCCGGCGCTGAAGCGGCTCGAGATCGATCGGGGCGACATCGATCTGATCCTGATCACGCATTTCCACGGTGACCATTTTGCCGGCCTGCCGTTCTTTCTGCTCGACGCGCAATTCTCGCGGCGAACGCGGCCGCTGACGATCGCGGGCCCGCACGGCATCGAGCGGCGGCTGCGCGAGGTGATGGAAGCGCTGTTCGAGCATTCCTCGAACACCAAGCAGCGCTTCGAGCTGAACGTGATCGAGCTCGCCCCCGGGCAAAGCCAAGACTTCGGCGCGGTGAATGTGACCCCCTATCCGGTCGTGCACGGCGAATCCGGCGGGCCTTTCCTGGCCTATCGCGTCGCCGCCGAGGGCCGCACGCTCGCCTACAGCGCCGATACCGAATGGACGGAGACGCTCATTCCGCTGGCGCATGGCGCGGACCTTTTCATCGCCGAGGCCTATATGTACGAGAAGGTGGTGAAGAACCATCTCAGCCTGAAGACCTTGGAACAGCATCTGCCCGACATCGGCGCCAAGCGGCTCGTCCTCACCCATATGAGCGACGACATGCTGTCGCGCCTGGGCGAGGTCGAGCACCTCGCCGCCGAAGACGGCATGGTGCTCGTGTTCTGAAAGATGCACGCACCCGTCCATCACCGCGTCGGAAGCCGGCAGGTCTTCGCCATCGCAGGTCCCGCGATGGTCGCGAACCTCACGACGCCGCTGATCGGCGTGGTCTCGACCACCGCGATCGGCCGGCTCGACGATGCCGCGCTGCTCGGCGGCGTCGCGATGGCCTCCGTGATCTTCGACTGCCTGTTCTGGCTGTTCGGCTTCCTGCGCATGAGCACGCTCGCCTTCACCGCGCAGGCGCTCGGCGCGGGCGAGACGCGCGAGCAGACCGTGATCCTGGTGCGCGGCTTCATCGTCGCCGGCCTGATCGGTGCGGCGCTGATCGCGCTGCAGCTGCCGCTGGCAGGCGCACTGTTCGACCTGATGGGCGGCAGCGAAGGCGTGACGCGCGCGGCAAAGACCTATTTCATGATCCGGATCTGGTCCTCGCCCTTCGCCTTCGCCAATTACGTCATCCTCGGCTGGCTGGTGGGGCAGGCCCGCGCCAATCCGGCTCTTGCGCTCCAGGTCGTCATCAACCTCATCAATATGGTGGCGACGATCCTATTGGTGCTGGTCTACGACACCGGCATCGCCGGCGCAGCGACCGCCGCGCTGGCGTCGGAGACGATCGGCTTCATGCTCGGCGTGATCGTGTGCCGGCGCCATGCGGTCGGCGGTTTTGCAGTCCCTCGCGCAACGCTGTTCGATCGCGCCAAGCTGATGCGGCTCCTGGCGGTGAACACCGACATCCTGATCCGCACCGCGGCGCTGATCGCCGTGTTCCTGTTCTTCACCGCCAAGGGCGCGCGTGCCGGCGACGTCACGCTGGCCGCGAACTCCGTGCTCAACAATTTCCTCCTGGTCAGCGCCTTCTTCCTCGACGGCCTTGCCAACGCGGCCCAGCAGCTCTGCGGCCGCGCCTTTGGCGGGCGCGACGCCGAAGGATTTGCGGATTCGACCAGGCTGGTGCTGCTGTGGGGGCTCGGCTTCGCCGTCGTCGTCGCCGTGCTGTTCGCAGGCTTCGGCCCTGATATCATCGACGTCATGACGGCGAGCGAGGACGTCCGCCGCGCCGCGCGCGAGTTCCTGCCCTTCATCGTGCTGGCGCCGGTCCCCGGCGTGTTCGCCTTCGGCTTCGACGGCATCTATGTCGGCGCGACCTGGGCGCGGGAGATGCGCAATCTGATGCTGCTCTCGCTCGCGATCTTCTTCGCCGTCTGGTTGGCGCTGCAATCGTTCGGCAATGCCGGCCTGTGGAGCGCGTTGATCGCGTTCTACGTCGCGCGCGGCGGCTTGCAGGGCGCGAGGTATCCGGCGCTGTACCGGGCGACGTTCGTGAAATCGTAGCTGTTGTGTCCCGGACGCGCGAAGCGCGAGCCGGGACGGAGGAGCTTGCGCGAGCGGTTAGATGGGCCCCGGCTCTGCAGCGCATCGCTAAGGAGCGCTGCCATAGCGCGTCGAAGACGCGCGTAAACGCGCTTATGGCGTCCGGGGCACGAGAGTGCCTCACATCCCCGGCCAGTCTTCCGCCGTCAGCGTCGCCGCATCGGCGCCGACGATCTCGGCGAGCGAATCCCGACCCGTGCGGAGCAGCGTCGACGTCAGGTCGCGCTTGATCTCGTCGACGAGGCCGAGGCCCTTGTAGACCAGCGACGAATAGAGCTGGATCAGGCTGGCCCCGGCGCGGATCTTGGTCAGCGCGGCGCCGCCCGAATCCACGCCGCCGACGCCGATCAGCGGGAATGCGCCCTCGACCCGCACATAGGTTTCCGCGACCATTCGCGTCGACAGGCGGAACAGCGGCCGGCCGGACAGGCCGCCCTGCTCCTTCGCCCGCATCGCTTCACGCAACGTGCTCGGCCGCGCGATCGTGGTGTTCGACACGATCATGCCGTCGACCCGGCGCGAGCGCGCGACGTGGACGACGTCGTCGAGCTGGGCAAGGCTGAGATCCGGCGCGATCTTGAGCAGCACCGGCGTGTCGCCGGCCTTCTGCCTGACACGCTCGCGGGCATCGATCACGCGTGCGAGGAGATCGTCGAGCAGCGCGCCTTCCTGAAGATTGCGCAGGCCCGGCGTGTTCGGCGAGGAGACGTTGACGGTGAAATAGCTCGCCACCGGCGCGAAGGTCTCGATCAGCTTGACGTAGTCGCCGACGCGGTCCGGCGAATCCTTGTTGGCACCGACATTGACGCCGACGATGCCGCCGTGCTGCGCGCGCGCGGCAAGCCGGCGCAGAGCCGCCTCCGCGCCGTCATTGTTGAAGCCCATGCGGTTGATGATCGCCTCGTCGCGCTCGAGCCGGAACAGCCGCGGGCGCGGATTGCCGGCTTGCGGCTTCGGCGTCACCGAGCCGATCTCGACGAAGCCGAAGCCGAGCCGCAGCAACGCGTCCGGCACCTCGGCGCTCTTGTCGAAGCCCGCGGCCATGCCGATCGGATTGGGAAAGTTCAGCCCGAAGGCGCGCACCGCGAGCTTGGGATCGTCGGCACGCGGCTTGACCGGCGGCAGGAAGCGCAGGCCCTGGATCGCGAGGCGATGCGCGTCTTCGGGATCGAGCCAGCGCAGCACCGGCAGCGAAAAGGCGTCGAACGCGCGGATCACGGCAACAGCTCCGGAACATCGTGACCGCCGTCGGAGCGCGTGTTGAGGTTCATCACCGCAAGGACCGCGCCGAGATCGAGCTCGCCATAGAGATGGGGAAAGAGTTCGTCATTGCGCGAGCGTTCCCAGCGCAATTCGCTCCCCAGCGCATCGCCGTCGACCTCGACCAGGAACAGCGCGCGCTGTCCGAAATAGTGCTTGCGCAGGGTCTCGGGAACCTGGGCCGCGGTCGAGAAATGGATGAACCCGTCGCGCGCATCATCTGCGCTGCCCCGGTAGACACCCTGCCGTTCCGCCTCGCGCCAGGCCGAGGCCGGACAGATTTTGTAGATCTTGACCACCGCTACCGCAGCCTTGTTTGTTCTTTGAGTCTTTTGGGTTTTTCGTTCTTTGCGGGTCCTCGAAACCCGGGCGCGACCGTAAAGGCCGTGCCTTCCGAACTCAAGACTTAGAGCCTTTCCGCGCCGATGAAATCGGAACGGCGCTTCAGATCCCCGTTCTGGCGCGTTTCCCTGACGCAAACGGCTACCCGCTTCGTTTGAAAACACCGCCCTCGGTCGCCTCTTGCGCGAAAAACGGAAAACCGGTTGATTTGAGGACAGTTTTCCTGAGTTGCGACGGGCTGGACCTTCCATGGTCAGACAGGCCAAAGCGCAGAGGATGCTGACTCACGACCAGATCTGGGCCGCGCTGGACCGGCTGGCGGCGCGCGCCGGGCTGTCGCCGTCCGGCCTTGCCAAGCGTGCCGGGCTCGATCCCACCACCTTCAACAGGTCCAAGCGCGTCACCGCCGACGGCCGCGAACGCTGGCCCTCGACCGAATCGATCGCAAAGGCGCTGGCCGCGGCCGACGCCTCGATCGACAGCTTTGCCAGGTTGATCGACGACGACGGTGCGCGCGATGGCCGCTCGGTGCCGCTGCTCGGTTTCGCGCAGGCCGGGACGAGCGGCGCTTTCGACGAGGCCGGCCTTCCATCCGGCAACGGATGGACCGACATCGCGCTGCCCGCCACCGAGGACAGCCACGCCTTTGCGCTGGAGATTTCCGGCGATGCGCTTGCGCCCGTCTATCGCGACGGCGACATCGTCTTGGTTTCACCGGGCGCGCCGATCCGCAAAGGCGACCGCGTGGTGGTGAGGAGCAAGGCGGGCGAGATGACGGTCGCGACGCTGAAGCGCCGCACGGCCAAGGCGCTGGAGCTTCAGCCGCTCGATGCGACGCAGGCCGAACGCATGATGGCGGCGGGCGATGTGGCGTGGATTGCGCGGATCCTGTGGGCAAGCCAGTGACTGCGTGACGGCCCATGACACCGGCCCACGCCACCGTTCGCGCAGTGATCGCCATTGCGACTCACCACCCCTCTCACCTAGGTTGCGCATCTATTGCCGACCAAGTTCATCTCGAGGGGAAATACGATGAATCGCCGTCACGCATTGAAGGCCCTGGCGGGTCTCGCACTTTGTCCATTGTGCAAGCCCGCCTTCGCCGCCGAAGGCGCGCATTGGAGCTATGAGGGCGCCGGCGGTCCGGCCAAGTGGGGCGATCTCGACGCGGCCAACAAGGCCTGCGCGGTCGGCCTGCAGCAATCGCCGATCGACATCGAGGCGACGATCAAGTCGCAATTGCCGGTTCTGAAGCTGAGCTGGGGCAAGAGCGCCGACACCATCGTCAACAACGGGCATACGATCCAGCTCAACTTCGCCGAAGGCAGCACGCTTCTTCTCGGCGACGTCAAGTACAAGCTGCTCCAGGTGCACTTCCACCGGCCCAGCGAGCACATGATCGGCGGCAAGAATTTTCCGATGGAGGCGCATTTCGTCCATCGCAACGACGCCGGCGGGCTCGCGGTCGTCGGCGTGCTCATGACCGAGGGCAGGCCGAACGCGGCCTTCGCCAAGATCGTCAAGACCATGCCGGCGGCGGAAGGGCCCGCGGTAAAGGCGGATGCGAGCATCGATCCGCTGGCCATGCTGCCGCCGAAGCTCAGCTATTACCGCTATCCCGGCTCGCTGACGACGCCGCCCTGCTCCGAAGTGGTCGAATGGCTGCTGCTGACCACCCCGATCCAGGTGGCGGGAAGCGATGTCGCCGCGTTCGCAAAGCTGTACCCGATGAACGCAAGGCCCGTGCAGAAGGACAACCGGCGCTACGTGCTGCGGTCGATCTGAGCTGGAGACCCGTAGCCTGGATGGAGCGAAGCGCAATCCGGGAAAGTCTCTCCGCTGCGGGAATCCCGGATTACGCTTCGCTCCATCCGGGCTACATATCTTTCACGCACTCCTCGCCAGCGCGCCGTCGATCATGTTCACTGCGTTCTGCACGCCGTAGACCGCGACGAAGGAGCCGAAGCGCGGGCCCTTCTCCTGGCCGAGCAGCACCTGGTAGAGCATGTTGAACCAGTCCAGCGTGACGCCGGGGCGGCCGTCCTTGCCCTTCTTGACCTGGTCGAGGAACGGCTCGCGGCGGCCGATCTCGTAGACGACGTTCTGGATCTCCTCGGCCGAGGCGTCCTGCGCAAGCTGCGAGAGCGCATCGCGCAGGTCCTGCAGCGCCGCGCGCTCGCTGTCCGTCGGCACGCGGAACTGCTTCGTCGGCGCGACGAAGTCGCGATAATAGTTGATGGCGTAGCCGACCATCGCATCCAGCTTCGGATGCGTCTGCGGGCTCACGCCGGGCCGGTAGCGGCCGATGAAGCCCCACAGCGTCTCGGCGTTCTCCGCGTTCGACGACGACACCAGCGTCAAGAGCAGCTGGAAGGTGACGGGCATGTCGCCCTTCGGCGGCTTGCCGTTGTGGATGTGCCAGACCGGATTGCCGAGCTGCTGCTTGCCGTCCTGCTTCGGAAAGCCGTCGAGGAATTGCTGGTAGTCGTCGACGTTGCGCGGGATGACGTCGAAATACAGCCGCTTGGCCGCCTTCGGCTCGCGATACATGAACAGCGACAGCGATTCCGGCGAGGCGTAGCGCAGCCATTCGTCGATGGTGAGGCCATTGCCCTTCGACTTCGAGATCTTCTGGCCCTTCTCGTCGAGGAAGAGCTCGTAGTTGAAACCTTCCGGCGGCGTGCTGCCGAGCGCCTTCGCGATCGCGCCGGACAGCTTCACGGAATCGATCAGGTCCTTGCCGGCCATCTCGTAGTCGACGCCGAGCGCGACCCAGCGCATCGCCCAGTCGGCCTTCCACTGGCACTTGACGTTGCCGCCGGTGACGGGCGTTTCAACTTCCTGGTGGGTGTCGGGATCGACATAGGTCACCGTGCCCGCCGCGACGTCGCGGCGGATCATCGGCACCTGCAGCACGACGCCCGTGGTCTTGCTGATGGGCAGGAACGGCGAATAGGTCGCGCGGCGGTCCGGACCCAGCGTCGGCAGGATGATCGCCATGATCTTGTCGTAGGCGGCGAGCATCTTGAGCAGCGTCGCGTCGAAGCGGCCCGACGTGTAATAGTCGGTCGAGCTCGCGAACTCGTAGTCGAAGCCGAAATGATCGAGGAAGGCGCGCAGCCGCGCATTGTTGTGATGGCCGAACGACGGGTATTCGTTGGAGAACGGATCCGGCACCCGCGTCAGCGGCTTGCCGAGATGCTCCGCCAGCATCTCCTTGTTCGGAACGTTGTCGGGCACCTTGCGGAAGCCGTCCATGTCGTCGGAGAACGCCAAGAGGCGCGTCTTGATCTTGTCCTCGGTGAGCACGCGGAAGGCGTGACGCACCATCGAGGTGCGCGCCACCTCGCCGAACGTGCCGATATGCGGCAGGCCGGACGGACCGTAGCCGGTCTCGAACAGCACCTCGTCCTTCGGGCTCTTCTTCAGCCGCGCGACAATGGCCTTCGCCTGCTCGAACGGCCAGGCGTTGGATTGTTCGGCGAGCGCACGCAACTCGCTCGGGTTTGCGGCTAGATCAATAACGGACATCAGGGGCCTCCGGGCCGCGGAAAATAGCGATTTCCCCGCAGAATGCAAAAGTTGCGAGCTGGTACCCCCAGCCGTCTCCCGCTGGCGCAGGGCTGGCGCATTTGGTGTGCACGATGCGGCGGCATCGGCACTGGGCTCCCTCCCCCGCTTGCGGGGAGGGCTGGGGAGAGGGTGTTTCCGCGTCGGGATTGTTGAGGATCGCGAAAGATTCCCTGCGTGGCGAAAGCCCTCACCCGCCGCGCTCTGCGAGCGCGTCGGCCTCTCCCGCAAGCGGGAGAGGCGAAGCAAGCCCGCTGACAATCCCCGTGGAATCCATATGTGCCACCCCTGCACTTGCGGAGAGGCTTGGGAGTGTCTCTGCGTTGGATCGAACGCGATGCGGCTCAATGCGCCGCTGATGCCGAGCGCTTGGTCGCGACCGGCTTCGGGGCCGGCTTCGCGCTGGCCTGCGGTGCGCTGTCCCAGCCGCCGTTCGGGGCCGCAACGTTGACGGCATCGTCGGGCTGCGGCTCGGCGCTGAAGGTCTGGATCGCGAGCTTGGCGGCGGCGAGCGATTGCGGGTCGAGGCGCTTGGCGACGTCGTCGCGCTTGCCGGCGGCATCCGCATCGCCCTGGGCGGCAGCTAAGCTGAACCATTTGTAGGATTCGGCGAGGTTCTGCTCGACGCCGATGCCGCGGGCATAGAGGATGCCGAGGTTGAACTGGCTGTCGGCCACGCCGCGATCGGCGGCCTTGCGGAACCACTGCGCCGCGCTCTTGTAATTGGCGCCGCGACCGCCGCCGTCGGCATCGAGCACGGCGAGATTGTGCATCGCCTTGGCGTTGCCGCGCTCGGCGGCCTGGGTGTAGTAGCGGCGCGCGATGTCGGCGTCCTTCTTCACCCCTAAGCCCTTTTCGTAGAGCGTACCGAGACGGAAGGTTGCGGGGACGACCCCGGCCTGCGCCGCGCGGTCGTACCACTTCGCCGCTTCGTCGTAATTGGTGGCGACACCCTTGCCTTCGGCAAAGCGCACGCCGATCTCGTAGGCCGCGGTGGCATCGCCCTTCATCGCGGCATTGCGCAAGGCCGGGCCGCCGATGCCGTCGGGCAGCTTCTCGCTCGGTGGCACCTGAATCACGCCAAGCCTGGCGCGGCTGGTGCCCGACAGCGCGCCGGTGACGTCGCTGGAGGCCGGCGGCGGCACCGCGGCGGCAGGCGCTTGCGGGATTTCAACCGAGGCCGAGCTGCCGGAATTGGGAATCGGCGCCGGCGCGGCATTGTTCTGCGACTGCCGTCCGATCGGCGTCGGCGACGTCATCGACGGAGTGATCTGCTCAGGCGCGGCCGGCTTGGTCTCGACCGGCGGTGGCGCAGGCTGCAGTGCCGGCTCGCTCGGAATGTTTTGCATCGCCTGCGGCGTCGGTGACGGGCTGCCGCCTTCGAGCAGGTTCATCGCCATCTTGAAGGTGCCGAGCACGATCACGACCACGCTCGCGCCGACCAGCAGCGAGCGGATCTTCGAGGTGATGGTCGAGCCGCCGTCCTTGCCCTTGTCCTTCGACCTGTCAGCGCCGGCCTTGGCGGCGCGGCCGGGCTTCTCCGGCTGCGCGGCGGCCGCCTGCGCGGCGCGGCGCGCGGCGGCGATGAAGCTCGACGACGACACCGGCTCCTTCGGCGCGGCGGCAATTCCGCTGATCGCGTCCTCGGAGGCGGCGATGCGTTCCGACGGCGTGGCGAGGCGTCCGCCCGGCCGCGTGCCCGGCTCGAGCGGGTGATCCGGCGGCAGTTCCGGCGCGAGTGCAGCGCGCGCGGTGTGCGGCTCCAGGATTTCGCTGATCGCGCGCGGGGGAACCGGCGGCGTGGAATTCGCGCGGCGCGGCGACGAAGGCGGCCGGCGCCGCCTGCGCGGCTGCGGGATTGGGCAGCTCGGGCTTCGGATCGTATTTCGGCGGCTGTGCTTGCGGCCGCGGCTCGCGCGCCATCGGCGCCGGCTCCATCGCCGCCGCCATCGGCATCGGCTGCGGGGCAGGGGGCGGCGGCGCGGTGCGCACCGCACGCAGATCGCCCTCGATCATCGAGAGGCGATCGACGACGTGGCCGAGCGCGCTGTGGACGGCCTCGAGCGAGTCCTGGGTGTGCCGGTTGGTCTCGGCCTGGCTGAAGCGGATGTCGGAGAGCTCGCGCTTGACGAGATCGACCATGCCGGAATCGGGCGGCGGCGCGGCGTTGCGGCTCTCGGCCAGCGCGGCATAGGTCGCCTGCTGCCGTTCCAGGTGCCTGAGGATGTCGTGCAGCCCGTCCTCGACGCGGCTCAAATTGCCGTTGCGCGGATCGGCGGCGGCCTCGATCCGTTCCAGGAGATAGGAGACGCGCTGCTCGAGATGGGCGAAGGTCGAGGCGGAATCGTTGCCGACCTGCATGCGGTCGAAACGGTCAGACAGCGCGCGGATCGCAGCTTCGAGATGCTCGGTGCTCTCGGAATGCTGCGGCCGCTCGCGCGTTTCCAGCGCCGCGGTGAGCGCCGCGATGCGCTGCTCCAGCACCGCAAAGCTGTCGCCGTGGCCGGAAGCGCGGGTGATCTGGTCGACCTTGGACGACAGCAGCTGCACGTCTTCGGACAGCCGTGCCAGCGCCTCGTTGGAGGCGACGTTGGAAACGATAGCGCGCAATGCCGAGATCGCGCCCTCGAGCTGCTGCACGGTCGAGGGATCGTCATTGGCGCGCAGGATCAGGTCGAGCTTGGCGCCGAGATTGCGGATCGCCTCGTCGTAGCCGGTGAGCTGCTCGGCCGGCGTCAGCGTGCGCAGCACCTGCTTGATGTCGGACAGTGCGCGCTCGATGCCGGCAAGAACCTGCCCGTCGGTGCCGTTGGAGCGGGTCTCGTCGATACGACGATGCAGCGAGCGGATCTCGTTCTCGATCGATTCGATCGCACGCCGCGGCATCGCCTCGGTGATGGCGGCGCGGATTTCGGCCAGCTCGCTGCGGAAGGCATTGATGGCCTGCTCGGTATTGTCAGGCCGCTGCAGCGATTCGATCTGGCTCGTGATCTTGAGCAGATGGCGCTCGAGCGAGGAAAAATCCGGCTGCGGTGGCGGCGGAGCATAGCTAGGGGCGGGCGGCGCCATCGGCGGCGCGTAGGGAGCGGCTGCGGGCGCAAGCGGCGGCGCGGCACGCGGCGGCATCTGCCGCGGCGTAAACCCGTCGAGCTCGCTCTGGCGCGCGGTGATCTCGGCGACCGCGACATCGAACGAAGCCGGGCTCAGGGGTGGTGAGCTGCGATAGACCTGCGCGGCTGCGCGCTCGACGGCATCGGCCTGGCGCTGGCGCGCCTCGGCCGGATTGGGGCGCGGGGCCTGCGGCTGCTGCGGTTGCCGCTGCGGGCGGGAGATCTGCGACAGGCGGGCGTCGAGCCGCGAGATCGCGTCGTTGAGCTGGCGCGCGACGCCCTGCTCGCGCGAGACGTCCTGACGCGGGACGGGTTTTGAGATCCGCTCGATCTGTTGGGTGATCGCGTCGAGCCGCTGGTGGATGTCGGCGACCTCGCGGCTCTCCTGGCTCGGCACGTGCTGCGGACGCTGATCGTAAGGCCCGCGAAAGTTGGGCGGGGAAGTTTCGCCGAGCGTGGAGTTCAGCCAATCGTTGAGCGACATGCCGGCACGACGCGCAGCAGCCTCGGCCCGCTCCCGGACGGATGGATCGATGCCGTCGACACTCCACGATACGCGCGAATTCATGACTCTGTCCGGTTCCGACTTCGGCACCCCACCCGGCGCCTCCAGCTTCCCCACGCGTGCCGGTTGTAAAGACAATCGAATTTGGCGCGGGTCGTCTGCCTCGAAAACCGACTTTTTCCTGTTACGGTAAATAACGGGTTAAGGAATGCGGCGCGGCTGTCTTAAAGTTGGGCGGCGGGAACTTAGGGCTCTCGCAAAGGCCGCGTAGCCCGGATGGAGCGCAGCGTAATCCGGGGCCGGCGTCGGCTGCACGAATCCCGGATTTCGCTGCGCTCCATCCGGGCTACGGACTGTCGCTTTCCCTCAGCCCTTCTCGCGCTTGCCATCCTCCAGCGGCACCACCGTGGCCTTGCCGCTCATTGCCGACAGCGCTTCCAGCGCCTCCTCGCAGAAATCGGCCACCATCTGCTCGTGGCGGGCGCCGAGCTGAAGCAGCAGCAAATTGCCGAGATCGAGCCGGCCTTCCGCCGTGCCGTCGGGAAAGCGCTTCTTCAGGATGCGCTCGTAATTGGCGTGGCGGTCGCGGTGGTGCTCCAGGCGGGCCATCAGGTCGGTGCGCATGGGCTCGATGTCGATGCTGTCGAGCGCGTGCAGCCGCACCAGGAGGTCGTCCTTGATCGAGGGCGGCGTGCTTGGCCGCGCGGCCCAGTGCCGCAGTGCTGTTCGGCCCTCGGGAGTCAGCGTATAGATCAGCTTGTTGGGCTTGCCTGACTGCACGACCTCGCGGCCCTGGATGTAGCCGCGGTCGCGCAGCTTGGAGAGCTCGCGGTAGATCTGCTGATGGTCGGCCTTCCAGAAGAAGCCGATCGAGGAATCGAACGTCTTGGCGAGCTCGTAGCCCGTCATCGGGCGTTCCGTCAGGCATGCGAGGATTGCGTCGCCCAGTGCCATGACCGGCCTCCTGTCTCACGTCTGACCAAGCTGCTTGACTTTATGCGCATCGGCGCATATGCGTCAATGTGCATATGAGGCAGTGTGCGGGCGGGCCCAAGGTCCGCCTGAATAATCAAGTGAAATCAATCTCCTCGCTACTGTGCATGGGGTTGTTTTCGCACTTTTTGCCCTGGCCTTGAGGGAGGCACCCGAGAATGACCGGCCTCGATTCCTGGTACGCCTACATGAAGTCTCACGACCGCGCCGCGCTCTGGGACCTCCTGCATCCCGACGCCGTGTTCGAAAGCCCCGTCGTGCACACGCCGCAAGCCGGCCGCGACATCACCTTCAAATACCTGTCCAGCGCCGAGAAGGTGCTCGGCGGTCCCGGCTTCACCTATGTCGGTGAATGGCGCAGCGACAATGGCGCCGTGCTCGAATTCAAGAATGTCATCGACGGCATCGAGATCAACGGCGTCGACATCATCAGCTTCGATACCGAGGGGCGCATCACTCACTTCAAGGTGATGGTGCGTCCGCTCAAGGCGATCAACATGCTGCACCGCCTGATGGCGGAGCAGCTTGCCGCCGCCCAATCATAAGCCCAACATCATCACTTCAGACCGCCTGCCGGGAGATCCCCATGCCGATCTATAAAGCCCCCGTGGAAGACGTGAACTTCCTGCTCAACGACGTCTTCCAGATCGACCGCTACGACAACCTCGCCGGCTTCTCCGATGCGTCCAGCGACGTGCGCGAGGCCATCCTCGGCGAAGCCGCCAAGCTCGCCGAGGAGGTGCTGCAGCCGCTCAACCGCGTCGGCGATCTCGAAGGCTGCAAGCGCGCCGACGACGGCAGCGTCACCACGCCGAAGGGTTTCAAGGAGGCCTTCAAGCAGGTCGCCGAGGGTGGCTGGCTCGGCCTGTCGGCGCCGACCGAATATGGCGGCCAGGGCCTGCCGGTGACGCTCTCGCAAGCCGTCAACGAATTCCAGATCTCCGCCAACATGGCGTTCTCGATGTATGGCGGCCTCACCATGGGCGCGACCGCGGCGCTGTTGGTGCACGGCTCGCCGGAGCAGAAGAAGACCTACGTGCCGAAGATGGTGGCCGGCGAATGGACCGGCACCATGAACCTCACCGAGCCGCATTGCGGCACCGACCTCGGCATGCTCCGCACCAAGGCGGTGCGGCAGGCGGACGGCAGCTTCAAGATCACCGGCACCAAGATCTTCATCTCGGCCGGCGAGCACGATCTCGCCGACAACATCATCCATCTCGTGCTGGCCCGCATCGAGGGCGCGCCGGCCGGCATCAAGGGCGTGTCGCTGTTCGTGGTGCCGAAGTTCCTGGTCAACGCCGACGGTTCGGTGGGCGCGCGCAACGGCGTCGTCTGCGGCTCGATCGAGCACAAGATGGGCATTCACGGCAATTCCACCTGCGTGATGAACTACGACAACGCCACCGGCTGGCTGATCGGCGAAGAGAACAAGGGCATGCAGGGCATGTTCGTGATGATGAACGAGGCCCGGCTCGGCGTCGCCGTGCAGGGCCTCGCGCAGTCCGAGGTCGCCTACCAGAACGCGGTCGCCTATGCCCGCGAGCGCATCCAGGGCCGCGCGCTCACCGGCGCCAAGGCGCCGGACAAGCAGGCCGACCCGATCATCGTGCATCCGGACGTGCGCCGCACGCTGCTCTCGATCCGCGCCTTCAACGAGGCCGCGCGCGCCTTCGTGATGTGGACCGCGCTGAAGAGCGACGTCGCCCACCGCTCCGAAGACCCCAAGGACCGCCAGGCCGCCGACGACCACATGGGCCTGATGACGCCGGTGCTGAAGGGCTTCCTCACCGATTACGGTTTCGCCAACGCGGTGCAGGCGCAGCAGATGTATGGCGGTCACGGCTACATCGCCGAGCAGGGCATGGAGCAGTTCGTGCGCGATGCGCGCATCGCCATGATCTATGAAGGCGCCAACGGCATCCAGGCGCTCGATCTCGTCGGCCGCAAGCTGCCGCGCGACGGCGGCCGCGCCATCATGGCCTTCTTCGGCGAGGTCATGGCCTTCGCCAAGGAGAACGGCGGCGACGAGGCGCTCAAGCCTTTCATCACCCCGCTCTCGACCTCGCTCGGCCATCTGCAGCAGGCCACCACCTGGCTGATGCAGAACGCGATGGCCAAGCCCGACAATGCCGGTGCCGCCGCAACCGACTACCTGCATCTCTTCGGCTTCGTCGCGCTCGGCTACATGTGGGCGCGGATGGCCAAGGTGACGCAGGCGAAGATTGCCGCGAGCGGGGCGACGCCCTATCTCTCGACCAAGCTCGTCACCGGCCGCTTCTTCATGGAGCGGATGCTGCCGGAGACCGCCGCCAATCTCGCGCGCATCCAGGCCGGCTGCGCCACCATCATGGAACTGCCGGCGGAAGCCTTCTGAGCCTGCTTCCGCTGCCTGCTCCCAACGTATCGAACATCACATCAGGAGGGCGTCATGCCTGAGGCATTCATCTACGACCACGTTCGTACCCCGCGCGGCCGCGGCAAGGCGGACGGCGCGCTGCACGAAGTCACCGCGCTCGCGCTCGCGACCGTGCCGCTGAAGGCGCTGAAGGACCGCAACAACCTTCCTGAGGATTCGGTCGATGACGTCGTGCTCGGCGTGGTCGATCCGGTCGGCGAAGCCGGCTCCGACATCGCGCGCTTCGCCGCGCTGAAGGCTGGTCTCGGCGAAGCCGTGCCCGGCGTGCAGATCAGTCGCTTCTGCGCCTCCGGCCTCGATGCCGTGAACTTTGCCGCAGCGCAGATCATGAGCGGCCAGCATGAGCTGGTGATCGGCGGCGGCGCGGAATCGATGAGTCGCGTCGGCATCGGCGCCTCCGGCGGCGCCTGGCCGATGGATCCCTCGATCGCGGTGCCGGCCTATTTCATGCCGCAGGGCGTGTCGGCCGACCTGATCGCCACCAAGTACGGCTTCTCGCGCGACGACGTCGACGCCTACGCCGTGCAGAGCCAGCAGCGTGCGGCCAAGGCCTGGGACGAAGGCCGCTTCAACAAGTCCGTGGTGCCGGTGAAGGACATCAACGGTCTCACCATCCTCGCCAAGGACGAGCACATGCGCCCCTCGACGACGATGCAGTCGCTGGCGCAGCTGCAGCCGTCGTTCACGATGATGGCGCAGATGGGCGGCTTCGACGGCGTTGCGATCCAGTCCCATCCGGAGATCGAGCGCGTCAATTACGTGCATCATGCCGGCAATTCCTCGGGCATCGTCGACGGTGCCGGCGCCGTGCTGCTCGGCAGCAAGGAGGCGGGCGCGAAATACGGCATGAAGCCGCGTGCCAAAATTCGTGCCTTCGCCAACATCGGCTCGGAGCCTGCGATGATGCTGACCGGTCCGGTCGACGTCACCGAGAAGCTCTTTGCGCGCTCCGGCATGAAGAAGTCGGACATCGACCTGTTCGAGCTGAACGAGGCCTTCGCCTCCGTCGTGCTGCGCTACATCCAGGCCTTTGACATCGACAATGCCGAGATCAACGTCAATGGCGGCGCCATCGCGCTCGGCCATCCGCTGGGGGCGACCGGCGCGATGATCCTCGGCACCGTGCTCGACGAGCTCGAGCGCACCAACAAGTCGACCGCCCTCGTCACGCTGTGCATCGGCGGCGGCATGGGCACCGCGACCATCATCGAGCGCGTCTAAGGGTAGGGAGCCACCACCATGTCGTACAAGAACTTCAAGGTTGAGACCGATTCCGACGGCATCGCGCTCGTCACCTGGGACATCCCGGGCCGTTCCATGAATGTGCTCGACGAGACCTCGACCAACGAGCTCGAGGCGATCGTCAAGGCGACCACGGCGGATGCCGCAGTGAAGGGCGTCATCATCACCTCGGCCAAGGAAGCGTTCTGCGCCGGCGCCGACCTCTCCATGCTCGAAGGCATGAACCAGGCCTATGCGAAGGTTTTCAAGGAGCAGGGCGAGACCGCGGCGAACCAGATGCTGTTCGACCAGAGCCGCCGCTTCTCGCAGGTGCTGCGCGGAATCGAAACCTCGGGCAAGCCGTGGGCGGCGGCGATCAACGGCCTCGCGCTCGGCGGCGGCTTCGAGATCACGCTGTGCTGCCACTATCGCGTCGCGGCGGAGAATCCCAAGACGCGCCTCGGCCTGCCCGAGGTCAAGGTCGGCCTGTTCCCCGGCGCCGGCGGCACGCAGCGCGTGCCGCGCCTGGTGCCGCCGCAGGACGCCATGACGATCCTGCTCAAGGGCGATCCTGTCACGGTCGACAAGGCCAAGGCGCTGAACCTGATCCACGCCATCGTTCCCGCCGCCGATCTCATCAAGGCGGCGAAGGACTGGATCAAGGGCGGCGGCAAGGCCGTCGCGCCGTGGGACGAGAAGGGCTTCAAGCTGCCGGGCGGCCCGGTGTTCTCCAAGGCCGGCATGATGATGTTCCCGGCCGGCAACGCGATCTATCGCCGTGAGACCTACGACAATTACCCGGCCGCGCGCGCGATCATGAGCTGCGTCTATGAGGGCTTGCAGCTGCCGATCGACGCGGCGCTGCGGGTGGAGTCGCGCTACTTCACCTCGGTGCTGCGCTCGAAGGAAGCGGCCGCGATGATCCGCAGCCTGTTCCTGTCGATGCAGGAGCTCAACAAGGGCGCGCGCCGTCCAAAGGACGTGCCGCCGACCAAGGTGAAGAAGATCGCCGTGATCGGCGCCGGCTTCATGGGCGCAAGCGTCGGCTACGTCTCGGCCCGCGCCGGCCTCGACGTCGTCCTGATCGACCGCGACCAGGAGAGCGCCGACAAGGGCAAGGCGCATGCGCAGAAGGTGATCGAGGAGCAGATCAAGAAGGGCCGGGCCAAGCCTGCGGACGCCGAAGTGCTGCTCGCGCGCATCACGCCGACCGCGGACTACGCGGCGCTGAAGGACGTCGACCTCGTCATCGAGGCCGTGTTCGAGGACCGCAAGGTCAAGGCGGAGACCTTCGCGAAAGCGCAAGCCTATCTGAAGCCCGACGTGATCTTCGCCTCCAACACCTCGACGCTGCCGATCACTTCGCTGGCCGAGAGCTTCAAGGATCAGGGCAAGTTCATCGGCATCCACTTCTTCTCGCCGGTCGAGAAGATGATGCTGGTCGAGATCATCCTCGGCAAGAACACCGGCGATGTCGCGCTCGCGACCGCGCTCGACTATGTCCGCCAGATCGGCAAGACGCCGATCGTGGTCAACGACTCCCGCG
Organism: Bradyrhizobium sp. CB1015; assembly: GCF_025200925.1. Taxonomy (GTDB): domain Bacteria; phylum Pseudomonadota; class Alphaproteobacteria; order Rhizobiales; family Xanthobacteraceae; genus Bradyrhizobium. The sequence goes on along the minus strand of NZ_CP104174.1, from coordinate 8,089,166 downwards.
GCTTCTTCGCCAATCGCTGCGTCGGCCGCTATGTCGCCGAAGGCAACGAGATGTTCCTCGAGGGCGTGCCGCCGGCGATGATCGAGAACTGCGCCAAGATGGCCGGCATGCCGGTCGGCCCGCTCTCGCTCTCGGACGAGGTCGCGCTCGATCTCGGCCTGAAGATCATGAAGGCGACCGAAGCCGATCTCGGCCCCAACGCCATCAATCCCGAGCAGAAGAAGCTGATGGTGGAGATGGTCGAGAAGCAGGGCCGTCTCGGCCGCAAGAACAGCAAGGGCTTCTACGATTACCCCGAGAAGGGCAAGGGCCAGAAGAGCCTGTGGCCGGGTCTCTCGGCCTTGCAGCCGAAGCAGCTCGACCCCGACACGCTCGACGTCGAGGAGCTGAAGCAGCGCTTCCTGGTGGTGCAGGCGGTGGAGGCGGCGCGCACGGTCGAGGACCACGTCATCACCGATCCGCGCGAAGCCGATGTCGGCTCGATCCTCGGCTTCGGCTTCGCGCCGTTCACCGGCGGCACGCTGTCCTATATCGACTTCATGGGACCTAAGAAGTTCGTCGAGCTCTGCCACAAGCTCGAGGCGAAGTACGGCTCGCGCTTCACCCCGCCCAAGCTGCTGGAGGAGATGGCGGCGAAGGGTGAGACCTTCTACGGCCGCTTCGCGCCGAAGAAGGCGGCGGCCTAAAGAGAGGCCTGTAGCCCGGATGGAGCGGTAGCGAAATCCGGGAATAGTCCTTCAACTCGCGAGACCCCCGGATTGCGCTTCGCTCCATCCGGGCTACGTAGAAATAAAAGGCCGGATCATCGATCCGGCCTTTTTCATTTTCGGTCGCCGAACGGCGAGAAGGCGCGGCCCGATACCGCATCGTCGGCGAGACTGGCCCTCCAGCTGCCTTCGTCGCCGCGGCCGATGCGCACCTCGAAGCGCCAGCCATTCTGGTTGGTGAAGGCGATGTCCGCACCGTTCTTCGTCCTGGCGTAGCGACAAGGATATTCGGTCGGCCGGTCCGGGAAGACGATCTTGCCTTCCTTGCTCTCGAACACGGCCGAGGTGATCTGCGGATGGGTCATGAAGATGCAATTGCGTTCCGGCGCGACCGGCGTCGACAAGCCGAGCATCGCGAGCGGCGCGCCGGCGGCGGTCATGAGGACGATCATGTTCATGGGGGCAACTATCTCCTGGGGATGTTCCTTCGACGTCGCCGCTGATCAAGTGGTTCACGAATGACAAGGGGACGGATCAGCGCTCCGGCCAGATGCAACGGATGCCCCATGGGCATTGACGGCGTCTGGCCATGCTTCCCATGGTGTTCCAAGACACCGCAGCCGGCGCCTCGGCCAAAGCCTGAGCGGCGATGATCTGGACAATCACCGGGGCTTCCGTCACGATCTCATCGCTGTGGAAGCCCAGCGCAGGGCCTTGGGCTCAGCTTCAGATAATCCTCACCATTTTCGGGCTTCTTGGCGCCGATACCGACCTCGACCAGCCCATAGGACGGGGCCGCCTCCAGGAGCACGATGTGGGGACGGCGAGGAATTTCCTTCGCCTGACGCTTGGCCCGGCCGAAAGAACGACTACATGCACCTGCTTGAAATAGTCAAGATTGATGCAGGTGCATCGAATGGAGTAAGAGACGGGCGACGAGCTTGAGCGGGACCATGAAACGCAAACCATCGACCGAGGCAACCGCCGCCTGGATCCGCCTGATGCGGGTGCAGAGCCGCGTGCTCGATTGCGTCGAGCAGGACTTGAAGAAGGCCGGCTTCCCACCGCTGGCCTGGTATGACGCACTGCTCGAACTGTCGCGGGCGCCCTCGGGCGAGCTGCGGCCGGTCGAGCTGGAGCGGCAGATGCTGATCCCGCAATATTCGACCTCGCGGCTGATCGACCGCCTGGTCGACGAGGGCCTCGCCTCGCGGCGCGAATGCAAGATCGACAAGCGCGGCCAGTTCGTCGAGATCACGGAAGCCGGTCGCGAGCTGCAGAAGCGGATGTGGGGCGCCTATTCGGCCGCAATCGAGAAATATGTCGGTTCGAAGCTGTCGGACGCCGACGCCGTCAAGCTCAGCAATCTGCTCGACCGCCTGGGCTGCTCCTGCGGCGAGATGAAACTGCCGCCCGTCGCCGCCAACGAAAGCATGCCGTCGCGATGATCGCGCGGCAAATCCGCTCGCCCGTGCAACCGGTGGGTTCGCGGGCCGTCCCTGTCACCCGCGCGCGTTCGGTCGAAGCGCTTTTGATTAGAGTTTGATATGGCGCGAGACCAGATCGACATGACGCCGCTGCAATCACGCGACGAGCTCGTCGCGTGGTTCGAGGCCGGCTGCAAGGACCCGTCCGAATTCCGCATGGGTACCGAGCACGAGAAGACGCCGTTCACGCTCGACGGCCATCGTCCGGTGCCGTACGAGGGCGCGCGCGGCATCGGCGCGTTGCTCGAAGGCATGAAGCTCCTGCTCGGCTGGGAGCCGATCATGGAGCAGGGCAACATCATCGGCCTCTACGACGTCACCGGCGGCGGCGCGATCTCGCTCGAGCCCGGCGGACAGTTCGAGCTCTCCGGCGCGCCGGTCGAGAACGTGCACCAGACCCAGAGCGAGCTGATGGCGCACTTGGCGCAGGTGCGCGAGATCGCGACGCCGCTCGGCATCGGCTTCCTCGGGCTCGGCATGACGCCGTCCTGGTCGCGCGCCGACATCCCGGTCATGCCCAAGGGCCGCTACAAGATCATGACCAATTACATGCCGAAGGTCGGCCAATACGGCCTCGACATGATGTACCGGACCTGCACGGTGCAGACCAATCTCGACTTCTCCTCCGAAGCCGACATGGTCAAGAAGCTGCGCGTCTCGCTCGCGCTTCAGCCGATCGCAACTGCGCTGTTCGCTAATTCGCCCTTCACCGAAGGCAAGCCGAACGGCTTCCTCTCCTTCCGCTCCGAAATCTGGCGCGACACCGACAATGCCCGTTCGGGCATGATGCCGTGGGCATTCGAGGACGGCATGGGGTTCGAGCGCTATGTCGATTACGCGCTGGACGTGCCCATGTATTTCGTCAAGCGCGGCGAGGAATATATCGACGTCTCGGGCTCCTCGTTCCGCGCCTTCTTCGACGGCCGCAACAACAACCTTCCCGGCGAGCGTCCGACCTTGTCGGACTGGGCCAACCACCTCTCGACGATCTTCCCCGAAGTGCGGCTGAAGCGCTATCTCGAGATGCGCGGCTCCGACGGCGGCCCGTGGGGCCGCTTGCCGGCGCTGCCGGCGTTCTGGGTCGGGCTGCTCTATGACGACGCTTCGCTCGATGCCGCCTGGGACCTGGTGAAGCACTGGACCTCGCACGAACGCCAGGCCCTGCGCGACGACGTGCCGCGCATGGGCTTCAAGGCGCGGATCAAGGACCGCTATCTGTTCGAGATCGCCAAGGAGTGCCTGATTTTGGCACATGCCGGCCTGCGCCGGCGCGGCCGGATCGACCAGCTCGGCCGCGACGAAACGCGGCATCTCGAGCCGCTCGATCGCATCATCGATTCTGGCCGGACGCCGGCCGAGGAAATGCTGGATAAATTCAACGGTCCCTGGAAGGGTTCGGTGGAACCGGCCTACGCCGAATACGCGTTCTAGACCTCTGAGACCCAGAGATCCTGGATTTCAGCCGTTCATCGCCCATACAGGTTTGCGGCGATCAAATGACCGGCTGAAAAAACCTGAGCGTCGTCAATAACTCGAAAGCTGTTCCGATGGGGAAGGGCCGCCTGTCCGGGGCCGTCATGGCCAGCGCCGCGGCATGTGTCACGCTGCTTTCGCTTGCATTTGCGAGCGTGCCGGCGCCTGCCCAGACCGCCTTCGACCGGCCGGGCGGCGACTATTTCAGTACGCCCGTCACCTCTGGCGATCCCGAGGATTGCGCGCTGCTGTGCGAGCGCGATCGCCGCTGCCGCTCCTGGAGCTTCAACTATCCCGACGTCGAAGGCGGCTCGGCGGTGTGCTGGCTGAAGAACACCGTGCCGACGCGCGTGCCGGGAAGTTGCTGTATCTCCGGGGTGCGTGGCGCCGGCGTGATCGAGCCGCGCGTCGAGGGCGTCGAGACGTCGATCGACCGCCCCGGCGGCGACTTGCGCAATTTCGAGCTCAAGGACGGCGAAAGCGTCGAGGCCTGCAAGGCCGCCTGCACCGCCGACAACAAATGCCGCGCCTTCACCTATGCCCGCCCCGGCTACACCGGCCGTGAGGCGCGCTGCTTCCTGAAGAAGGAAATCAAGCCGCCGCGAAGGAAGGCGGGGTTCACGTCGGGCGTGGTGCGGTAGTATTCGTGCCACACGGCATTCTGTTGCGCTTGGGTCCCGGCTCTGCGCCGCATCGTTTCACGATGCGGCCTGTCCGGGACACGTGAGGCACCTCACTCCGCCGCGATCACCGTGATCTCCGGCCACAGCGCCTTCCAGCGCTTCGCCTTCGCTTCGTAGTTCGCCGTGGAAAAATTCGGTCCTGGATTTGGCCGCGCGATCAGTGCCGCAATGTCGTCAAACCCGTGCGGGGCGTAGATCTCGTAGCCATTGTTTGCGCATCTCACGCCGACCTGCGTGTTCTGCGTGAGGAAGCGGTCGATGCCGTCGGTCGTACGACCAAGGGGCGGATAGGGCAGGCCGTGCTTGCCGGGATACCAAAGATGCACGCGCGCCTGGTTGCGGGTCTCGACCTTGACGCCGAGATGACCGAGCCGGTCAGATACATCCCGGATCACCGCATCCTCGGCCTCCCACGATGTGTCGGGATCGAAATAGAACACGTCGTAATCGGCGATGCCATGATCGATCGGGCGCCCCGTGAGCACGTTCCAAACCGTCTGCACCAGGCATCCCGACACCAGCCACGCATCCGGCAGCGCAAGCCGGTGCAGCTCGTCAAGGATCGCGGCGTTCACCGGATTGCGTAAGGCGAGCGCGAGGAATTCGTCCTTGCTCACCCTGCAACCAGTCAATGCACGGCGGTGAAGAACCGCGCCAGCCTGAATCCGGACAGCCAGGTCCACACCGGCTGGCTACGCATGCCGAGATCCCAGGAGCCGACCACTGCGTCCGCACGGCCGATCAGATTGTCGATCGGCAACAGGCCGACGCCGCCGGAGCGCAGCGGCACGCGGCTGTCGGCCGAATTGTCGCGGTTGTCGCCGAGCACAAACAGGTGCCCGGCCGGCACCGTCACCTCGGACGTGTTGTCGAGCGGACCGCTGTCGCGCATCTTGAAGATCAGATGCGAGACGCCGTTCGGCAGCGTCTCGACATAGCGATAGGCGGGCTCGCTGCCGCCATGGTCGTCCTCGGCGGCGCCGACGCCATCGGGCTTCAACTCGGCGGGACGGTCGTTGATGAAGAGCTGGCCCTGCCGCATCTGGATGCGGTCGCCGGGCAGCCCTACGACGCGCTTGACCCAGGCCTGCGAGCGATCGCCGGGCCAGCGGAACACGACGACGTCGCCGAGCTTCGGCATCTCCGCGAACACGCGGCCGCTCTCGGGCAGGCTGATCTGAATCGGCAGCGACGAGGTGCCGTAGCCATAGGGGAATTTCGAGGCGAGCAGCGCATCGCCGATCAGAAGCGTCGGCTCCATCGAGCCCGACGGCACGTAGAACGGCTCGGCGAGCGCGCCCTTGGCGATGAAGACCGCGGCGACGATGCCGGCGAGCTGCACGAGTTGGCCACCCCAGCCGCTGCTTTTCCGCTTCGGGGTGACCGTTGCCTTCTCGATGCTCATGCGCCCGTTCCACCCACCGTGATGCGCTCCATCAGCAGCGACGGCTGGCCGACGCCGACAGGCACGCCCTGGCCGTTCTTGCCGCAGGTGCCGATGCCGGTATCGAGCGCAAGGTCGTTGCCGATCATGCGGATGCGATGCAGGTCGGTCGGCCCGTTGCCGATCAGCATGGCGCCTTTCAGGGGCGCTCCGATCTTGCCATTCTCGATCTTGTAGGCCTCGGTGCACTGGAACACGTACTTGCCCGAGGTGATGTCGACCTGGCCGCCGCCAAAATTCGCGGCGAACACGCCGTTCTTCACCGAGGCGATGATCTCGGCCGGGTCGCGGTCGCCCGCGAGCATGTAGGTGTTGGTCATGCGCGGCATCGGCACATGGGCATAACCCTGGCGGCGGCCGTTGCCGGTCGGCTTCATGTTCATCAGTCGTGCGTTCTGGCGGTCCTGCATGTAGCCGACCAGGATGCCGTCCTCGATCAGCACGGTGCGATTGGTCGGCGTGCCCTCGTCGTCGATCGACAGCGAGCCACGCCTTGAGGCGATCGTGCCGTCGTCGACCACGGTGACGCCCTTGGCCGCGACCTGCTGGCCCATCAGGCCGGCAAATGCCGAGGTCTTCTTGCGGTTGAAGTCGCCCTCGAGGCCATGGCCCACCGCTTCATGCAGCATCACGCCGGGCCAGCCGGCGCCCAGCACGACGTCCATCTCGCCGGCCGGGGCCGGAACCGATTCCAGATTGACCAGCGCCTCGCGCAGCGCGCCGTCGGCGGCCTCGCGCCAGGACCTCGTCTCGATGAATTCGGCGTAGCCGGCGCGGCCGCCATAGCCCTTGCTGCCGCTCTCCTGGCGATCACCCTGGCCGGCGACGACGGAGATGTTGACGCGCACCAGCGGACGGATGTCGCGATAGCTCTCGCCGTCGGGCCGCAGGATCTCGACGACCTGCCAGGTCGCGCCCAGGCTGACGCTGACCTGCCGCACCCGCGGATCCTTGTCGCGCAGGTAAGCGTCGATCTCGGCGAGCAGCTTGACCTTGGTCTCGAAGCCCGGCGCATCGAGCGGATTGTCGTCGCCATAGAGCCGCACATTGGTGTGTGGTGGCGGAGCGGCAAAGCTGCCGGAGTAACCGCCGCGCACGGCGGCGACGGCATCGGCGGCGCGAATCAGCGCCGGCAGCGACACGTCCGAGGAATGCGCGTAGCCGACCGCATCATCCTTGACCGCCCGCAAGCCAAAACCTTGCGAGGTGTCATAGGTCGCCTGCTTCAGCCGCCCGTTGTCGAACATCAGCGCTTCGGTCTGGCTGTATTCCAGGAACAGTTCGCCGTCGTCAGCGCCGGAAAGCCCGCGCGCGACCTCGTGGCGAACCTGGTCGCGGTCGAGATTGGCACGGTCGAGCAGGGAGGTCGTGGCAGGATTGGTCATGCGTCCGTCCATTAGCGGAAGATGTGGGGCAAGATAATGGTTTCGGACCGGTTCCGCGAGGGGCGGGCCGTCACATTACGGAAACGATAGGATTGGCTGGGTGCCGGCATAGCTGCGCCGCATCGGTCGATGCTACAATGTCCTGATGAGCCAGCGCGATGTCATCTCGGTCGAGCCGGGTAAGCGCGGAGGGAGACCTTGTCTCCACCATATGCGGATCGCTGTGTCGGATGTGCTCGGTTGGTTGGCTGCCGGTCAGACTCAAGCACAAATCCTCGATGATTTTCCGGAGTTGGTCGAGGACGACATCAGAGCGTGTCTGGCTTTCGTCGCTGGGGACCAGGTGGTTGAGCCGCTGGCGAATAACAATCCATCACCGTCATCCCGAGCCTCGAAGGACGACGGTCCGGCTGGCAGCTCGGCCGTTCATCCTTCGAGGCTCGCACGGCAGCGCGACCGCGCTGCCGAACTCGCGCCTCAGGATGACGGGACTGAGAACATGCGCCGGATACCGCCCCTACGGCAGCTTGTCATAACCCTCGCCGAGCCCGTTCAGGCTGAGCGGGAAGCCGATGCCTTCTTCGGGGGTCTCGAAGATGATGAAGGTCGCGGTCTTGGCGCTGCGGAGCTGGCCGAGCAGCTTGTCCTCCAGCACGACCTCGGCGACGCAGCCGTTGGGCAGGCAGCGGACGAAGCCGGCGCGGCCGACGTCCTGATTGTCGAGCTTGAGCCCGAGGCCGGAGGGCAACAGGACCCCGAGCGGGGCTACCACGCGCATCAGCCGGCTCTTCTGGTCGGCGGTCTTGAGTACGATCACCGTCAGCCCGGCATTGGAGCGGTCTTCGGCCACCACGCTCTGGATCAGGGCGCATTGCTCGGTCTGCGCGCCCGGCGGGGTGTCGCAGCGGATCTGCCAGTCGCCATGAACGGAGCGCACCGCGCCCTGCGCATGGGCAAGCCCCGGAAGCGCCAGCGGGACGATCGCAGCCACGAGGGCGGCGAGCGCCGGGAGGCCGTTCGCCGGCCTTGCCATCGATCTCGAAAGCCCCATCGGGTCGGTCCCTCTGCTCGCCTGGGTTGCTCGCGCTTGGCGGACTGATCTGGCGGACTGATACGGAATGACGGCGTCTTGAAGGCGATTCCCAAGCAAATTCCGCGCCGCCCACGCCGCCATGGCCCGCACGAATCAGGTCCCTGCGTGGCTGACTGCCAGTGCCTACCGCGGGCAATTCCGCTGTCAAGCCGCAGCGTCCCGGGAAACGGTATTTTTGTCTGATCTTACTGGGAAATATCTTGCCGGTGATGGCTGGCAGGCGGGGCTCAAGACTGCATTGCGATAGATCAAGAATTATGGTTTGAGAGGCTTGATTTCGCGTTCTAGCGATCTGGCCCCAATTCCTCTTAGAGGTATTCTTGCGTGGCGGTTTGTCGGACTGGCGGATCGAATAAGCGTTTCCCGGAAACAGGGGAATGCACTTGGGGTGATTTCGGAAGGGGAGCGCGAACGACATGAGGATGTCGATGGGTCGGGTGGGCCGGCAATTGCTGGGATTGGCCACCATCGCCTTGGTGGCGGCTGGCGTCACGCTGGCGACGGGTGGTGCGGCATTGGCCGAACTCGGGCAGCCGGCGCCGTGGGAGTGGACGCTCCAGCAGTCCGGTTCCCCGGTGATGGACAACATCGTCTGGTTCCACAACTTCCTCTTCGTGCTGATCACCCTGATCACGCTGTTCGTTCTGGCGCTGCTCGTGATCGTGGTCGTCAAGTTCAACGCGAAGGCCAATCCGGTGCCGTCGCGGACCACCCACAACACGCTGATCGAGGTGGCCTGGACCCTCGTTCCGGTGCTGATCCTGGTCGGCATCTCGGTGCCGTCGTTCCGGCTTCTGTTCCTGGAGCTCGACGTGCCGAAGGCGGATCTGACCATCAAGGCGACCGGCAAGCAGTGGTACTGGTCCTATGCCTATCCGGACAACGGCAAGTTCGAGTTCGACTCGCTGATGGCGCAGGACAAGCAGCCCCGCCTGCTCGGCGTCGACAACGAGATGGTGGTGCCGGTCAACAAGGTGATTCGTGTCCAGACCACCGGCGCCGACGTGATCCACGCCTTTGCGGTGCCGGCTTTCGGCATCAAGATCGACGCCATCCCGGGCCGGCTGAACGAGACCTGGTTCAAGGCCACCAAGACCGGCATGTACTACGGTCAGTGCTCGGAACTGTGCGGCAAGGACCACGCTTTCATGCCGATCGCCGTGCGTGTGGTGAGCGACCAGGAATTCGCCTCCTGGGTCGAGACGGCGAAGAAAAAATATGCGAGCGGCGGCACCAGCACCTACGCCTCCGCGGCCGGCCCGACGCAGTAAGCGTCGGGTGACGGCTTGAGGGACTGAAAGCGATAAAGGGCGGGACCTCCAAAGGTCCGAACGGGACGCAAGGCAGGATTTGAAAATGGCAACGAGCGCAGCGGCACACGGCGATCACGCGCATCATGACGAGCATGCCCATCCGACCGGATGGCGGCGCTACGTCTATTCGACCAACCACAAGGACATCGGCACGATGTACCTGGTGTTCGCGGTCATCGCCGGCATCATCGGTGCGGCGATGTCGATCGCGATCCGGGCCGAGCTGATGTATCCGGGCGTGCAGGTCTTCCACGAGGCCCACACCTACAACGTGTTCGTGACCTCGCACGGCCTGATCATGATCTTCTTCATGGTCATGCCCGCGATGATCGGCGGCTTCGGCAATTGGTTCGTGCCGCTGATGATCGGCGCGCCCGACATGGCCTTCCCGCGCATGAACAACATCTCGTTCTGGCTGCTGCCGGCCTCGTTCGCGCTGCTCTTGATGTCGACCTTCGTCGAGGGCGAGCCGGGCTCCAATGGCGTCGGGGCGGGCTGGACCATCTACGCACCGCTGTCGACCTCGGGCCATCCCGGCCCGGCAGTCGACTTCGCGATCCTGTCGCTGCATCTGGCGGGCGCCTCGTCGATTCTCGGCGCCATCAACTTCATCACCACGATCTTCAACATGCGCGCGCCGGGCATGACCCTGCACAAGATGCCGCTGTTCGTGTGGTCGATCCTGGTGACGGTGTTCCTGCTGCTGTTGTCGCTGCCCGTGCTCGCCGGTGCGATCACCATGCTGCTCACCGACCGCAATTTCGGCACGACCTTCTTCGCGCCCGACGGCGGCGGCGACCCCGTGCTGTTTCAGCATCTGTTCTGGTTCTTCGGTCACCCCGAGGTCTACATCCTGATCCTGCCCGGCTTCGGCATGATCAGCCAGATCGTCTCGACCTTCTCGCGCAAGCCCGTGTTCGGCTATCTCGGCATGGCCTACGCCATGGTCGCGATCGGCGGCATCGGCTTCGTGGTGTGGGCGCACCACATGTACACGGTCGGCATGTCCTCGGCGACGCAGGCCTATTTCGTCGCCGCGACGATGGTCATCGCGGTTCCGACCGGCGTGAAGATCTTTTCCTGGGTCGCCACGATGTGGGGCGGCTCGATCGAATTCCGCGCCCCGATGATCTGGGCGGTGGGCTTCATCTTCCTGTTCACGATCGGCGGCGTCACCGGCGTCGTGCTGGCGAACGCGGGTGTCGATCGCGTGCTCCAGGAGACCTACTACGTCGTCGCGCACTTCCATTACGTGCTGTCGCTCGGCGCGGTGTTCGCGATCTTCGCGGGCTGGTACTACTGGTTCCCGAAGATGTCGGGCTACATGTACAATGAAGGGCTCGCCAAGCTGCACTTCTGGGTCACCTTCGTCGGCGTCAACCTGGTCTTCTTCCCGCAGCACTTCCTCGGCCTGTCGGGCATGCCGCGCCGCTACGTCGATTATCCCGATGCCTTCGCGGGCTGGAACCTGGTCTCGTCGGTCGGCTCCTACATCTCCGGCTTCGGCGTGCTGATCTTCCTCTACTGCGTGCTCGACGCCTACATGAAGAAGGTGCCGGCGGGCGACAATCCGTGGGGTGCCGGCGCGACCACGCTGGAGTGGACGCTGTCCTCGCCCCCGCCCTTCCATCAGTTCGAAGTGCTGCCCCGCGTGCAGTAAGCAATCCCCCGCGGCGCCGTGATGGGCGCCGCGGCGCTATAACGAAGCGAGTAGATCTAAGTGTCCGTCCTCGACCACAACGCCATCGACATCAATCCCCGCATCTCCGAAGCGGGGGTTGGCGACTATCTCGCGCTGCTCAAGCCGCGGGTCATGTCGCTGGTGATCTTCACCGCGCTGGTCGGAATGGCGATGGCGCCGGGGCATTTCCACCCCGTGCTGGCGATCACCTCGCTGCTCTGCATCGCCGTCGGCGCCGGTGCCTCCGGTGCGCTCAACATGGCGCTCGAAGGCGACATCGACGCCAAGATGTCGCGCACGGCGAACCGGCCGATCCCGCGCGGCCGCATTACCCGCCCCGAGGCGATGGCGTTCGGCACGACGCTCGCCTTCTTTTCGGTGATGACGCTCGGCATCCTCGTCAACTGGATCGCGGGCGCGCTGCTCGCCTTCACCATCTTCTTCTACGTCGTGATCTACACGATGTGGCTGAAGCGCTGGACCGCGCAGAACATCGTGATCGGCGGTGCCGCCGGTGCGCTGCCGCCGGTGGTGGCCTGGGCCGCGGTGACGGGCACGGTCGACGTCGAGCCGCTGCTGCTGTTCGCCATCATCTTCTTCTGGACCCCGCCGCATTTCTGGGCGCTGGCGCTGTTCCGCTCCGACGACTATGCGCGCGCCGGCATCCCGATGCTGCCGAACGTTGCCGGCCCCGACGCGACGCGCCTGCAGATCCTGCTCTATACCATCGTGCTGATCGCGGTCGCCGCCGCGCCCTGGGCGCTCGGCTATTTCGATGCCGTCTACGGCGTGGCCTCGCTGATTCTCGGTGCCGGCATGCTGGTGCTCGCCATCAACGTCTATCTGCGCCGCGAGCGCAGCCAATCGTTGCGCGCGACCCGCAAGCTGTTTGCCTTCTCGATCCTCTATCTGTTCGCGCTGTTCGCGACCCTGCTGGCCGAGGTCGTGTATCGGGCGCTTGCTCCGATGGTTGGGGGCGCATGATCACTGCGATGGCCGACAAACGCGAGCCAGAAGGAATCGTCCTCACCGAGGCGCAGCAGAAGAGCCGCCGTCAGCGCTCCATCGCCATCGCTTTGGCGCTCGGCGTGCTCGTGGTGCTGTTCTTCGCCGTCACCATGGTCAAGGGGCCGGCAGTGCTAGTGCGGCCGATGTAGGAAACATGGATCACGAGCGGACCATATCGCAGGACGTCAGCGCCAAGCCGGGCCGTCGTAAGCCGGGCAAGAGCCGCGGGCTGGGTCGCGATGTGGTGGTTGCTTCGATCTGCGGCGGTGTGGTCGCGCTGATGGTCGGCGCCTCCTACGCGGCGGTGCCGTTCTACAATTGGTTCTGCCGCGCCACCGGCTTCAACGGCACGACGCAGGTGGCGACCTCTGCGCCGGCCACCGGCCCGATCGCGCGGAAGATCTCGGTGCGCTTCGATTCCAACGTCGCGCCCGGCCTGCCCTGGAAGTTCGAGCCGGAGCAGAGCGAGATCGAGGTCAATATCGGCCAGGTCGTGACGGTCTTCTACACGGTGACCAACCAGGCGGCGCGCGTCACTGCGGGCCAGGCCGCCTACAACGTCGCGCCGCTGACGGTCGGCGCCTATTTCCAGAAGATCAACTGCTTCTGCTTCACCGAGCAGACCATGGCGCCCGGTGAGAAGCGCGAGATGCCGGTCGTGTTCTACGTCGATCCGTCGATTGCCGAGGACCGCGAGAACGACGGGCTGAACACGATCACGCTGTCCTACACGTTCTATCCGGTGAAGGATCCGGTGGTGAAGCCGCTGGCATCGGGCGAGGGCGACAAGCGCAAGGGAAATCTTTGACCGCAGGGCTCACGCTCGAGCGGACGGACACAAGGGGATAAGTGCCTGACAGGCACGGGATTGAGGAGAGAGACGGAAATGGCCACGGCGCACACCAAGCATCACGACTATCACCTGGTCGATCCCTCTCCCTGGCCGGCGGTCGGCTCGCTCTCGGCTTTCATCATGGCGGTCGGCGCGATCGCCTGGATGCACCACATGTTCTCCGCGGCGCCGATCGTGTTTGGCGTCGGCACCGTGGGCGTGCTCTATACCATGGCGAGCTGGTGGGGCGACGTGATCAAGGAAGCCCAGTACAAGGGCGACCACACCCGCGTCGTGCAGCTGCATCACCGCTACGGCATGATCCTGTTCATCGCCTCCGAGGTGATGTTCTTCGTCGCCTGGTTCTGGGCCTATTTCAACGCGGCGCTGTTTCCGGCCGATGCCGTCCACGCCACCCGTGACGCCGTGTTCGGCTGCGGCCTCGGCACGCAGCCCGGTGCTTGTGCGGTCCCCGGCACCTGGCCGCCGAAGGGGATCGAGACCTTCGATCCCTGGCATCTGCCCCTGCTGAACACGCTGATCCTGCTCACGTCAGGCACCACCGTGACCTGGGCGCACCACGCGCTGCTCGAGAACGACCGCCAGGGCCTGAAATACGGCCTGATCCTCACCGTCTTGCTCGGCGCGCTCTTCACCTGCGTGCAGGCCTATGAATACAGCCACGCGGCGTTCTCCTTCGCCGGCAACGTCTACGGCGCGACCTTCTTCATGGCGACCGGCTTCCACGGCTTCCACGTGCTGGTCGGCACCGTCTTCCTGCTGGTCTGCCTGTTCCGCGCCTATGCCGGCCACTTCACGCCGAAGCAGCATCTCGGCTTCGAGTTCGCTGCCTGGTACTGGCATTTCGTCGACGTGGTCTGGCTGTTCCTGTTCCTCTGCATCTACGTCTGGGGACGCGGCGCCGAGACCATGGCTCACGCCGCGCACTGAGCCGTATCGAAGCGATCAGGAAGGGCGGCCGCAGGGCCGCCCTTTCGTTTTCCGACCGCCGGAAGTTTTCGTCGGAAACTGTGATAGAGTCCGCCATCATGAACGACAGTGCCGGCACACCCCAGTCCGAAACCACCGTCCTGCAAAGCGCGCTGCGCGGGCTTGCCTGCAGATGCCCGCGCTGCGGCCAGGGCAAGCTTTACGCGGGCTTTCTGACGCTCGCGCCCGCATGCGACCGCTGCGGGCTCGACTATTCCTTCATCGATACCGGCGACGGTCCGGCGATCTTCATCATCATGCTGGCCGGCGGCATCGTCGTCGCGTGCGCACTCATCGTCGAGGTCAAATACCAGCCGCCATACTGGCTGCATGCCGTGCTCTGGCTGCCGCTGATCCTCGCCACCACGCTGTTGCCGCTGCGCTCGATGAAATCGCTGCTGATCGCGCTGCAATTCCACCACAAGGCGGCGCCGGGCCGGTTGGTCGATCGCGCGAAATGAACGAGCCTGCGTCGCGCAAGGCCCACCTGGCCGGCTTCGCGCTGTTCACGCTGTTCCTGACGGCTGTGTTCGTCGCGCTCGGTGTCTGGCAGTTGCAGCGCCGCACAGCCAAGCATGAGCTGATTGCGGCACTCACGGAGCGGCTTGCGGCCGCGCCCGTCGCGCTGCCGTCGTCCGCGCAATGGGCCGCGCTCAATCCTGCCCGCGATGAATTCCGCCGCGTCAGCTTCACCGCGACTTACGCAGCCCTGCCCGATGCGATGGTCTATTCCTCCGGCTCGGCGGTGCGCAAGGACGCCTCCGGCCCGGGCACCTGGGCGTTCCTGCCGGCGAGGCTCCCCGGCGGCGAGACGCTCGTGATCGACGCCGGCTTCGTCGAGAACACCATGCAGGACCGCGGCGTCGAGGATCGCGCGGTGAAGAAGCTCGTCACGGGCGAACCGGTGTCGCTCACCGGCTATCTGCGCTTTCCCGAGGCGCCAAGCTGGCTGACTCCGGCGGAGAATCGCGACAAGCGGCTCTGGTTCGTGCGCGATCATCTGGCAATCGCAAGGGCGCTCGGCTGGGGCACGGTTGCGCCGTTCTATATCGATCTCGAGCAGCCCGCGCCGGCGAACGGCATTCCGCGTCCAGGCCCGCTCGAGGTGAATCTCAAGGACGACCATCTGCAATACGCGATCACCTGGTTCACGCTCGCGGGCGCAGTGTTGATCGCATTCGCGGTCTGGTTGCGAGGAAGATGGCAAAGTTCCGTCACTCCGTAGATTTCCTGATAGGGAACCCGGAATTGCCCGGTCTTTATTATTCAGCCGACATTCACGAGTGTGATCCTAAGCCGCCTTCAGGATTTCTCGCGGCAGACAGGGTTTCGGCGTGAGCGATTTTGATCAGATGGCAATTGTCGTCGACTGGGTGGATGCCTGTCGGAGAGGGGATCTTGCAACGCTGCTCGACCTCTATGCCGACGATGCCGAGCTCGAATGCACGTGCAACGGCACGGAACGCTATCGCGGCCGGAGCGAGATCGAGGCCTACTGGCAGCCGCGACTCAGCGCCTTCTCGTTGGCAGGCTTCGGGCTGGAAGAGATCCATCCCGCGTCCCAGGGCGTCGATCTCGAATATTCCGTCGCCGGCGCGCTGCGCATTCAGGCCTCGTTCCGCTTCAGCCCGGATGGCAAGATCCGCAGCACGCTTTGCGAGCCGGCGCGACAGAATGCGCATCATGGCTGCGCGTGCTGAATTAGCCTGGTGATGGTACGTCCCGCACCGTCTCCACCGGAAGGCGGCAGCGTACGTAAGTTCGCTCGTCCACGCGCAACAGCGACAGCGACCCGCTGAGCGCGCGCACGCGCTCTTGCATGCCGGTCAGGCCCCGGCCGAGCACATTGCCCGCAGGAAAACCGCCGCCGTCGTCGGAGATCTCGATCACGAGCGTCTTGTCGGCGACCATCGCCTGCACATGGGCGTTGCCGGCGTTGGCATGTCGCAGCACGTTGGTCAGTGCCTCCTGGATCAGCCGATAGACGGTCTGCGCCAGCGGCCCGGCGATCCCGCTGAGATCGGGATCAATCGCGTCCGTCAGGACGATATGCGGTGCCTGCTTGCGAAAATTCCGGAGCAGCGTCTGCACGCTGCTCGAGAGGCCGAGTTCCTCGATATAGAGCGGCCGCAGCCGGTCGAGGATGCGGCGGTTGGTCTGCTGCAGTGCCTCGACCGACTGCAGCAGGTCCTGTGCCGAATTGCCGAGATGTCCCGTTGGCTCGGAGGCATCGGTCAGCGCGATCGTGCCGGCGCGGATGCTGAACAGCAGGGGGCCGAGCTCGTCGTGCAGTTCGCGGGCGAGATCGCGCCGTTCGTCATCCTGGAGCGACACCAGGCGGTGCATCAGATTGCGATTGTCCTGGCTCAATTGCGCCAGCGTTGCAGCCAGCGCGTTCGCCTCCTCGCAGCCTTGCCGGATTTCCGGCGGGCCCCCGACCGGTATAGGCTTGGTGTAGTCGCCCCGTCCTATTCGCGTGAGACCTTCGCCGAGATCTTGCAGGGGGCGCAGCACAGATCCCGACAAGACGTGGGCAATCGTGCCGGTAAGAACCATCAGCGCGGCGAGGAGGCTGGCGAGCGCAAGAAAGCCGATCCATTTCTCGAACAGATCGGCCGACATGTCCTGCAGGAATACGATGTCGCCGACGCGCCTGCCGTCGATCGTCACCGGAAATGCCGTATCCATCTCGGGGACGGCGAGAAGGTCGATGAACCATTGCGGCACGCCATGCGGCTTGCGCAGGTCGCCCTTCGGTGGTGGCGCGGGACCTGCTTCCACGGTGCGGAATTGGATGTCGGAGGAGGTGTCCAAAGAATGGACAAAGGCGTCGAGGGTCTGCCGTGGATTGTCCGACGCGCTCAAGGCGTTGTTGAGCGCGGCGGCGACCGCCTCCGTCGAGCGCCTTCGCGGCTCGTTCTCCTCCGCCAATTGGCCCGTCGCGAAAACCTGGAGCAGTACGCCGCCCAGGATCAGCGCCGCGAGAAAACCGGCGCCGAGCGGGAGAAACAATTGCGTCCGGAACGAAAGTCGTTGCCACATTAGGTCGATTCTAACGCGTATCGGCGGGATTTGCTCTTTCCATTTATTCCCGGCGGTCTATGAGTCGAAAAACAAGAGAGTGCGCGATGCAAGATACCGCCAAGCTGGCGACAAGGGTCCTGATCGTCGACGACCACCCCGTGGTGCTGTCCGGCTGCCGCACCCTGTTCGCATCCGACCATTCAATCCGCATTGACGAGGCGTCCGACGCCAAATCCGGGCATCGCGCCTATGTCAGCAAGCGGCCCGACGTCACCGTGATCGACATCAGCCTGCCCGACGTCTCCGGCTTCGAGCTGATGCGACGCATCCGCAAGGACGATCCCGACGCCAAGATCATCATGTTCAGCATGAACGACGATCCGGCCTTCGTGGTGCGGGCTGTCGAGCTTGGGGCGCAGGGCTATGTCTCCAAGGGCGACGATCCCAGGATCCTGCTGAAAGCGGTGCGCAAGGTGGTGGCGGGCGACAATTTCATCTCGCCGCAGCTTGCGGAAGCCGTGACGTTTTCCGGCGCGGCGATCAAGGCCAATCCGGCCTCGCAGATGACGCCGCGGGAGCTCGAAATTCTCCGCCTGCTTGGACGCGGCGACAAGATCGTCGAGGTCGCCGAGGCGCTCGGCATCTCCTACAAGACGGTCGCCAACACCACGTCCCTGCTCAAGCAGAAGCTGGGCGCCAAGAACCACTCCGACCTGATCCGGATCGCCGTGGAAATCGGGATGAGCTGACCTTTGTCAGCGACCGAACCGGCTGCTCCAGGATGCAGCGGTTCGGCCGACGGATCGATGCCGCCGTTGGCCGGGCAATGCGTGGACAACGGGCTGACACCCATCCGCCGACATAATGGACCGAGGCTGTATTCGTTCCCTCGGCTCATTCGGGAAAAAGCGGAATTACTGCAGAGATTTGGCTGTGGTTGCGCAGGCCGAGCCGAGTCGGGTCGGGAAAAGTAGGAACAATTTCGAGCCGTGCGGGGTTTTGGCTCTTGACGACTTCGTGACAGGCGACGAAAGCTTGCCGGAACAGTTTTGAGGTCGACGACCCCAACGAAGCAAACCGGTCTGCACACAACGACAGACCTTCCAAGAGAAGGGCTGCGGCAATGCCGCAGCCCTTTTTCATTGGGCGAAGGGTCGGCCGGAAGCGGTTTCCCGATGCAGCAAAACACTCTATGGTGGCTCAAAGCCTCTGGCTGTTGGAAAGTAATTACGTAAAATCAAAGGCTTAAGGGGCGAGCTTCGGCCGGCCGGCCTTTGGAGGGCAGTTTGACTCGTTATATCTCGACCCGGGGCGAAGCCCCCGAACTCGGCTTCTGTGACGTGATGCTGACCGGCCTTGCCCGCGACGGCGGCCTGTATGTGCCGGCGGTGTGGCCACAGCTTCCGAGCGAGACGATCGCCGGCTTCTTCGGCCGCCCCTATTGGGAGGTCGCGGTCGACGTGATTCGTCCCTTCGCCGGCGGCGAGATTTCGGACGCCGAGCTCGGGCGCATGGCGAACGAGGCCTATGCCACTTTCCGCCATCCTGCGGTGGTGCCGCTGCGCCAGATGTCGCCGCATCAGTTCGTGCTGGAGCTGTTCCACGGTCCGACGCTCGCCTTCAAGGACGTGGCGATGCAGCTGATCTCGCGGCTGATGGACCATGTGCTCGAAAAGCGCGGCGAGCGCACCACCATCGTGGTCGCGACGTCAGGCGATACTGGCGGCGCCGCGGTCGAAGCCTTTGCGGGCCTCGAGAACGTCGATCTCATCGTGCTGTTTCCGCACGGCCGCATCTCCGAGGTGCAGCAGCGGATGATGACGACGACGGGCGCGGCCAACGTCCATGCGCTCGCCATCGAAGGCACCTTCGACGACTGCCAGGCGCTCGTGAAAGGGATGTTCAACAACCATCGCTTCCGCGATGCGACCTCGCTCTCCGGCGTCAATTCCATCAACTGGGCGCGCATCGTCGCCCAGGTGGTCTACTATTTCACCTCTGCCGTCGCGGTCGGTGCGCCGGCGCGCGCGGTCGATTTCGTCGTCCCGACCGGCAATTTCGGCGACATCTTCGCCGGCTACGTCGCCAAGCGCATGGGGCTGCCGGTGCGCACCCTGCGCATCGCCGCCAACGTCAACGACATCCTGGCGCGCACGCTGAAGACCGGTATCTACGAGGTGCGCGAGGTGCACGCGACGGCATCGCCGTCGATGGACATCCAGATATCCTCGAACTTCGAACGGCTGCTGTTCGAGGCCGGCCGGCGTGATGCCGCCGGCGTGCGCCGCCTGATGGAACAGCTGAAGCAGTCCGGGCGCTTCGTGTTGCCCGATGCGACACTCGCCGCGATCCGCGAGGAGTTCGATGCCGGGCGCGCCGACGAGACCGAGACTGCGGCTGCGATTCGCGCCGCCTGGCGCGAAGCAGGCGAGCTGGTCGATCCCCATACGGCGGTGGCGCTCGCCGTCGCGGACCGCGACACCACCGATACGAGGGTGCCGAGCATCGTGCTCTCCACCGCGCATCCGGCCAAATTTCCCGACGCCGTCGAGGCGGCCTGCGGCCAGCGGCCGCAACTGCCCGCCTGGCTCGACGGTTTGATGACCAAATCCGAACACATGAGGGTGATGAAGAACGATCAGGCCGAGGTCGAGCGGTTCGTGCTGTCCGCCAGCCGCGCCGCAAAGCAGGGAGTTGCCGGATGAGCGTCGAGATGACCAAGCTTGCCTCCGGCCTCACCGTCGTCACCGACGAGATGCCCCACCTCGAGACGGCGGCGCTCGGCGTCTGGGCCGGCGTCGGCGGACGCGACGAGAAGCCGAACGAGCACGGCATCTCGCATCTCTTGGAGCACATGGCGTTCAAGGGCACGACCAAGCGCTCCTCGCGCGAGATCGTCGAGGAGATCGAGGCGGTCGGCGGCGACCTCAATGCCGGCACCTCGACCGAGACCACGTCCTATTATGCGCGGGTGCTGAAGGGCGACGTGCCGCTCGCGCTCGACGTGCTCGCCGACATCCTCGCCAATCCCGCCTTCGAGCCGGACGAGCTGGAGCGCGAGAAAAACGTCATCGTGCAGGAGATCGGTGCCGCGCAGGACACGCCCGACGACGTCGTGTTCGAGCATCTGAACGAGCTCTGCTATCCCGAACAGCCGATGGGCCGTTCGCTGCTCGGCACCGCCAAGACGCTGCGCGCCTTCAACCGCGACATGCTGCGCGGCTATCTCTCGACGCATTATCGCGGGCCCGACATGGTGGTGGCGGTGGCCGGCGCGGTCGACCACAGCCAAGTCGTCGCCGAGGTCGAAAAGCGTTTTGCGAGCTTCGACGGGACGCCGGGGCCGAAGCCGCAGGCCGCTCAGTTCGGCCAGGGCGGCACCAAGGTGGTGCATCGCGAGCTCGAGCAGGCGCACCTGACGCTGGCGCTCGAAGGCGTGCCGCAGGCCGATCCGTCGCTGTTCTCGCTCCAGGTCTTCACCAACATCCTCGGCGGCGGAATGTCGTCGCGCCTGTTCCAGGAGGTGCGCGAGAAACGCGGCCTCTGCTACTCCATCTACACCTTCCACGCGCCCTACACCGACACCGGCTTCTTCGGCCTCTATACCGGGACCGATCCCGCCGACGCTCCGGAGATGATGGAGGTCGTGGTCGACATCATGAACGATTCGGTGGAGACTCTGACCGAGGCAGAGATCGCCCGGGCCAAGGCGCAGATGAAGGCGGGTCTGCTGATGGCGCTGGAGAGCTGCTCCTCCCGCGCCGAGCAGCTCGCCCGGCATGTGCTGGCCTATGGGCGGCCGCAGACGGTGCAGGAACTGGTTGCCCGGATCGATGCCGTCAGCATCGAATCGACGCGGGACGCGGCCCGTGCGCTGCTGTCGCGCAGCCGGCCAGCGGTTGTCGCATTGGGCAGCGGCAGGGGTCTGGACACGGCGGTGTCTTTTGCGGAAGGATTGACCCGGGCGCGCGCCAAGGCGCGGCTGCATTAGGAGCCGCGCGCGGGCTGCCTCGCCCCGGGAAGCATCACCATGGCCCTCTTTCGCCTGCCATCCAGTGGACCCGCCGCCCTCGCGCCGCGCGGCAACGGGCTGCTCCTGCGCGCGCCGCAAATGTCCGACTTCCTGCAATGGGCTCATTTGCGCGAAACCAGCCGCG
Source organism: Bradyrhizobium sp. CB1015 (assembly GCF_025200925.1). Taxonomy (GTDB): domain Bacteria; phylum Pseudomonadota; class Alphaproteobacteria; order Rhizobiales; family Xanthobacteraceae; genus Bradyrhizobium. Next base: position 8,067,889 of record NZ_CP104174.1, on the reverse strand, counting down.
ACTATCTGACGCCTTGGGAGCCGATCTGGCCGTCTGACGATCTCACCCGGTCCGGCTTCCGCCGCCGCCTGCGCCGCTATGCCGAGGACATCGCCGCGGACCGCTCCTATCCCTTTCTGATCTTCCGCGAGCTCGACGGCGCCCTGGTCGGGGGCATCACGCTCGCCAATGTCCGGCGTGGCATCGTGCAGGCCGGTACTATCGGCTATTGGGTCGGCCAGCCCTATGCCCATCGCGGCTACATGACGGCCGCACTGCGGGTGCTGCTGCCGACGCTGTTCGGCGAACTCAATCTGCACCGGGTCGAGGCCGCCTGCATCCCGACCAATGCGCCGTCGATCCGGGTGCTGGAGAAGTGCGGCTTCTCGCGCGAGGGCCTGGCGCGCCGCTATCTCTGCATCAACGGGGTCTGGCAGGATCACCTGCTGTTCGGCCTGCTGCACGAGGATTTCCGCGGCTGAGCGGCCATTCGTGCGGCCGAGTCCCCCCCTTTTGCTGCCTTGGGTTCGCCGATTTTGGCGATATAACCGCATGCCCCGGCCGGCGAGCGGCCGGGCAATTGTCATGGAGTACGGGCGTCGATGGTGCAGGAGCTTCGGTCATCGCGGAATGCGTTGCGACTGGGAACGGGGATCGCGCTGGCGTTGTCGGTTGCGCTGGCGTCTGTCTCGCCTGTGGCGGCGCAGTCATTGACCGACCGTTTCAAGAGCCTGTTCGGCGGCAAGTCCGACGAGCCGGCAGAGCCGAAGCCGGCGCCTGTGCCCGGGCAGCCGGCCGAAGACGACCTCGATTGCCCGCAGGTCACGGTGCGCGCGGGGGCCTCGACCTACGCGGTCGGCGCCAGCGGCAAGCCGGCCGTCGGCAATGACATCCGCTTCCAGGCCTCGATCACCAAGATGGCGCGCGAATGCTCCCGCAGCAGCGCTGGCATCACGGCCCGGATCGGCATCCAGGGCCGCGTCATCGCCGGTCCCGCCGGTGCGCCTGCCTCCGTCGAGGTGCCGCTGCGTATCGCCGTCGTGCAGGGCGGCGTCGGCGAGAAGGTGATTGCCTCGAAAGCCTACCGGACCACGGTCGCGATGTCGGAAGGCGGCAGCGTGCCCTTCACCTTCGTCGCCGAGGATCTGGCCTATCCGACGCCAGCGCCCGCCGTCGCCGATTCCTACATCTTCTATGTCGGCTTCGACCCGCAGGCGCTGTCGCCGGAGCCGAAGGGGCGGAAGAAGAAGTAGCCTAAAGGTTCGTGCCCCGGACGCAGCGCAGCGCTCCCGGGGATGCGAAGCATCGTCCGGTGCGGTGCGCTGCGGAGCCGGGGCCTATGCGCTGCGAACAGCTGGGTCCCGGCTCTGCGTCGCGTCATTACATGCCGCGCCGCGTCCGGGACATGAGGGCCTTTCAGCCAACAAAAAAGCCGGCGCTCATCGCGCCGGCTTTTTGATTGGTGAAGGCAAATCCCTCAGTTCAGCTTCTGCCTGACTTCGTTGATGCCCTTGGCGAGCAGGTCGTCGGCGACCTGGCCCTTGACCGACTGCGACAGGATCGTCGAGGCGGCCTGGACGGCGGCTTCCGCGGCTGCGGCGCGGACATCGGCCAGAGCCTGGGCCTCGGCCAGCGCGATCTTGCTCTCCGCGGTCTTGGTGCGGCGGGCGACGAAGTCTTCCATCTTCGCCTTGGCGTCGGCGGCGATGCGCTCGGCTTCGGCCCTGGCGTTGGCGATGATGTCGGCGGCCTCGCGCTCGGCCGTGGCACTGCGCGCCTTGTAGTCGGCGAGCACCTTGGCCGCCTCCTGCTTGAGGCGCGCGGCGTCGTCGAGCTCGGCCTTGATGCGGGCGGCGCGATGATCGAGCGCGGTCATCGCCGACTTGAAGACGCCGAGATAGCCGAACACGACCATCAGGATCACGAAGGCGACGGCGACCCAGGTTTCAGGATCGAAGAACATCTTTGGCTAACCCTTCAAGGACGCGTCAACGGCGGCATTGACCGAGGCGGCATCCGGAATCACGCCGGTGAGCTGCTGCACGATCTGGCCTGCCGCGTCGGCCGCGATGCCGCGGACGTTGCTCATGGCGGCCGTGCGGGTCGAGGCGATGGTCTTCTCCGCCTCGGCGAGCTTGGCCGCCAGCTGCTCTTCCAAAGCCTTGCGTTCGGCGTCCGCCTGCGCATTCGCCTTGTCGCGGGATTCGTTGCCGATCGCCTGCGCCCGCGAACGCGCCGAAGCGAGCTCGCTTTCATAGGCCTTCAGCGCCGCCTCGGACTGATCCTTCAGCTTCTGCGCTTCGGCGAGGTCACCCTCGATCTTGTTCTGACGCGCTTCGATCGCACCGCCGACCTTCGGCAGAGCGAGCTTGGACACGATCACGTAAAGCAGGACGAAGAAGATCGCGAGCGACACCAGCTGCGAAGCAAAGGTGCTGCTCTCGAACGGCGGAAAGCCGCCGCTGTGATGACCGCCATCGGCTTCGGTGTGGGCACCCGCCGCCGGTCCTTTTGCCCCGCCATGACTCTCGGCCATGGAGTACTCCTGTTGCTGTCACGCGCCGCTTCGGATGAAGCGGCGCGAAAGAAGTCGTTCCTTTAGAAAACGAACAGCAGAAGCAGCGCGATCAGCAGCGAGAAGATGCCGAGCGCTTCGGTCACGGCGAAGCCGAAGATCAGGTTGCCGAACTGGCCCTGAGCGGCCGACGGGTTGCGAACGGCTGCGGCGAGGTAGTTGCCGAAGATCACGCCCACGCCGACGCCCGCACCGCCCATGCCGATGCACGCGATGCCCGCGCCGATAAGTTTTGCTGCTGCCGGATCCATTTTAGACTCCTTGGAAGAAAGATTGCGTTGTGGGTGGAAATTCCCCGGACCGCTCAGTGTCCCGGATGAATGGCGTCGTTGAGGTAGATGCAGGTCAGGATCGCGAACACGTAGGCCTGCAGGAACGCGACCAGGATCTCGAGAGCGTACAGCGCGACCGTGAGCGCCAGCGGCAGCACGCCGCCGACCCAGCCGATGGCGCCGAGCGAGAAGCCGAGCATGGCGACGAAGCCCGCGAACACCTTCAGCGCGATATGGCCGGCCAGCATGTTGGCGAACAGACGAATGCTGTGCGAGACCGGCCGCAGGAAGAACGACAGGACCTCGATGAACATGACCAGCGGCAGGACGTAGCCGGGGACGCCGTGGGGAACGAAGATCTTGAAGAACTTCACGCCGTTCTTGGCGACGCCGTAGATCAGCACGGTGAAGAAGACCAGCAGCGCCAGCCCGGCGGTGACGATCAGGTGGCTCGAGACCGTGAAGGTGTAGGGGATGATGCCGACCAGGTTCGAGACGCAGATGAACATGAACAGCGAGAAGATCAGCGGGAAGAACTTCATGCCTTCCGCGCCGGCCGTCGAACGGATGGTCGAGGCGACGAACTCGTAGGAGATCTCGGCGACCGACTGCAGGCGCCCGGGAACCAGCTGCGAGCCGCTGGCAAGCATCAGGATCGAGATGATCGCGACCGCGACCAGCATGTAGAGCGACGAATTGGTGAAGGCGATCGTGTGATTGCCGATATGGCCGAGGGTGAAGAGAGGCTCGATGTTGAACTGGTGGATCGGATCGATTTTCATCAGCGCGGCATCTCTTGGTCTGCCGGGCATGCCGGCGGGTCTCGGTCTGCCGGCCGGGCCGGCCCGTACCGGCGAGGCCGGTACGATCATTCCTCTCCTGGTGGGACCAGCCTTAAGAACCACCGCGCCTGTTTTGACCCGCGCCTGCCGATCTCACCACGTTCACCACGCCGGCGACGAAGCCCAGCAGCAGGAACACGATGAATCCGAAAGGCGACGTCGACAGCAAACGGTCGAACCCCCAGCCAATCCCCGCTCCGACAGCGACACCGGCGACCAACTCGGAGGATAACCGAAAACCAAGCGCCATCGCCGAGGCTCTGGCCGCTTTGTCTCCATCGTCACCTGCGGGTTGCTCGGTCTTGGCCCGGCGGTCGCGAAATTCGGACAACCGCTGATCAAGATTTCCGAGCCGATCGGAAAGCGCGGCTTCCTCGGACGATCTATCGCGATCTCCATTCTCACCGTGTCCCGTGTTCTGTGCCATGCGACAAAGACCCGAAACGCTGCGGCCAAATGGAAATTACGCCCGCCACCCTCAAAAGCCGCGCGGACCATACTGATGGCCCATAATCAAGTCAAGCCAAGTCACGATTGCGTCGCTTTCGATTATGTCTTTGATTTACTTGACGATATTGTCGCACGCAGCAGCGCTGCACACAGCGTGACGCCGCACCGCAGCAGGTCTGCTCACGATCGGCGGATGCAGCCGTGCTTTCGCCGCGCTGATGGGATCAAAGCAGCCGCCGCGTTCGTTGATTCCAGGGGCAGGTTTTTGGCGGCGGATTGCCGGCTGGGGGTGTAGAATTGCACTGCAGCCGCAGCACCGCCGGGGCGGAGACAACGATGAGACCTGCGACGTCATCCACGACATCATGGCTCGCGGCGGCGGTCGCGGTGATGGTCGTCAGCGGCGGCCTCGTGGCCGCGCAATCCGCGCCCGACGGCGAAAATGGCCGCTACAGCATGACGCCCATCCCCGAGGGCGTGCTGCGGCTCGACACGCGCACCGGCACGGTCTCGACCTGCATGAAGAACGGCGCCGGCTGGGCCTGCTACGCGGTGCCCGACGAGCGGACCGCACTCGACGCCGAGATCGGCAGGCTTCAGGCCGAGGTCGAGAGACTGAAGGCACAGCTCGCGGCGGGGCCGACAGTGTCGGGCAAGATCGACGAGGCGATGCCGAAATCCGATCCGCTCAAGAAGGCCGAGCCCAAGGTCGCCGAGGGCGAGCGCAAGATCGAGATCCCGCTGCCGAGTGACCAGGACCTCGATCGCGTGATGTCGTTCCTGGAAAAGGCCTGGCGGCGGCTGATCGATATGGCCAACCGCGTGCAGAAAGACGTGTCGGGGAAGATTTGACGCGTGACGAGCTGCCGTAGGATGGGCAAAGGCGCAAAGCGCCGTGCCCACCACCTTGACATCGTCACGCGAAAGGGTGGGCACGCTCCGCTTTGCCCACCCGACGGCAACTACCGCAGTGTTCGATCAATCACCCTCCATGACATCAGCCAGATCCGTCACACGCTCCGCACCATCGTCGGTCCAGGCAACCACCGTCACATCGTCGCTGCTCACCGTGCACACGCCTGGCCGCGGCTTCACCGATCTGACCAGCGAGGCCGCAAAATTCATCGCCGAGGCGCACGCAGGTGAGGGTGCATTGACGCTGTTCATCCGCCACACCTCGGCTTCGCTGACGATCCAGGAGAACGCCGACCCCTCCGTGCTGGTCGACCTCACCACGGTCCTGTCACGGCTCGCACCGGAGAACGCCGGGTGGACTCATGACACCGAGGGACCCGACGACATGCCGGCCCACATCAAGACTATGCTGACGCAGACCTCGCTCCAGGTTCCGGTCCTGAACGGCAGGCTCGCGCTCGGCACGTGGCAGGCGATCTATCTGATCGAGCATCGCAGCCGTCCGCACCGCCGTGAGATCGTGCTGCAGTTCATCGGCAGCAATCGGTAGAGCGTTTTCGAGCGAAGTGGGTGCCGGTGCGCGTGAAGAAAACGCGTCCAAGCAAGGAGCGCACAAAGCAAAACCGGCCGCGGAGACCGCGGCCGGTTCGTGTTGTCGATTGCTGCCTCGTCAGGTCGCCTTGATGTCGACGTCCTTGGTCTCGGGCAGGAACAGGAAGCCGATCACCACGGTGATCGAGGCGAAGATGATCGGGTACCAGAGACCGGCATAGATGTCGCCGGTCGAGGCCACGATGGCGAAGGCGGTGGCGGGCAGGAGGCCGCCGAACCAGCCGTTGCCGATGTGGTAGGGCAGCGACATCGAGGTGTAGCGGATGCGGGTCGGGAACAATTCGACCAGCATCGCCGCAATCGGGCCGTACACCATGGTGACGAACACGACCAGGATGAACAGCAGACCGATGATGGCCGCCACCTGCGGACGGAAGATGTCGAACGGATTCGACATCTTCACGATGCCGGCGTCACCCGCCTTGGGATAGCCGGCCGCCTGCACCGCGGCGAGAACCGCCGGGTTGCTGTCCTTGGCGTTGGTGTAGGGCACGTCCTTGCCATTGACCACGACCTTCACGCCCGAGCCGGCCGGACCCGGCGTCGTCGCGTACTTGACCGACGATTGCGACAGGTAGGCGCGCGCGGTGTCGCAAGGCGCAGTGAAGACGCGGGTGCCGACCGGGTTGAACAGATCGCCGCAACCGGCGGGATCGGCCACCACCTCGACCTTGACCGACTCGATCGCCTTTTCCAGCGCCGGGTTGGCGTTGGAGGTGATCATCTTGAAGATCGGGAAGAAGGTCAGCGCCGCGATCAGGCAGCCGCCGAGGATGATCGGCTTGCGGCCGATCTTGTCGGAGAGCATGCCGAACACGATGAAGAAGCCGGTGCCGAGCAGCAGCGACCATGCGATCAGCAGGTTGGCGGTATAGCCGTCGACCTTCAGGATCGATTGCAGGAAGAACAGCGCGTAGAACTGGCCGGTGTACCAGACCACGCCCTGGCCCATCACGCCGCCGAGCAGGGCGAGCAGCACGAGCTTGCCGTTCTGCCAGTTGCCGAAGGCCTCCGTCAGCGGCGCCTTCGAGCCCTTCCCTTCCTCCTTCATCTTCTGGAAGATCGGCGATTCGTTGAGGCGAAGCCGGATCCAGACCGAGATGCCGAGCAGCAGCACCGACACCAGGAACGGAATGCGCCAGCCCCAGGCCGCGAAGTCGGCTTCGCCGGTCGCGGTACGGGTGAACAGAATCACCAGCAGCGACAGGAACAGGCCGAGCGTCGCCGTGGTCTGGATGAACGAGGTGTAGTAGCCGCGCTTGCCGTGCGGAGCATGCTCCGCGACGTAGGTCGCCGCACCGCCATATTCGCCGCCGAGCGCCAGGCCCTGGGCGAGACGCAGCGCGATCAGAATGATCGGAGCCGCGATGCCGATGGTCGCCGCGTTGGGCAGGAGGCCGACGATGAAGGTCGACAGACCCATGATCAGGATGGTGACCAGGAAGGTGTATTTGCGGCCGACGATGTCGCCGATGCGGCCGAACACGATCGCGCCGAATGGCCGCACCAGGAAGCCCGCGGCAAACGCCAGCAGCGCGAAGATGTCGCGGGTTGCCGGCGGATAGGCCGAGAAGAACTGCACGCCGATGATCGAGGCGAGCGAACCGTAGAGATAGAAGTCGTACCACTCGAAGACGGTACCGAGCGAGGAGGCGAGAATGACGAACCGTTCGTCCTTCGTCATCCCTCCCGCGCCTGCTTGAGACACAGCCATTGTCGACATGTTTGAGTCGCTCCCCGAAAATCGTTTCCTCTCGCCCCCAGAATGTCCGGACGTGCCGGATCAACCCAGGTCTTGGCCACAAGGTAACATCGGCGTGAAACCCGCCCCAATACGACTTTCGGCCTTGCGTACTGGCGCTGCGGTATCGGGCGCCGGTGTGCAAATGCCCGAGCCCAGGATTAACCCCTTTGCAGCAAAGGGATAATGTGCACTTGCATGCCACGGCCGCTCGGGGAAGAATTGACGCACCCGGTTCGCCGACCCGGCGCGAACGACAGCAAGAGAACGATGAACGCTCCTTCGACTCATCTCGTCATCGCCGATGATCATCCCCTATTCCGCGATGCGCTGCGGCAGGCGGTGGCGGGCGTTCTCCCCTCGGCCCGGATCGACGAGGCCGGAACCTTCGAGGACCTGACCAAGCTTCTGGAGCAGACCTCCGAGGTCGACCTGGTCCTGCTCGACCTCTCCATGCCTGGGATCTCCGGCTTTTCCGGCCTGATCTATCTGCGCGCGCAATATCCGGCGATCCCGGTCGTGATCGTCTCGGCCTCCGACGACAGCGCCACGATCCGCCGCTCGCTCGATTTCGGCGCCTCCGGCTTCATCCCCAAGCGGTTCGGGGTCGAGACCTTGCGCGATGCCATCCTCAAGGTGATGGAAGGCGACGTCTGGGTTCCCGCTGACACCGATCTGTCGGCGGAGGCGGATCCCGACATGACGCGTCTGCGCGACCGGCTGGTGACGCTGACGCCGCAGCAGGTCCGGGTCCTGATGATGCTGTCGGAGGGCCTGCTCAACAAGCAGATCGCCTACGAGCTCGGCGTCTCCGAGGCCACCATCAAGGCCCATGTCTCGGCGATCCTGCAGAAGCTCGGCGTCGAAAGCCGCACCCAGGCGGTGATCGCCGCCGCCAGGATCGCCGGCGGCCAGTGGAAGCAGGGCACGCCAGCGGGATAGTCCGCACAAACAGTCCCGTCGTCCTGAGGCACTGGAGCGTAGCGGAGGCCCGGAAGGATGACGGAACTTGATGTGGCGCAATTGGCTACAGCGTCGGGAGCAGACGATTGGCCGCTCTGATATCCGCGGTCTCGGAGCCTTCTGCAAAGCCCTCAAGCGCCGATTGAAACAATCGTTTTGCGTCCTCGTGCCGGCCGCGTTCGACGAGTAGCCGCGCAAGATCGATCGCGGCCCGCAGCACCCAGGCTTTTGCGCCTTTGCGCCGGCTCAGATCCAGCGACTGCATGAAGCAGACTTCTGCCTGCTCCGTATCGGGCTCCGGCAGCGACAACAGAACTCGGCCCTTCATGCGCAGCAGTTCGGGCATGTAGAGATGATCGCCGCTTTGCTCGACGAGGCGAATGGCGTCGTCGATCAGCTCGGCGCTCTGCTCGATCTGCCCAAGCGCCACCAAGCCCTGGACCAGCGCGATGTTGAACGTCGTGGTGAGCAGCTCGTAGCCGGCATCGTGGAGCTCGCGCAGGCAGGTCCTGATCGTCTCGACGCCACCGGCGGCATCGCCACGGTGGATCGCCAGCTCGCCTTTGACGCCGCGGCCGACGGCGAGATAAGGCCCCATCGAGCGCGAATTGGCATGCGCGATGAAGCGGTCGATGCTCTCGTCGGCGCCGTCGAGGTCTCCATTCCACAGGTCGATCGAGACCGCCCAGATCAGCGCAATGCAGAGCGTGATCGGGTGATCCATCTGTGCGGCCTCGGCGACCGTCTGCTGCGCCAGCTGCAGCGCTTCCGCGGGCCGGCCTTGCAACCAGAGCTCGCGGGCCAGCGTGATGCCGGCCCGGTTGCGATGATCGAAGCCATGGACGGTGCTGACTAGCTCCGTGCCCGGACCTTGCCAGGCGACCTCCAGCATCTTCAGCGCGTCGTGATGCTCACCTGCCAGATGCAGCGAGACACCGAGGAGAGAATGGGCGAGGGCGATCGAGGCGGGGTCGCCCAGCGTCCGCGCGACCGCGAGGCTCCTTTGCGCATAGCCGAGCGCGGCGTCGAACTCTCCCATCCGCTCGTGAAAGATATGCATCCGGCCGAGCAGCTGGAGCTGGTTGACTTCGTCGCCGCGCGCTTCGGCGATGGCAAGGCTCCTGCTCAAGGCGCTACGCGCCGCTTCGCTGCCGCCGCGGGTGAACATCAAGGTCAGCCCGAGGGCGGCCTGGATGTGCATTTCCTCGGCGCTGCCGCGCGAGGAGGGGGCAATCGCCAGCAGCGCCCGTTCCGACCAGCGCCGGCATTCGATCAGCAAGGACATCGCCAGGAAGATCGGCGCCGCGGCGGCGGCGAGCGCAACGCCGATGCCGAGATCACCGCCCGGGCCGAAGCACCAGTCGAGCGCGGCGCGCACATTGTGAAGCGCGGAGAAGTGAGCAGCCCGCTCGTCTGCGCTCGGCACCGTCGCCCATGTCGTGCCGGCCTGCTCCAGCCATCGCCGGTAGTAGGTCGCGTGGCGGGCGGCGAGAGCCGCGTCGTCCGGTTCTATCTCGAGCAGATAGGCACGCGTCGTGTCGAGCAGACGGTAGCGCATCATGGCGCCGATGGGCCGCGGCGCGACCATCGACTTGGCAACGAGACTGTCGACCGCGTCGAACAGGCGGGGGCGGTCGACGCGCTCGTCCGGCACGACCTCCAGCGCGGCGTCGATGGTGAAGTGCCCGGCGAAGACCGCAAGCCTGCGCAGTACGAGGCGCTCGATATCCGACAATAGGCCGTAGCTCCAGTCGAGCGTGGCCTGCAACGTCTTCTGCCGGGGTGGTGCCGTTCGCTGGCCTTGCCAGAGCAGATTGAGGCGCGCGTCGAGCAGCGCGGCCGTTTGCTCCAGGCCGTAGGCTTCGACCCGGCCGGCAGCGAGCTCGATCGCCAGCGCCATGCCGTCGAGCTTGCGGCAGATCCTGGCGATGATCGCAGCATTGGCGTCATCGAGCGCGATCTGCGCGCCGCCTGCCATGGCACGTTCGAGGAACAGCTGAAGCGCGGGATAGGTCTGTGCTGCGGCGACCGTGACGCCGGAGCCGTCGGGCGGAACGGCGAGCGGGGCCAGCCGATAGACCTGCTCGCCCTCGACGCGCAGGGCTTCGCGGCTGGTCGCGAGGATATGGACGTGCGGCGCCGCCTGGAAGATCTCTGCCGCCAGCGGCGCAGCGGCCGCAATGACGTGCTCGCAATTGTCGAGGATCAGCAGCATCCGCTTGTCCTGGAGATGTGCGAGCAGCGCCGGCAGGGGATCCTCGGTCTGCGCCGGCAAGCCAAGCATCAGCAGGATCGAGGTGATCACGAGATCGGGATCGCTCAGCGCGGCAAGGTCCACGAAGTGCGCGGCCTCGGAGAATGCTTCGAGCAGGTCGTGGGCGATCGCCACGGCGACCGCGGTCTTGCCGACGCCGCCGGGACCGGCAATCGTGACAAAGCGCGAGGCGATGAGCTTGTCGGAGACGGCGGCCATCGCATCGGCGCGCCCGACCATCCGCTGCAACCGGTTCGGGAGTTTCACGGGCGGCAATTCCAACCGCGGCGCGAGGCGTTGAGCTGCAGCAATATCGGCTTGCGAAATCGGCGCCACGAAGCAATAGCCGCGACCGGAGAGCGTCGTGATGTAGCGGGCGCCATCCTTGCCGTCGCCGAGCGCCTTGCGAAGCGCTGCGACGTGAAAGCGCAGATTGGTCTCCTCGACCGTGATGCCGGGCCATACCAGCGCCATCAGATCCCATTTGCTGACGACCTCGTTCGGCCGCGACATCAGCGCCATCAGCGTGTCGAACGCTTTCGCGCCGAGCTGCAAGACGACGCCGTCGCGCATCACGAGCCTTTCATGCGGCCTCACGGAGAATGGCCCGAACGATAGAGTTCCCGTCGTGGTGCCGGCCGGCTCGGTCATGGCGAAATCTTGGTCCCTTCGAGAGGCCCCGATAGCCAGATGATCGTGATCCGGCAAGGCCATCCGTGCATCGGCCTCAGACCGCGGATACAGGCCTTGTGAGGCGCGTAAGGCGAGACCTCACAACTTCTCACAAGTCCAAACGGGCGCGCCGCCGCAGCCGCTGCTAGGTCGGTGGCGTGACGGCGAGGAGACCATGATGACGCAGGCGGCAAAGATACTCTACACGGCCAGGACCCACACCAGCGGCGGGCGCCACGACGGCATCGCGCGCAGCTCCGACGGTCGCCTCGACGTCAAGCTGTCGCCGCCGGGCGGCGCGGGAATCGGCACCAATCCCGAGCAATTGTTCGCCGCCGGCTGGTCGGCCTGCTTCGAAGGCGCGATGGAGATCGCGGCGCGCAAGCGCAAGATCGAGCTTCCCAGGAAAAGTGCTGTTGATGCGGAGATCGATCTCGTGCTCGACGAGGGCGCCTATTCGCTTCGCGCACGCCTCAATGTCAGCCTGCCGGGACTCGACCCCGAGATCGCGCGCGGCATCATCGACGATGCGCACCAGACCTGTCCTTATTCCAAGGCGGTTCGCGGCAATATCGACGTCACGGTCGCGCTGATCTGACGAACATCTACCAATCACCACAAGGCAGCAACATCATGAAGCAGATCATCGACCAGCAGCGCCGTAACTTCTTTGGCATCGCGGCGGGAACCATCGCCGTCGGTCTCGGCGTGATCGACCTCGCTCGCGCCGAGACCGACGCGCGGCAGGACGCATCGAACGCATCCTTCGGTCCGATCAAGCAGCTCGATGCCGGCGTCCTCAATATCGGCTATGCCGAGGCGGGGTCCTCGAACGGTCCCGTGGCGATCCTGCTGCACGGCTGGCCTTACGACATTCACGCCTTCGTCGACGTCGCGCCGATCCTGGCCAAGGCCGGCTATCGCGTGATCATCCCCTATCTGCGCGGCTATGGCTCAACGCACTTCCTCTCCAGCGAGACGCCGCGCAATGGCGAGCCTGCCGCAATGGCCACCGACATCATCGCGCTGATGGACAAGCTCGACATCAAGAAAGCGGTCGTTGCCGGCTTCGATTGGGGTGCACGCACTGCCGACATCATCGCCGCACTGTGGCCGGAGCGCTGCCGCGCGCTGGTGTCGGTCAGCGGCTACCTGATTTCCAGCCAGGCTGCCGGCAACGCGCCGCTGCCGCCATCGGCCGAGCTGCAATGGTGGTACCAGTTCTATTTTGCGACGGAGCGCGGCCGTGCCGGATACGAGAAGTACACGCACGATTTCGCCAAGCTGATCTGGAAGCTCGCCTCGCCGCAGTGGAAGTTCGACGACGCCACCTTCGCGCGCAGCGCGGCAGCGCTCGACAACAAGGATCATGTCGCAATCACGATCCACAATTACCGCTGGCGGCTCGGGCTCGCCCAGGGCGAAGCCAAATACGAGCAGCTCGAAAAGAAGCTGGCCGCGGCGCCGGTCATCGCCGTGCCGACCATCACGATGGAGGGCGATGCCAACGGCGCGCCGCATCCCGAGCCCAGCGTTTATGCCAAGAAGTTTTCAGGCCGATACGAGTTCCGCCTGATCACCGGCGGCATCGGCCACAATCTGCCGCAGGAAGCGCCGCAAGCCTTTGCCAAGGCCGTCATCGACGCCGACGGCGCCTGAGGATTTCTACTCCCGGTACGGCCGAGGCCGGGCCAGGATCCACCCGTTGCTCTCGGCTTGCTGAAACGTCATGACACCGATCGAACCCGAACAGAAAAGATTCTCCTTCTCCACGGCGATCGTGCTCGCCATGCTCCCCCTCGTGGTTCTCCTGACATGCGTGCCGTACCTCATCACCGTCGCGCTGGCGGAGGGGCCGACGCCACGTGGCCCGGCGGACGCCTCGCCGATCTTCGGCGTCACGATTCCGTCCGGCTACAGGCAGTGGGAGCTGATCGCGCCGGCCGAAGAGGCCGCGCCGCTCGACGAGCTTCGTGCTGTCGTCGGCAACCAGACCGCCATCGATGCGTATCAAGCCGGCAAACTCCCATTCCCCGACGGTGCCATTTTGGTCAAGCGCGCCTGGAAGCGGAAACAATCTCCGGAGTTTGCGTCCGCGACCATTCCCGGCGCCGCCACCACGGTCCAGGTGATGGTCAAGGATTCCAAAAAGTATGCCGCAACCGGCGGCTGGGGCTTTGGTCGCTTCATCGACGGCAAGCCGGCCGACGAGGCTCAGCATCGCACCTGCTTTGCGTGCCACGACGCGCGTGCCAAGGGACGCGATTACGTCTTCACGCGGCTGGCGCCTTAGGTCGACCCGGAGATCGTGGTGTCGAAGACATGGTTCATCAGCGGCAGCTCGCGCGGGCTTGGCCGGGCCATCGTGGAAGCCGCGCTCGCGGCGGGAGATCGCGTGCTGGCTTCGGCCCGGAACCCAAATCCGCTCGAACCGCTGCTGAAGCGCTTCGGCGAAAGCCTTCGGCTTGCATCGCTCGACGTGACCGACGAGGCGGCAGCGCAAGCGGCGGTCGGCCTCGCCGTGCAGGCATTTGGCGGCGTCGACGTGGTGGTGAACAACGCCGGTTACGGCGATCTCGGATCGGTCGAGGATACCAGCCTGGATTCGTTCCGCCAGCAGATCGAGGCCAATCTGATCGGCACTATCATCGTCACCAAGGCGGCGATTCCGGTGCTACGTCGCCAGCGCCGTGGCCATATCGTGCAGGTCTCGTCTGTCGGCGGGCGGATTGGCGCTCCGGCGCGCGCGGCGTATTCCGCCGCGAAATGGGGAATCGAAGGCTTTTCGGAATCGCTGGCGCGCGAGATGGCGCTGATCGGCGTGAACGTCACGATCGTCGAGCCCGGCGGTTTTCGCACCGGTTTTGCGCAAGCCGCACATGGAACCGGCGAAGGACGGCCGGAGTACGATGCGGTCGTCGGTGCCGCCGTCAGGATGCAGCGCGATTACGACGGCCGCCAGCCCGGCAATCCGGCCAAAGCTGCGGCCGTGGTGCTCAAGCTTGCCGACATGGAGCGCCCGCCTCTGCGCATTGCGCTCGGAAGCGACGCCGTTGACGCCATCGCCGCGACCGACAGGCTCCGCCTCGAGGAGCTTGAGAGGTGGCGGACGCTCAGCGTATCGACCGACTACTGACCCCTGCGTCTCACTCCGCCGCCACCATCTGCTGCGTGCGCCACTGACCGAGCAGGGCGCGGAGCGAGGCCGGCTTCACCGGCTTGTTGAGCACCGCGATCTTCTCGTCGCGCGCGGCGACCTGCACGGCGGGGCTGCGATCGGCGGTGATCAGGATCGCAGGGATTCCATCGCCGAAGCGGCGGCGGATCTCGCGGATGGCGGCGATGCCGTTGCCGCGATCGAGGTGATAGTCGACGAGCAGGCCGGTGACGCGCCGTCCGGCGGTTTCGATCGCGGCGATCGCGCCTTCCGGATCGGCGACCGCGATCACCTCGGCGTCCCAGGCCTTGAGCAGCGTGCGCATGCCGTCGAGGATCGCTGCATCGTTCTCGATGCAGACGATCAACGCGCCCGAGATCGGCGTTCGCGCCAGCGGCGTCGCGCTGGTCACCGCCGCGGTGTGGGTGATCGCCTTCGCCGTCGGCACCGTCACGGAGAAGACCGAGCCGCCACCGGCATTGGCCTCGATGGCGATGCCGTGGTTGAGCACGCGCGCCAGGCGTTCCACGATCGAAAGCCCCAGCCCCAGACCGCGCGCGATCCGCGCTCCCTGCTCCAGGCGATGGAATTCCTTGAAGATCTCGCCGCGCTTGACCGGTGGGATGCCGACGCCGGTGTCGTAGACGCAGATCTTGAGCGAGGTGCCGCGACGGCGGCAGCCGACCAGCACCCGGCCGCGCGGGGTGTACTTGATCGCGTTCGAGATCAGGTTCTGCAGCAGCCGCCGCAGCAGCAGGCGGTCCGACTGCACCGGCAGCGAGCAGGGCACGAAGGCGAGCTCCAGGCCCTTGGCGCGCGCGATCGGCGCAAACTCGATCTCCAGCGAGCGCATCAGATCGGCCATCTTGAAGCTCGAGATCGAGGTCGTCATCGCGCCGGCATCGAGCCTGGAGATGTCGAGCAGCGCGCCGAGGATTTCCTCGATCGCCTGCAGCGATTCGTCGATGTTCTCGACCAGCCGCGTCTCTTCGCCATTGTGCTGGCGCTCGACGAGGCTGGTGACATAGAGCCGCGCCGCGTTCAGCGGCTGGAGGATGTCGTGGCTGGCAGCGGCGAGGAAACGCGTCTTGGAGATGCTGGCGTCCTCCGCCGCGCTCTTGGCGAGGGCCAGCTCGGAGTTCAGCCGCGTCAGCTCCTCGGTGCGGTCGCGCACGCGCTTTTCCAGCGTCGCATTGGCGCGCTCCAGCGCTTCTGCGGCTTCGAAGGTGGGCGTTACGTCGGTGAAGGTGATGACGAAGCCGCCGCCGGGCATCCGGTTGGTGAGCACTTCGATCACCATGTGGCGTTCCGGCAGGCGTTCGAGATAGGGCTCGCTGTCGGTGGTGTAGGCGGCAAGGCGCCGCTCCAGCAGGGCCTCGCGCTCGAGCGGATCGCTCGGATCGCCGAGGCCGATGAATTCCAGGATTTCGCGCAATGGCGTGCCGAACTGGATGAGATGCAGTGGCACATTGAGGAGGTCGCCGAACTGCCGATTGGAGCAGATCAGTTGCAGATCGGCATCGAACACCGCGATGCCCTGGCGCACATGGTTGAGCGCGGTCTGGAGGATCTCGCGGTTGAAATGCAGCGCCGCGTGCGAGTCGTCGAGCAGCTTAAGTGCGGCCTTGGCGGAGACCGTCCGCTTGCGCAGCAGCAGCGACATCACGAGGCGGGACGAGGCCGCGCCGATCGAGGAGGCAATCAGGTGCTCGGCGTGTTGCAACAGCTCGAAATCGGCAGGTGCTCCTGGCTCCAGCCGCACGTTTCGCCGCGCCGAGAAGGCCTCGAAGGAATGCCGCGCGCGGTCGGGGCCGAGATATTGCGCCACCGTGGTCTGGATGTCCTGCACGGTGACGGTGGTGCGCCAGCGGCGGAAGCTCGGGGAGATCGGTGCGAGCGTATTGGGCACGAACAGATCCGCCTGCAACAGCTCGATGGAAGACGGCCGGCGTGCCAGCGACAGCAACACATAGGTCAGGATGTTGAGCGACAGCGACCAGATCACGCCGTGCATCAGCGGCGGCAGGTCGGCGCCGAACAGCGCCTGCGGCCGCAGCGCCTCGATGCCGAACGGGCCGTGCTGGAGCAGCAGGATGCCTGATGTCGAGGAATCCATGAAGCTCGGGATGAACAGCGTGTAGAGCCACACCGCAAAGCCGACCAGCATGCCGCCGATGGCGCCGCGTGCGGTCGCGCGGCGCCAGAGCAGACCGCCGAAGAAGCTCGGGGCAAGCTGGGCGATGGCCGCAAAGGAGAGCAGACCGATGGCCGCGAGCTGGGTATTGCCGAGCGCGCGATAGTAGAAATAGGCCATCACCATGATGGCGAAGATCGCGAGCCGCCGCGAGCGCAGCAGGAAGTTGCTGAAATCGGCACCGCCGGCGCGCCCCTCCGGCCGACGTTGCAGCACCAGGGGCACCACGAGGTCGTTCGAGACCATGATGGAGAGCGCGACGCATTCGACGATCACCATCGCAGTCGCCGCCGACAGTCCGCCGACGAAGACGGCGACGCTGAGCAGGTCCGCGTCGCCCTCGATCGGCAGGGCCAGCACGTACATGTCAGGATCGGCGGCGCCGAATGGGAAGGTCACAAGGCCGGCGAGCGCGATCGGGATCACGAACAGATTGATGGCAACCAGGTAGAGCGGGAACAGCCAGCGCGCGCGGCCGACCTCGGCATCCGAGGAATTCTCCACCACGCTGACGTGAAACTGGCGGGGCAGCAGCATGATCGCGCACAACGACAGCAACGTCATGGTCAGGAAGTTGCCGATCGACGGGGAATAGTTGATGGCGCGAACCGCCTCCGGCGTCCTCATCGCGCGCTCGATCAGTTCGTGCGGCGAGAACATCCAGAAGGTGACGAAGATGCCGGCGGCGAGAAAGGCGACCAGCTTGACGATGGATTCGGTTGCGACCGCCAGCATCAGGCCGTGCTGGTGCTCGGTGGCGTCGGTCTGCCGCGTGCCGAACAGCACCGCGAAGGCCGCCATCGCCAGCGTCACCACCAGCGCCACGTCGCCGAGGATCGGGATATGGGAGAAGGCCTGGTCTTCGCTCAGGATCGTTCCGAGCGAGGAGGCCACCGCCTTGAGCTGGAGCGCGATATAGGGCACCGAGCCGATGATCGCGATTGCGGCGACGGTGGCCGCCACCGCCTGGCTCTTGCCGTAACGGGCGCCGATGAAGTCGGCGATCGAGGTGATGTTGTGGGCCTTCGCCAGCTGAATGACGCGGCGGAGCACGCCGGCCCCTAGCCCGATCATCAGGATCGGGCCGAGATAGATCGCGAGGAAGTCGGTCGAGGTGCGGGTGGCGAAGCCGACCGAGCCGAAGAAGGTCCAGGACGTGCAGTAGATCGCCAGCGACAGCGGATAGATCAGCCCGGAGGCACGGCCGCGCCCGGCCGGCGAGCGGCGGTCGCCGTGGCTCGCCACCAGGAACAGGAAGCCGATATAGCCGAAGGCGGCGGCGATCACGCCCCAATCGTGCAGCATGGCGAGCGCGCTTCTCCCTGGGCGCCGGCGGCGCCCGAGCTCATTTTCCCAGCAAATCTAGCGCGTTGAGCGGACGCAAGCGACAGCGAAATGCCCGGTGCGGGCGGGAACTGCGGGCGTCGTTAAGGTGCAAGCGTGCACCAGCGGGCGCTTACCCTCCCCTGGAGGGGGAGGGTCGATCGCGCGTAGCGCGAGCGGGGTGGGGTGATCTCTCCACACGGGCACTGTCGCGTGAGGAGAGACCGGTCACCCCACCCCGTCTCACGCCTCGCTTCGCTCGACATGAGCCGACCCTCCCCTCCAGGGCAGGGTAGGAGCGAAAGCCTATTCCGCTGCCAGCGACTTGGCGCGCAGCGGCAGGCCGAGGCGGTCCCACACTTGCAGCAGCGCTTCGGCGAGCTGATCGATCAGGCCGTCGTCGTGATAGGGCGAGGGTGTGATGCGCAGGCGCTCGGTGCCCTTGGCGACGGTCGGATAGTTGATCGGCTGGATGTAGATCCCGTGCTGTTCGAGCAGCAGGTCGGAGGCCTGCTTGCACTTCTCGGGATCGCCGACGAACAGCGGTACGATGTGGGTGTCGCTCGACATCACCGGCAGGCCGGCGGCATTGAGGATCGCCTTGACGCGGGCGGCGCGGTCCTGGTGGCGCTCGCGCTCCCAGCTCGACGTCTTCAGGTGCCTGATCGCGGCGGTCGCGGCCGAGCAGACCGCCGGCGGCAGCGCGGTGGTGAAGATGAAGCCCGGCGCATAGGAGCGCACGGCGTCGATGATCTGGCCGTTGGCGGCGATGTAGCCGCCGAGACAGCCGAACGCCTTGGCCAGCGTGCCCTCGAGAATGTCGATGCGATGCATCACGCCATCGCGCTCGGCGATGCCGCCGCCGCGCGGGCCGTACATGCCGACGGCGTGGACTTCGTCGACATAGGTCATCGCGCCATATTTCTCGGCGAGATCGCAGATCCTGGCCAGCGGCGCGACATCGCCGTCCATGGAATACAGGCTCTCGCAGACGATCAGCTTCGGCCGATCGGGACCGGCCGCTTGCAACAGCTCTTCGAGATGCGCAACGTCGTTGTGGCGGAACACGATCCGCTCGCAGCCGGACTGGCGGATGCCCTCGATCATCGAATTGTGGTTGAGCTCGTCCGACAGGATCAGGCAGTTCGGAATGAGCTTTGCGATGGTCGGGATGCCGGTCTGGTTCGAGACATAGCCCGAGGTGAACAGCAGCGCGGCTTCCTTGCCGTGGAGATCGGCGAGCTCGGCTTCGAGCTGGACCAGTGGATGGTGCGTGCCGGCGATGTTGCGGGTGCCGCCGGCGCCGGTGCCGACGCGCGTCGCGGTCTCGACCATGGCGCCGACCACCTTCGGATGCTGGCCCATGCCGAGATAGTCGTTGGAGCACCAGATCACGACGTCGCGCTTGCCCTTGGCCGAGTGCCAGACCGCGTGGGGGAACCGGCCGGCCGTGCGTTCGAGGTCGGCGAACACGCGATAACGCCGCTCGGCGTGGAGACGATCGAGGGCGGAATCGAAGAATTGGGCGTAATCCATCGGCAAACCTGCAACGGAACCTGACCAAGGGGACGCATCTATTAGAGCTTTTCCAGCTCTAATGTCTATGCGCTATCCCACATTTGGATCTGTGGAGCATTTGGGCAAAATGCCCTATCCGGCGCGTCTCAGTTTGATCCCGATCAACCCTGCGCGACATATAATGCTGCTCTGCACCATCTGCCGGGCGACGGTTCAGCCCCGCGGCGTATGGTCTTCCGTCGCGCCCCGGCGCGCGCTTTCCTTGCTCAATCAGGCTCTCGAAAGGACCCTTCCATGAAGCGCGTGATGATCCTCAACGGTCCCAACCTCAACATGCTCGGCATTCGCGAGCCGCACATTTACGGCACGACGACGCTCGCGGAGGTCAACGCGAGCTGCGAGGACGCCGCCGCCAGGCTCGATCTCAAGCTTGCCTTCCACCAGTCCAACCATGAGGGCGTGCTGGTCGATCTGATCCAGTCGGCGCGGCAGGACGCCGACGCCATCGTCATCAATCCGGCCGGCCTCTCCTTCACCTCGGTCGCGATCATGGACGCGATCAAGACGTTCGAAGGCCCGGTGCTGGAGGTGCACATCTCCAACATCCACGCCCGCGACGAATATCACCGGCACTCCAAGATCTCGTTCGTGGCGACCGGCGTGATCTGCGGGCTGGGGCCGTTCGGCTACATCGCCGCGCTGCACGCCATCGCGAACATGAAGTGAGCGAATAGGCAAATGGCGCGCCCCGACAGCGGTGCGCTCCCTCGCCCCGTTCTTACGGGGAGAGGGTTGGGGTGAGGGGCTGTTTCGGCAATGATGGTGAGAGTTGGACTCGCGGAGAGTCCCCCCTCACCCGGAATCCGCGCGAGGCGCGAATTCCGACCTCTCCCCGCAAGCGGGGCGAGGTGAAGGATGAACTCACGTCGTCCGAAACTGCAGCACGCCGTCCTGCGTCTCGGCCGTGAGGCGGCCCTCGACGATCATGTAGTTGACGTGGGCGACGAGCTCGCCGGCGGCAAAGCCCATCTGGTGCTCGTCGAGCACGTGCTTGTTGAACACCACGGGCACCAGGGCGCGCGAGGTCTGCGGCACCTCGCGGCAGGCTTCCGCGATCAGGCGGCAGCGCTCCTCGTGGTGGTCGGCGAGCTGCTTGATGCGTGTCTTCAGTCCGTAGAACGGCACGCCATGGCCGGGCAGCACGAGCACATCATAGGGCAGCGTCGTGGTGAGGCTGGCGAGCGAGGCCAGATATTCGCCGAGCGAGTTCTGGTCGGGCTCGACCGCCCAGACGCTGACATTCGGCGAGATCTTGCTCAGCACCTGGTCGGCGGAGAGGAACAGCTTGTCGTCGGCGCAATACAGCATCACCTGGTCGAGCGCGTGGCCGCCGCCGGTGATGACCTTGAAGCGGCGCGTGCCGATCACGACGTCGTCGCCATGCGAGATGCGGCGGTAGGACGGCGGCAGCACCGAGACGCGCTTGAGATAGTCCTGGCCGCGGCCGAGCAGCTTTTCCGTGAGCGACTCGTCCATGCCATGGCGGCGGAAGAACAGCCGCTGTGCCTCGCGCCGCTCCTCGGTGCCGCGGTTCTGGTGATAGACCGATTGCAGATATTCGACCTGCGACATCACCAGCGGACAGCCGAAACGCTCGACGATCCACCCGGCGAGACCGACATGGTCGGGGTGCGAGTGGGTGACGATCAGGCGCGTGATGTTGACGCCCTGCAGCGGTCCGTCGAACAGCTTCGTCCAGGCCTCGATCGTCTCCTCGTTGCCGAAGCCGGCATCGATCATCGCATAGCCGTCGCCATCGGCGAGCAGGTAGATGTTCACGTGGTTGAGGCGGAACGGCAGCTTCAGCCGCGCCCACAACACGCCAGGCCGCACCTCGACCACCTGTTCGGGGCCGGGATGCTGTTCCCAGGGATAGCGCAGGGCCTCGGCTGAGGACTGCACGGTGTCGGTTTTCGAGCTCATGCTATCGGCTTAAACCCAGTGCGCGCAGGGCGCCAGCCGAAAAAGGATGCTGGGCTGCGAACGCATGGCGGTCATACCGAGGCAGTTTTCCGTAGCCCGGATGGAGCGTAGCGCAATCCGGGACCTCCGTGCTTCTGGCACGATCCCCCAATTACGCTACGCTCCATCCAGGCCAGAGGACAGGGCCCTTACGCCGCCCGCATGTCGTTGAGGAACGCGTCGATCTCCCCGCGCAGCATATCGGCCTCGCGCCGCAGCGCGTCCGAGGCGCCCAGCACTTCGGTGGCCGCAGCGCCGGCTTCGGCGGACGCGGTGGAGACGCCGACGATGTTGCTGGAGACCTCGCTGGTGCCGCCGGCCGCATGCTGGATGTTGCGGGCGATTTCGCGCGTGGCGGCGCCCTGCTCCTCGACCGCGGCCGCGATCGTCGTGGTGACGTCGTTGATCTCGCCGATGATCCGGCCGATGCCCTGGATGGCGCCGACCGCGGAGGTCGTGACCTCCTGCATGCTGGCGATCTGGGTGCGGATCTCGTCCGTCGCCTTGGCGGTCTGGCTGGCTAGGCTCTTCACCTCGGAGGCAACCACCGCGAAGCCGCGGCCGGCCTCGCCTGCGCGCGCCGCCTCGATGGTGGCGTTGAGCGCGAGCAGATTGGTCTGCGAGGCGATGGTCTGGATCAGGTCGACGACGACGCTGATGCGGCTCGCGCTGTCGGCAAGGCTCTGCACCGTGGCGTCGGTCGCTCCCGCTTCGTCGACCGCCTTCTTGGCGATCTCGGCGGAGGTCACGACCTGGCGGCTGATCTCCTGGATCGAGGAGGACAGCTGCTCGGTGCCGGCCGACACGGTCTGCACGTTGACCGACGTCTCTTCCGCGGCGGAGGCGACCGCGTTGACCAGCGCGTTGGACTGGTCGGCGGTGTTCGACATGCTCTGCGCGGTCGATTGCATCGAATTGGCCGATTGCGCCAGATTGTCGAGCGCGGAGCGCACCGTGCTTTCGAATTGGGCGATCTTCGCTTCCATGCGCGCGGCACGCTCGGCCTTGGCGATACGGTCCTTGTCCTGCTCGCTCGTCAACGCGCGGGTCTCGATCATGCTTTCGCGGAACACCTGCAGCGTGTTCGCCATCACGGAGATTTCGTCGTTGTGGTTCTTCGAGCGGTAGATCTCGGTTTCGAGATCGCCGTCGGCGAGCAGCTGCATCGACTGCTGCAATGCGCCGATTCGGCGCAGGATGTTGCGGCCGACATAGAGCCAGACGAACAGTGCCGAGCCGACCAGCATCAGCGCGCCCAGCGCAAGCATGACGGACGTCGCCAGCGAAATCTCCTGCCGTGCCTGGAAGGTCGAGGTGTTGGTCTCTTTCTGCACGCCGTCGACGAGCTGCTGCACGCTGATGCCGAGGCCGACATTGAGCTTGCGCGTCTCGTCCAGGATGGTCTGGCCGTAATCGATGGAGTCGAGCTCCTTCTCGCGCAGATTGAACACGCCGGTCTTGCCGGTGCCGAGCGCGAGCAGCTTTTCCGCGGCGTCGCGCAGCATCTTGTTGCCCTGGTTGTCCGGCAACAGATCGAGGTTCGACCGCAGGCGTCCCTGTGCCGTCTTGAATTCCTTCTGGATGTCGTCGAGCTTGTCGCTGGTGCTCGCCGAAAGCGCCGCGCTCATGTTGGCGGCCGCGAGATTGCCGCTGGCGACGACGTTGCCGAGCTGACCGACGGTCTGCGCGGCGTCGGTCGCATCTGCGGCGGACAGGTCCGCTGAACCGAGAATGGCATTGACGCGGGTCTGAGCGTCCAGCATCGCCGGGCTCGCTGCGCCGACGAAGGCGCCCTGCGCGGTGCGGAGCGCGTCATATTGTTTCTCGTGCAGCGCCGCGATGTCGAGCCGTTCCCGGGCGGCCTTGGTCAGGCTCTGAGCCGCCTCGTTGATGCTCTTCATCGTGTCGCTGAGTCCGGAGACGACGCTCTTGTCGCCGCCGAGCTCGATGATCTCGTTGAGCTTCTGCTGCGTCTGCTCCTGCAATTCCCTGAGCTTCTTGGTGCGTTCGTTCAGGGCATCCTCGCTTTGCGCCGCAAGCAGGGCCGGTCCCTGTGCCGCGAGGCTCGCACTCAGTGCCGACAATTGCAGGCTGGCCGACAGGCGCGGAATGTCTCGTCCGCTCAGCTCAGAAATGCGTCCGCCGAGATTCTGCAGCGCAAGGCCTGCGCCGGCCGCGATCACGAGGCCCATGCCCGCGATCACCGCGAAGGCCGCGAACAGGCTGCCGCGCACGCCCCATTTCGGCATTTTGAAACGCGGCTTGAAACGGCCGAGACTGAAACGGATCGCCATCGAAATTCCCCCACGCCCTTGCTTATGTTGTTTTGTGGCGGGGAGTATCGGTCGGGCCGGTTAAAAAATCGCAATTGCTGCAATCGCCTGCGCGTTCCGCAGAGCGAAAGAAAAAAGAGGGGCCGGTAACGTCGCCGGCCCCTCATCGCGATAATGCTTTGCTAACCGATCAGTAGCGCGCCACAGCCGGGCTTGCCCAGTTGAAGCGGTAGTTGACGCCCGCCTTGAAGGTATGGTCGTCGGTGGTGAAGCTGCCTGTGCCCGCGAGCGGACCGCCGGTGAAGCTCGCCTCGCCGAAATTGTAGTACTGGTACTCGGCCTTGGCCGACCAGTTCGGGGCGAACATGTATTCGAGGCCGGCACCGACGGTGTAGCCGTTGCGGTGATCGCCCGTGATGACGAAGGCAGTCGGCACGCCGCCGACGGTGACCTTCTCGTTGTTGTCCGAATAGGCGTAGCCGCCCTTCACATAGACCAGGCCGGGACCCCAGGTGTAGCCGACGCGGCCAGTGATCGAGCCGAGGCCGCGCTGGTCGTTGGTGTAGGCGATGCCGCCCGGGAACACCGCGCCGACGCTGCCGGAGAGCCAGGAATACTGGCCTTCGACGCCGACCACGAAGTTCGGGTTGAACTGCCAGTCCGCACCGACCTGCACGCCGCCGAGGAAGCGGCCGTTGCCGTTGTTGCCGGTGGAGAGGCCGTTGAAATTGTTGTCGCTGGAGAACGCGCCGCCGACATGGCCGCCGATGTAGAAGCCCGTCCAATTGTAGATCGGCGCGGCATAGGCCGGCGCGGGCGTCTTGTAATAATTACGGTTGCCGAGATCGGCGCCGACGGCCGGCGCAGCCGCGCCCAGCGCAAGCAGCGCCACGGTCGCAAACAGAATCTTCTTCATGGTCTTGAACTCCAACACGTAAGGTCCCCGGCGGGCGCGTTCGCTGCGCCGCATTGGTTTTGCAGATAGCTCGCTTTTGACGAAAATGCTGTCACATCCGTGGCACAGCGAGACCCAACCTAACTTGTTGGGGTGCAAATGATTTTCGTGCTTAACGCAGGCTTAAAAAATGGTGAAGGAAGGCTTAACGGTGCGCCTTGGCGGTAACTTGCGCGCGGCTTGTGTTAACCAAGGCGCCGCCGCACCTCATCGCGCATCTGCGCGCGAAAGGCGGCGCGCTTTGCCGGCCTGTCTTCCTCGCGCACGTCGTGTCGATCGAAGATGTCGAACTTCTCCAGGATCGGATAGCGCTCGCTCGCCATCGCGAGCACGCGCAAGATCCTGGTCGCCTCCGGCGTCGGGCCGCTGACCTCCCAGCGCCGGATGGTGTCGGCGCCGCTCGTCTCCGGCAAACTGCAAAGCTTGGCCATGTCGGCCGCGCTGAGCTTGCGCTCGAGGGCATCGGAGAGGTCGTTGCGAAGCTGCTTCAGTTCGGGGCCGGTCATGCTTGAGTCCAGGGAAGTCACTGAAAGCAATGCACTAGCGCTGATTCGGGTCCATCCAAAGGCGGCGGAGTGCGTCGCGCTCCGGCACTTGGTCCGAGCGCGCAGCGCGCGGCGGAAGCCTTGGTCGATCACTTGGCGCCAATCATCAGTCCGGAGAGCAGATAAAGCGCGACCAGCAATGTCGCGACCGACAGCATCGTCGTGATCGAGACCGTGGCGGCAACCAACTTTTCCTCGACCTTGTGCTCATGCGCGAGGACGTAGACGGTTTTTGCCGTCGGCACGGCCGCGCAGATGACCGCCGCAACCGTGTAGAGAGGGGCGAGGCCCATCACGACGCAAAGTCCGTAGACGATGAGCGGCATGACCACGAGTTTCACCGCCGCGAGTGCAAACGACGCTTTCAGGTTGGACCGCAGTCCCTCGACGGAGAGGCCTAGCCCGATGGCAAACAGCGCGCACGGCGTGAGCGCGGCAGCGATCATGTTGAGATAGGCCGCGACCGGTGCTGGAATCGGCAGTCCCGTCACCGCCCAGGTGAGGCCGATCAACGTCGACAGCACCATGGGATTGAGTAGGATTTGCCTTGCTAGTCCCGTGGAGTGCAGGGAGGCTCCGCGTGCATCGTGCTTTTCCAGCAGGATCACTGTGATCGGAAACATCACCGCGGCCACGAACAACGTCGCGACAGCCGCGGGCAGGACGGCGGGTTGGCCGTAGATCGCATGCAGGATCGGCAGCGCGACGAATCCGGTGTTGGTCATCGCCGCCGCCATCCCATGGATGGTGCTGCTGGCGAGATCGTGTTTGCCGCCTGCGCGCACGGGCAGGAACACGAGCGCGAAGCAGATCAGTGAACCGCCGCCGAATGCGAGCAGAAAGCGCCATTCCAGGAGATTGCGCGCCGCCTCCTGGGCGATCGTCACGATCAACAGCGCCGGCATCGCCACGTTGTAGGCAAAGTGGACCAGGGCATCGGCAAGCGAGCGGGAGAGATAGCCAAGCTCGCCTGCGAGCCAGCCGGTGACGATGATCGCGAATACCGGAAGAACGAGGCTGGCGACTTCCATCCGGCGTCCCCCTTGCTGCGAATGGCCGCAACAAGAGGTTACTCCGGGGATGGACTGACGTCACTGCCCAACGTTCAGCGAGGCGCTGCATTAGTGGTGGGTCCCGGACGCGCGAAGCGCGAGCCGGGACCCAGGGGCTGCAAGACTCGGGGCTGCGATGGGCCCCGGCTCTGCAGCACACCGCTCGCTGGACGGTGCTTCGCATCGCCAGGGAAGCGCTGCGCGGCGTCCGGGTCACGAGAACGTCTTACTCCGCCGGATCGAGACGTCCGGGCTTAGATCCCGCGGCCGGTCTGTTGACCGATCACGCAGCGCCATGCCGCCAGGCGCTCGGCCGGATGCTGGTTCATCCATTCGGCGAGCTGCGGCGCGCCCATCAAACAGGACTGCACCGAGACTTGCGCGAAGTCCGACGTGGTGACGATCTGCTCGTGACAATTGGAGGGAGAGGCGAGGCTGCAAAGCACGGCGATGATCTTGATCACGATACGTTACCCCCGTCGCGGCCGATGAACGGGCGACCGATTGCCGGCTTCGCCTGGTCCTCGTTGGCCGGATCGGCCGGCGGGAAGATGCTGTCGTAGATCGCGCGTGCCTCCTCGATGAGGCGTGCTCGCTCGCGCTCGGATTTTGAGACAAATCGAATAACTTCGCCCATGTTGGCTCCGAATACAGTGTGGGTCCGTCATGAGATGACGTCGATCATTTCAACCGTCATCTATGGTGCCGCCTTCCGCTTTGAAGCGGCGGGTCCGGTCACGACCGGATAAAAAGCGCGTGACCGCGCCGCGCCCTTCCCAGCATGCCGGTGTGCCTCACTTGCTGGGTTGTGGAGCTGCCCACCACGTCACGTTCGTCGTACGGCGCAGCCGCGACGAGCGAGTATTGGTGTCAACTCACCCCTTGCCGGGCATGAGCAAGGATGGTCTCTCGAAAGCAAATGCTGCTGGATCGAATAGGTTTCGTCCCGCTCAGCGTGCAAGTTTTTGGAACCATCACGGAGATCGATGAACGAAGACGAGCCGTCTCAGGCCGCCGGCGCGTGCTCCTTCCGTCCGGGCACGGCTGCGAGCAATTCGCGCGTATAGGCATGCTCGGGCGCGGCGAACAGTTGCGCAGTCGCCTTCAGCTCGACGATGGCGCCGCGCTGCATCACCGCGATGCGGTCGCAGATCTGGGCCGCGACCCGCAGATCGTGGGTGATGAACAGCATCGACAGGCCGAGGCGCGCCTTGAGGTCTTCCAGCAGCTTCAACACCTGCGCCTGCACGGAGACGTCGAGCGCGGAAACGGCCTCATCCGCGACGATGATCTCCGGCTCGAGCGCGAGCGCACGGGCAATGCCGATGCGCTGGCGCTGGCCGCCCGAGAATTCATGCGGATAGCGTTCGAGCGCGCCGGCGTCGAGGCCCACCATCTTGAGGAGATCGCGGGCGCGGTCGAACGCGACTTTCGGATCGAGGCCGGCTGCGATCGGGCCGTCGGCGATAATGTGGCCGATCTTGCGGCGCGGATTGAGCGAGGCGAACGGATCCTGGAAGATCATCTGGATGCGATGGCGTTCGGCGCGCAGCGCCTTGCCCGACAGAGACGTGAGGTCGGTCTCGCCGATCCGCACCGTGCCGCGGTCGGCTTCGATCAGCCGCATGACCAGCCGCGCCACCGACGACTTGCCCGAGCCGGATTCGCCGACCAGGCCGAGTGTCTCGCCCTTGAGAATGTTGAAATTGACCGCGCGCGCGGCATCGACGCGGCGGTCCTCGCGGAACCAACCGCCCGACGTGACATAGGTCTTGTCCAGCCCGATCACCTCGACGGCCCTGGCCCGATCGTCCAATGGCTCTCGCGGCGGCGGATCCATCGAGGGCACGGCGGCGAGCAATGCCTTGGTGTAGTCGTGCTGCGGCTCGCTGAAGACGGCCGCAGCCGGACCTTCCTCGACGACCTTGCCGTGGCGGAGCACCACGACCTGGTCGGCGATGTCGGCGACCACGCCGAAATCATGGGTGATGAACATCACCGCCATGTTGCGGCTCTGCTGGAGATTGCGGATCAGCTTCAAGATCTGCGCCTGCGTGGTGACGTCGAGCGCGGTGGTGGGCTCGTCGGCGACCAGCACCGCGGGCTCGAGCGCGAGCGCCATCGCGATCATGGCGCGCTGGCGCTGGCCGCCGGAGAGCTGGTGCGGATAGGCGCGCACGATGCGCTCGGGGTCGGGCAGGCCGACCTCGCGTGCCAGCGACAGCGCCTTGGCGCGCCGCTCCTTCGGCGTGAGCAGGCCGTGCGCCTCGAACATCTCCGCCATCTGGTCGCCGATCCGCATCAACGGATTGAGCGCGGTCATCGGCTCCTGGAAGATCATCGCCAGCCGGCGGCCGCGCAGATCGCGCCAGCCGTCGTCGTCGAGCTTGAGCAGGTCGCTGCCTTCGAACTGGATCTCGCCCGAGGCGACCGACACCGTATCCGGCAACAGGCCCATCAACGCATGCGCGCACATCGACTTGCCGGAGCCGGACTCGCCGACGACGCAGACGATCTTGCCGGGTTGCAGATCGAGCGAGACGCCGTCGACGGCGAAGGGGCGCTCGGCGCCCTTGGGCAGCGCGATCCGCAAGTTCCTGATGGAGACGGCGGGCGAGGCGGTCATCGTCAGCGGCCCTCCCGCGACAGGCGCGGATTGAGCGCGTCATTGAGGCCTTCGCCGATCAGGTTCAGCCCGAGCACCGAGATCAGGATGGCGACGCCCGGAAACACGGTGATCCACCAGGCCTGCCGGATCACGGTGCGGCCGGCTCCGACCATGTAGCCCCAGGAGATCAGATTGGGATCGCCGAGGCCGAGGAAGGACAGTGAGGATTCCAGCAGGATCGCGGTCGCCACCATCAACGAGGCCAGCACGATCACGGGCGACAATGCGTTGGGGAGGATTTCGCGCAGGATGATCCAGCTGTTGCTCTGGCCGGTGACCACGGCGGCCTGGACATATTCGCGCGTGCGCAGCGACAGCACCTCGCCGCGCACGAGGCGGGCGACCGGCGGCCAGCTCACCACCGCGATCGAGGCGACGATCGAGTAGATCGAGGGCTGCAGGATCGCGACCAGCACGATCGCGAGCGCGAAGCTCGGAATGGTCTGGAAGAACTCGGTGAAGCGCATCAGGGCGTCGTCGACCTTGCCGCCGAAATAACCGGCCATGGCACCGATCGGCACACCGACGATCAGCGCGACCAGCGTGGAGACGAGACCGACCAGAAGCGAGACGCGTGCGCCGAAGATCATGCCGGCGAAGATGTCGCGGCCGAGCGCGTCGGTGCCGAGCGGCACGGTCGACAGCGTGAACGGCGGCAGGAACGGCCGCTGCACCATGCGCCAGGGCGAGTTCGGGAACAGCATCGGTCCGAACACCGCGACGGAGACTGCGACCAGGAGGATGACGAGCCCGATGACGCCGCTCGGGCTCCTCAGCATCGATTTCCAGAACTGTTTCATGAGGCGAATTCGATGCGCGGATCGACCAGGCGATAGACGAGGTCGGTGATGAGGTTGAAGATGAGAACCATGGCGGAGCAGATCACGAACACGCCGAGCAGCAGATTGTAGTCCCGCTGCAGCAGGGCGTCGTACATCAGCCGTCCGATGCCGGGCCAGGCGAACACGGTCTCGGTGATGACGGCGCCGCCGATCAGCGTGCCGGAATGCACGCCGGCGAGCGTCACCACCGGCAGCAGCGCATTGCGCAGCACGTGGCGGCGCTGGATCACGGCGTCGGTGAGGCCCTTGGCGCGCGCGGTCTTGACGAAGTCGAGGCGCTTCACCTCCAGCATCGAGGCGCGCGTCATGCGGGTGTAGGTCGCCATGAAGAACAGTCCGAGCGTCATTGCCGGCATGATCAGGTGCTTTGCGACATCGACGGCATGGGCAAGGCCGGTGAGGTTGGCGCCGACCGTCTCGTAACCGAAGCTAGGCAGCCAGTCGAACGTGACCGAGAACAAGAGGATGCCCATCAGCGCCACCCAGAAGATCGGCATGGCGTAGAAGATCAGCGCGAATACGGTGATGCCGGTGTCGAGAAAGGTTCCGGCAAAGCGCGCGGCGAAGGTGCCGCAGAGGATGCCGAGCATCAGCGAGATAGCGAACGCCGTCAGGGTCAGGAGCAGCGTCGCCGGCAGCCGCTCGCCGATCAGCTTCGCGACCGGTGCCTGCTGGCGGAAGGAAAAGCCGAGGTCGAGGCTGACGACGCCCTTGACGTAGATGAAGAGCTGCTCGGGCAGCGGCTTGTCGAGGCCGAACTTCTCCCGGAGCTGCTTGACGAAGACCTGGTCGCTGGCCCCGGCTTCGCCCGCCATCACGATCGCGGGATCGCCGGGCGCCAGGCGGATCAGGAAGAAATTGAGGACGACGATCGCGAGCAGGACGATCACGCCCTTGAGGACACGCTGGGCGACGAAGGAGAGCATCTAGTGAGTCATATTGTGATGTGTTGTGATGTGACCTGGCGCCACGAGGGCAGTGCGCTCCCTCGCCCCGCTCTTGCGGGGACAGGGTTGGGGTGAGGGGCCTCTCCGCGAGATATCAGCAGTTGGACCCGTGGAGACTCCCCCTCACCCGAATGTGCGCTATGCGCACATTCGACCTCTCCCCCATCCGCCTTCGCCGAGGCTTCGGCGGAACAAGAGCGGGGAGAGGTGAAGAAGGGCTCACTTGTCGAGCCATGCGTCCTTGAAGCCGTCGTTGACCCCGATCCCCGTGGTGATCAGGTTCTTGACCTTGCAGCGCATGATGGTCGGGAATTGCAGCTCGAGCATCCAGGCCACCGGCACGTCCTCGACCAGGATCTTCTGTGCCTTCTCGTAGATCTCCTTGCGCTTGGAGTCCGGCGTCGCAACCGCGCCGTCGGCGAACAGCTTGTCGATCTCAGGGTTGGAATAGCCCTCGACGTTGTTGAAGACCTGGCCCTTGGCGATGTTGCTGGAGATGTAGTTGCGTCCTACCCCGAGCGCGGGGTCGCCGTACTGGTAGAGATAGGTGAAGGCGATGTCGTAATCCCAGTCGCTGATCTTTTGGTTGCCGCCGGCAACGTCGGTGGCGATCGTCTCGATGGTCATGCCGACGTCCTGGAGGTTCTGCTTCACGGCTTCACCCCAGCGCTGCCAGGTCTCGCCATAGGCGAGCGGTAAGAGGCGGATCTTCTCGCCCTTGTAGCCGGCTTCCTTCAGCAGCGCCTTGGCCTTGGCAGGATCGTAGGGATACTTCTTCACGTCGTCGGTGTAGTACTTGATGGTCGAGGCCGACGGGCCGGTGGCGACCTTGCCGAGCCCGTTCCAGATCACGTCCTTGGCGAAGTCGCGGTCGATCGCATACATGATCGCCTGCCGCACCCGCTTGTCGGCGAGCGGACCCTGGCGGTTGTTGAGCCACAGCCAGGCCAGCGGCGAGAAGAACTCCCAGCCGGCGCCGGTGACGCAGGTGTCCTTCAACTTGGACAACCGCGGCACATCGAAATTCTCGACCGAGCCGCCGGGCAGCACGTCGACCTTGCCGGTCTCGTACGCCACCGAGCGCGCGGCGGCGTCGGGGATGATCTGCCAATAGATCTCGTCGAGATGGGGCTTGCCCTTCTCGTGGTAATTCGGGTTCTTGACCAGGCGAATGAACGAGCCCTTCTGCCATTCCTTGAACATGAAGGGCCCGGTGCCGATGGGTGCGTTGTTGTAAGGGTTGGTCTTCCAGTCGGTGCCGTCATAGAGATGCTTCGGCACCATCGGCATCGAGCCGACCTCGAAGATGCCGAGGAACGGGCCGAACGGCTGCTTCAGCGTGAAGACCACCGTATGCTCGTCCGGCGTCTCGATCTTGTCGACCTGCGCCAAATTGGTGCGCGCGCGCGCATGGGTCTGTTTCAGCATCTCGATCGAGAACAGCACGTCGGCGGCGGTGAAGGGCTTGCCGTCATGCCAGGTCACGCCCTTCTTCAGCTTGAACGTGTAGGTCTTGGCGTCCTCGCTGACGCTCCAGCTCTCGGCAAGCTCCGGCAGCGGGTCGAGCTTGGGGCTGTAGCGCAAGAGGCCTTCGAAGATGTTGCCCGAGACCATCTGGACCGGGCCGTTCTGGACCATCGCAAGCATCAGGCCCGGCGGCTCGGGCTGGATCACGGCATTGATCACACCCCCCGCCTTCGGCCCTTGCGCCAGCGCAGGGGCCGCAAGGCCGCAAGCGAGGAGGACACCAAGCAACACTCGTTTTGGCATGTCGTATCTTTCTCAAGCGAGACCAGCCGGAAACGCTTCGCAGGCGTGCTCGCGCGCAAAGCGACGGTCGGTCCATCCCAGTCCCCATCCACCATCGAGGCTCACACAGTCCCGTTCGGCGCGGCAAGCTGAAAGTCGCGACAGTGCTCGCACAAAAAATGTACAGCGCGTCCTGTTTTTCCCACCGTGCGACGGCACGGCAGAACGGCCCGCTCCAAGGGATCAGGCGGCCTTCAACCGTGGTGAGAGCGTGCCGGGGCGGTGCACAAGTCCGCGCCTGCGACCAAAAGCATCAGGCCGTCATCTTGCGCCGAGCGCCCGCCGCAATTCGTCGAGCGCCTCTGCAAGCTGCTCGCGGTGCGCGATGTCGTCCTTGGGCAGCGCAGCGACACTGCCGGCGAGCTCCCGCAGGATGCCGGCCAGCAGGCCGAAATTGATGTGCAGGTGCACCGATTTGCGTTCGTCGGCCGTGCCGGGATGTTGCAGCACCAGCGCAACGCCGCTGCCGTCGAGCTTCGCCTCGAAGCGGGACGAATGCTCGAAGGTGCCGACATAGAACTTGTCGGGATATTCGAGCGCGACCTCTGCCTTGTCGGGAACCGGCTTGGACATGCGAACCTCATCGATGCCCGCGCATTCTGGCCGAGAACCAGCCGGCCCGCCTTGCGCCAAGTCAGAGGCGGTCGGCGCCAAATTTGATCCGGATCAAAGCCGGCCCGCCGCTTTTGCGATCGAATGGCAAGTAGCGGGATGCGGCTGCCGTCCTGCTGCCTTCAGCGGTGAGACGACGATGGACATTCAGGCCACGACTATCCCTGCCGATGACGATGCCGGACCCGATGTCGATCTCGCGGCAGAGGCCGGCGTGCAGCACTGCCTGCTATTGCTCGGCAATGCCGGCCTACGTCCGACCCGCCAGCGCCTGGCGCTGGGCCGATTGCTGTTCCTGGGCGGCCATCGTCACGTCACCGCCGAGAGTCTCTACGAAGAGGCGATGGCGGCCAATACGTATCTGTCGCTCGCGACCGTCTACAACACGCTGAACCAGTTCACCGAAGCGGGCCTCTTGCG
This sequence comes from Bradyrhizobium sp. CB1015, assembly GCF_025200925.1. Lineage (GTDB taxonomy): Bacteria > Pseudomonadota > Alphaproteobacteria > Rhizobiales > Xanthobacteraceae > Bradyrhizobium. The sequence goes on along the minus strand of NZ_CP104174.1, from coordinate 8,034,277 downwards.
CCGGATCGCGGCCGACGGCCTCAAATCGTTCTTCGATACCGACACGTCCGTGCATCCGCACTTCTATCTCGAAGCCGAGGATAAGCTGGTCGACGTTGCCGATGGCCTCGCCTTCACCAAAATGCCCGAGGCGCTTCCCGGCCACGAGATCGCGCGTCTCGACGTCATCGTCCATCTGCGCCGGAAGCGAACCTAGCGCTCACCCTCCCCTGGAGGGTAGGGCTATCGCATTTGAGAGCTTTTCCCTGCAGCCATCCTTCGAGACGCCCGCTTTGGGCGGGCTCCTCAGGATGAGGGCGGAGTGCGCGGCAGCAGTTTCAACGAACACTGACGCTGATTAGCCTCATCCCGAGGAGGCGCGTAAGCGCCGTCTCGAAGGACGAGGCGTGCGCGCAGGCCGCCGCCACAAGTCATATGCGATAGCCCTCCCCTGGAGGGGGAGGGTCGGCTCACATTGAGCGCAGCGAAAATGTGAGACGGGGTGGGGTGACGGTCTCTCCCCGTCCGACAGTGCCCGAGTGGAGAGATCACCCCACCCGCTCGCGCTACGCGCGATCGACCCTCCCCCTCCAGGGCAGGGTAAGAGCGGCGTCGCGCCTCACTGCAACCCCGCCCGGCGGAATCCCTCCAGATAGTGGTCGCGATCTCGCTCATTGGCCCATGGCAGTTGCGTCGCGATCCAGTGCAGCGAGATGCCCGGTTGGGTGCGGCGGAGCTCTCCGAGTGCCATTTCCGCAAGCGCGCCGTCGCCGGTCATGCCGGCGGAGACGGCGAGCACGCGGTAGGCGCCGGTGAGGTCGCCGCGGTGCCGGATCGCCTCACGCGCCAGCGCGATGGCCTCGCCATAGTGCCGTTCGGTGAAGCGCGCATAGGCGGCGATGCCGTGATAGATCGCCAGTGACGGATCGCGCGGCGACAGCCGGATCGCCTTTTGCGCGGCCTCGAACGAGTCCTTCGAGCGCCCGGCATAGGACAGTGCCAGCGCGTAATAGCCCTGCGCCAGCGAGAAATTCGGATTGAGCGCGAGCGCCTGCTCGAACTCGGACAGCGCGTCTGCGAGCCTGCGGGTCGAGAAGCAGACGCTGCCGAGCGCGGCATGCGCCCAGGAATCCTCATGGTCGCAGCGCACCGCTTTGAGCGCGGCGGCTTCCGCGGACGGCGCAACCGCCGCCAGCTCGGTCCAGCCAAGATGCACGCCGAACATGTCGTTCACGGCCAACAGCGACAGCGCCTGGCCGTAATTCGGATCGATCGCGATCGCGCGCGCGAGCAGCGCCTTCGCGGCCTCGTGATCCTGGCGGGTCACGCGCCAATAATGCGATAGCGCGCGCATCAAGAGGTCCCAGGCGTCGAGGCTTGCAGGCGGCTTGCGATGGCTGCGGAAATTCTCGGCCGCGTGGATCTGCGGCTCGATCGCCGCGGCGATCGCGTTGGTGATCTCGTCCTGCACGGCGAAGACGTCGACCAGCTCGCGGTCATAGCGCTCGGCCCAGAGATGATTGCCCGACACGGCGTCATTGAGCTGCGCGGTGATGCGCACCCGGTTGTCCGCCTTGCGCACGCTGCCTTCGACGATGTAGCGGACACCGAGCTCCTCGGCGATCTGCCTGATATGGACCGCGCGCCCCTTATAGGTGAAGGAGGAGTTGCGGGCGATCACCATGAACCAGCGCTGCTTCGACAGCGCGGTGAGGATGTCCTCGCTGATCCCGTCGCCGAAATAGTCCTGCGCGGGATCGCCGCTCATGTTCTCGAAGGCGAGCACCGCGATTGCCGGGCGGTCCGCCGCGCGCGGGGCAGTGGGCTTGGCTTCCTCCCGTGCGGGCGCCGCTGCCACTTCCCGGACCTCCCCCACGAAACGAAAGCCCTTGCGCGGAATGGTCTTGATCAGGCGCTGGGTCGTGCCGTCGTCGCCCAGCGCCTTGCGTGCGGCGTTGATCCGGCTGTTCAGGGCGGAATCCGAGACGATGCGGTCGTTCCAGATCTGGCTGATCAGGTCACCCTTGCTGACCACACGCGCCCGTTGCGTGACCAGATAAAACAACAGATCGAACACTTGCGGCTGCAACGGAACGACACTTCCCTCGCATGTGAGCTCCCGAAGGTCACCGTCCAGCACGTTGTTTTCAAAGCGAAATCGCACGTTTTCGTCGTCTCAAGCAAAAATCAAAGTCGTCTCAGGCGAAAATCAATCGTCCGCGAAAGCCGCGGGGCGTCCGATCCGGCATGGTGCGAAGACCAAACCGTGTCGATGCCTCGGCACAACGGAGCGTTCTATGACCCAACTCGATCACCAGGTTCATTCCATCGGCCCGGAGATTACGGGCTCTCGCATTTTCAGGTTCATTGCCTTTCTGTACGGAATTGCGGCGTATCTCGTGTTTTTCGTCACCATTCTCTATGCGATCGGCTTCGTCATGGGGGTGATGGTGCCCAAGACCATCGACACCGGTGCCGAAGCGGCTGTCGCTCGCGCGGTCATCATCAATCTGCTGCTGATGTCGCTGTTCGCGGTTCAACACAGCGTGATGGCGCGCCCGCAATTCAAGGATTGGTGGACGCAGTTCGTCCCCAAGTCGGTCGAGCGAAGCACCTACGTGCTGTTCGCGAGCCTGTCACTGCTCCTCCTGTTCTGGCAGTGGCGTCCGCTGCCGTCGGTCATATGGAGTGTCGAGAATCCGGATCTTGCCGTGACACTGGTCACGTTGTCTTTCGCCGGCTGGGTGCTGGTGTTCACCTCGACCTTCATCATCAACCATTTCGAGCTGTTCGGCCTGCATCAGGTGACCAATCATCTCGTCGGCAAGGAGATGGCGTCGCCGCGCTTCAAGACGCCGCTGCTCTACAAGTTCGTCCGCCATCCGATCTATCTCGGCTTCATCGTCGCGTTCTGGGCGGCGCCGGTCATGACCGCGGGGCATCTGCTGTTCGCGGCCGTGACCACGCTCTACATCTTCGTCGGCATCGCGCTGGAGGAGAGCGATCTCGTCGATCTTTTCGGCGACGAGTACCGGCAGTACAAACAACGCGTCTCGATGCTTATTCCTTGGCGCCGGTCGGTATAGTCTCGGCCAAGCCGCGCGCGTCCAATCGCAAGAAGGGCGCGGGGGGCGCCGACGCGCGATAACAATCCTTCAGAAAAACGGAGACGTTCCAAATGAAACATGTCGGAAACTGCTTCTGCGGCGCCGTCACGGTCGAGGTCACGGGCGCGCCGGAGGCGATGGGTTATTGCCATTGCCGCTCCTGCCGCTCGTGGTCGGGCGGTCCGGTCAACGCCTTCAGCCTGTGGAAGCCGGAAGCCGTGCGCATCACCGAAGGCGCTCAGAATGTCGAGACCTTCGCCAAGACGCCGCTCAGCCAGCGCAAATTTTGCAAGAAGTGCGGCGGCCATCTCATGACCAACCATCCGCCGCTCGGTCTGGTCGACGTCTTTACCGCCACCATCCCCACGCTCGCGTTCACACCCGGCGTCCACGTCAATTATGCCGAGACGGTGCTGCCGATGCGCGACGGCCTGCCCAAGCTGAAGGATTTTCCGGCCGAGTTCGGCGGCAGCGGCGAGATGATGCAGGAATAGTGGCGCCCCTGCGGCATTATCGAGAGGGCGGCAGAGCGCCGTCCTCTCTGTCTTGTCCCGAGAGAGAAGGACGAGCGACTAGCCTCCGCGGGATTCAACCACCTTGCGGCAGGAGTCCGAGAGCTTCGACTTGTTCTCGCGCAGGCAGGCATTCATCTGCGGCGGCTTGCCGATATGCTCGGCGCAGAATTTGCCGGCGTCGCCGCGGCAGGCCATTTGCTCCTGGACGGATGGACCGGACTGCGCGGCAGCAGGCAGGGCGGCAGCTGTGAGCAGCAGCGCGGCAAGAACCGAAATCTTCATGAAGCACCTCTTTGCGATCGTCGTTGGTCCCGACCGGGATCAATCGGGCCGGACCATTCCGCAAAGCCCGGCCGCAGGTCCATGCCATGTTCATGGCACCGGCCAGTCCTCTCGTCCGCGGTACCCCCATCTTCATGGCATGTATCCGCGCGCCGACTTTTGTCATTCAGGCTGCACCTCGGCTGCGAAACCCGGTGATTGCATCGGGACGCCGAACGGGAAGCAGGAGAGCAAGAATGTCGAAAAGAGCTGGAGCGCTGGGCGCAGGGCTGACGGTCATGGCGCTGGCGGGCGCGGCGATGGTGTCGCTGGGCACGAGCCCGGCGCAGGCCGTGGTCTATTGCAAGACCGTCGGGGTGCCCAAGGGCTGCGTGGTGCGGCCGACTGGCGCCGTGGTGGTGGGAGCGCCGGTCGCGGCAGCGGCGGTCGCAACGCCCGGCGTCGGCGCGCCCGGTGTCGGCGTGCGCGCGGGAACGCCGATGAATCGCGGCGGCCCGGTCAATCGCGTCGGCGTGCGCTGATATTTCCATTCCATTGAATTGATCGGATCGCTTCGGGCCAACGGGTCCTGCGGACGAACACCCCCCGTCCTCCGCAGGCAAATCACCCGGCCCGTCCCCTCTCTCCGTGCGCCCCACACGTTCGGGGAGGGGGCCTTTCAGCCCGCGGCCATGTCGCCGTCGGGAAAACGCTGCGGCAATTTCAGCCGCACGCGCGTGCCGGAGGCATCAGACGTCAGGTCGAGCACCGCGCCGCAGCGCGCGGCGCGGTTTTTCATGTTGCGCAGGCCGCGCGCGGTCTGGCCGGCGCCCACGGCCTCGCCATCGCCGGCCAGCGCAAAGCCGCTTCCGTCGTCCGTCACGCTGATCACGCCGTACGGCCCCTGGCCTGCGTCGAACGTGTCGATGGTGACCGCGATGCGGCGGGCCTGCGCGTGCTTGACTGCATTGGTCACGGCTTCGTCGAGGATGCGCACGATCTGGATGACGTGCCATGGCCTCAGCTCGGGATGCAGCGGCAGGCCCTGCGGCGTCGCCACGCGCCAGTCGAGCGCGATGTCGTGCGGCCGCAATTGGGCCGTGGCGCGCTCGCGCCAGGAGCCGAGTGCGAGCATCAGGTCGCCGCCGATGTCGTCCATGGAATCGATGACGAGGCGCAGATCCTTCAGCGCCGCGCGGGCGGCGTCCGTGATGGTCGCGCCGGCGCTGCCGCGCTCGGACAGCGCGACGATGCTCACGAGCTGGCCGCCGAGACCGTCGTGCAGGTCTCGCATCAGGCGCGTGCGCTCGTTGGCGAGCGCGGCGGCGCGGGCGCGCTCCTCCTCGCGGGCAAAGCTCGCCTTCAGCCGCTCCTCGGCTTCGCGCACGCGCGTCACCAGCTGGCCGGCAAAGCTGTCGACCTGGTTCAAGGCGCGGGCAAAGCGCCAGGTCAGCCCGGCGCCGATCGCGACCAGCATCGCCGAATAGGACAGGCGCGAGACGAAGATGCGATCGTTGCTCACGATATCGAGCACCGTGAGCATGTCCTGGACCCAGCAGACCAGCACGATGGTCACCGCGCAGCCGATCGTGAAGCTCGCCGCGTCCTGCCGTCGCACCACCGCGGTTGCGGTGACGCAGGCCATCAGGACCAGGCAGAGCCCGACGGTGGGGATGCCGAGCACCAGGAACAGGATGCGCGGCAGCGGCGGGCCCCCGATCAGCCCGACCACGAACACGAGGACGCCGGGCACGAACAGCAGCGTGCCGTAGCGCGGCCAGCGCCAGCCGAAGAACAGCACGCCGAACACGACGATCAGCGCGCTCTCGATCGGTGCGGACGCGAGCAGCACCGCGGTGAGCCGGGATACCGTGGCCGGCGGCGCCGGCGGCGGCACGAATGCCTGCACCACACCGAGCACCATCGCGGCGGCCAGCACGCCATAGACCGGTTCGTGGCGCCGCATCAGCCACATGATCGCGAGGATGACGGCCAGGATCGCCTGCCAGGCGGAGAACATCACCGGCAGCGTGACGAACAGCAGCGTGCGTGTCTCATAGGCCGGGCGCAAGGCGATATCCGGCCCGACATAGACGGTGTCGAGAAAGCCCTTGAGCGGTCCCCACACGAACAGCCGCACCGTGATCTCGTTGGCGCCCTCGCGCAGCAGCGAGGCGGGGATCGCCGCGATCTGCGGCGTGTTGCGGTCGGGCCGGTTGGCATTGGCGTCGCGACGGGAGTCGAGCACGACGACGCCGTTGACAGCGACCTCCACCGCGTTGCTGAAGCGCGGCAGGTACACCGACCAGCCCGAGGCCGCATCGCCGCTCCGGAACGTGAAGGTGCCGGTGTAGAACGGCGGGTCGGCCAGCGAGTAGCGCGACGAGGTGAAATGCGGCAGCGTCACGGGGCGCGTCAGACTGTCCTCCCGCGCCGAAAAATCGCTCACCGCGTAGTCCTCGGGATCGCTCGGCTGCAGCAGTCGAATCCCCAGGATCGTGACGATCACGATCAGCACCTGAAGCAGCAGATAGGGTACCAGGCGCGAGGCGATCAGCCGGTGCTGCGGGCGTGTCGGTGCCTTCGCAGGTGCTTTGGCCGCGATCTCGCTCACAGCTTGATCAGGCCCTGCTGCACCGCTTCGAACACCGCCTCGCTGCGCGTATGCACCTCGAGCTTGCGATAGATGTTCTTGATATGGCCGGGCACGGTCTGCTTGGACAGGCCGAGATGGCTCGCAATCTCGGCATAGCTGAAGCCTTTGGCGATACCCCAGAGAATGTCGATCTCGCGCGGGGTGAGCCTTGCCGTGTTGAGCGCGGGGCCGGGCGGCGGCTCCACCGAATTCTGTGCGGCCCCTTGTGTCCTGCGCACGATGAAGCGCGCGATCGAGGCCGAAATCGGCGAATGTCCGGCGACCAGCTCGCGCACGGTGGTGGCGATATCGGTGGGGAACGCATCCTTGAGCAGATAGCCGGTGGCGCCGACCGTGATCGCGGAAATCACGCTCTCCTCGTCGCCGAGCGCGGAGATCACCATGATTTCGGTGTCGGGAAAGCGCTGCCGCATCTCGCGGATCAGCTCGACGCCGTGGCCGTCGGGCAGCCGCAGATCGGTCAGCAGCACGCGCGGCGCGCTGGCGGCGAGAGCCTGCCGCGCCTCGCCGAGCGTACCGGCGCTGCGCACCTCGTAACCGGCCTTGGCCAGGGCATCCTGGAGCCGCCAGCAGGTCGGCGCGTCATCCTCGACGAGGAGGATGGTGATGGCTTCACCCGTCTCGCCCTGTTCGGTCATGTCCCTGGTCCCGCGACCCGCGTGTCCCCCGCGGCGCGAAGCAAGCTTAACCGCAGCGCGAAGGCCGTGACACCCATAATCATGGGGGCGGGAATGACAAGGTCCCGCATCTGCCGGCCAGCACCGCAGGCATCGGTCGTTTGTTGATCGTTCAGACCTCTCTGTGCTACGCTGAGAAATCATGATGATCCGCACATCCGATATCGTCTCGGTCTTCTTCCTCAGCTGCTGACAGCGGCGCCCGCTTCGAGCGGGCGGAAGCGAGCGCGGGCTGGGCAACTGCCTGGCCGCCCCATCACACATTTTTGGGACCAATGAGCCGTGCCCCCCGTCGCATCACGCGGCGACAGGTGAATGGCTTGCAACGATATGAGGATATTCATGCCTGCCAATGGACATGCGTCGATGCACGCACTCAGCGATGATCAGATACAGCGATTCATTCGCGACGGATTCGTCCGCATCAACGGAGCGTTTCCGCGCGAGCTTGCCGACGAGGCCCGCACTATCCTGTGGCGCGACACGGGCTGCGATCCCCACGATCAGGCGACATGGACAAAACCGGTCATCCGGCTTTCCGGCTACAAGGACGCGCCCTTCCTGAAGGCGGAGCGCACGCCGGTGCTGCACGCCGCGTTCAATCAGATCGTCGGCGAGGGCCGCTGGCGCCTGGGCTCGCTGGGCTTCGGGGGCACGTTTGTCGTACGCTTCCCCCATCCGGAGGCGCCCGGAGACGACGGTTGGCATATCGACACAAGCTTTGCCCTCGATGGCGGCGACCCGAATGAGCGGCGCGCGAATGTGAGGTCGCGCGGCCGTGCCCTGTTGATGCTGTTCCTGTTCTCCGACGTTGGTCCCCGCGACGCCCCAACGCGGATAAGGGTGGGATCGCACATCGACATGGCGCGCTTCCTCGCGCCAGCAGGCGAGGCCGGGATGTCGCAAGCGGAAATGGCCCTCGACCGGGTGGGAGCCGAGCGGCCCGAGGTGCTGGCGACGGGTGAGGCCGGCACTGTCTACCTGTGCCATCCGTTCCTCGTGCACGCCGGGCAGCGCCACCAAGGGGCTGCGCCGCGGTTCATGGCCCAGCCGCCGCTGCATCCCGCCGAACCCATCCGGCTCGAGCGAGTGGACGGCAATTATTCACCGGTCGAAATCGCGATCCGGCAAGCGCTTCAGGGGGACTGCTGGGCGCACTGACTCGGACCGGCGCCGACGCACCGGCCCGGCGGGCCCTGCTCAGGAAAGATCGACCCGCGGCGGCGGATACCGCCGCGCCAGGACTGACAGCGAGAGCGGCCGTTCGTCTTCCGGCAGCTCCAGATACGCCAGCACGAGCGGCCGCTTCCAATCGCCGACGCCGAAATCCATCGCCGTCCATTTCTGCGGCTCGGGGCCTTCGAGTCCCCGGACCCAGACGAAATAGCGGGGGAGGTCGTCGGCGTCCGTCGTGCGTCTCCTGGCCATCAAAGCTGTCCGCTGCGTCACATCGGTTGCGAGAGGATATAGGGAGCGGCGGTGCGAAGTCGAATGGCTTGCGGCGGATGCGTAATCTCTCCTCCTCGTCATTGCGAGGAGCCCTTGCGACGAAGCAATCCAGACTATCTCCGCGAATGCCTGCCTGGATTGCTTCGCGAAGCTTGTCAGAAGCACAGGACTCGGGCTCCATGCGTCGGAGGCCGCAATTGCGTGTCCGCGCTGGCTGAAATTGAAGCGTAGCCACTCGTCAACCGCCGCGCCTGCGCAAGTCCACGCGAGTGCTGAGGGCGAGACGGGGGATGGCTAAGGAGGGAGCTGACCCGGTCCGCATTCGCCAAGGCTTCGGCGGGACAGCCTTCACTGCTTCGCATGGATGGGCTTGCGCCCGGCTCGCCTAGCCGTAGCTGCGAAGCAGCGAAGGCTGGTGCCCCTGGCCGACAATCGATCAGCCATTTAATTATTTGAATATAGAACAGTTTTTTTCTTCGATTGCGACCAATACCAACAGGAATACCAACAAACTCACGGGCGACATTGCCCGAAAAAATAAAAGAACGGGGCTCCCCGGCGGGCACGCCCATGCCATTCTCCCTTCTCGCCTCGGAGATTCAGACCATGACCGCAAATGACTTTCGGAGTGTCTGTGCCGGTCCGATTGGCGAGGATTACAACTTCACCGCCCAAGCTATTCTGATTGAAGTCCGCGACTTGCAAAACAAATCCGCCCGCGACTGTCGCATCAAATGCGTTGCCACCTTTTTGGAGTATCCCCATAGCCACGGTGGCCGCGAGATCGTTAGTGCAAGCTACGGCACTGTGACGACCGCGGCGCTCTATCCGAGTTGCAAGAGATTCATTTCGAGCCATGGTTCTCCCCAAGAGCTTCATGCCTGGTCGCACGCGCGACAGATCCGACGATCAGATCTTTCGAGAAAAGATCTTCCGTCGAGCGTTCAATTGATTGTCTATTTACGTCGCTTGCTTTTTGACGCGGAGCGGGGCTACCGCGCAACGTTCCGTGGTCAATTGTTGGGCTCTCGATCGATGCGCGGGCGGGAGATGATCGTCCAGCGTTCGTGATCGCGCCAATTGCCATCGATATTGAGATATTGGGGTGAAAACCCTTCTCGCTCGAACCCCAAGCGCTTAACAAACGCAAGTGATCTGTTGTTGTTTGGTTGGATGTTGGCCTCGAGGCGATGCAATTTCAGGTCGTCAAACGCATACTTGATGCCAAGGCGGCCGGCTTCTGTCATCGCTCCCGACCCAGCCATCTCAGCATTCGAATAGAACGAAGTATAGGCACTGCGGAATAGACCCCAGACGATCTGGGTCAATTCGATAATCCCCACGATCGGACCATTCGATCCAACTCTCGCTACGAGCGCAACATTCGGGCCGGTCAGTAGCCGTCCAAACCAATTGTCAAACTCCTCCTGGCTCTTACAAGGGAAAATCCACGGCTCGTGAAGGTCGCGGCTCGCGTTGTTCATTCCAATAATATCGTTCGCATCCGTCCATGTGATGCGCGCGATAACTACAGCGGTCATAAGACACCTACTTTCAAAACTGGAACACTTGGCTAGCTTGCTTCAACGAGACGACATCTCTTCAGGAGCGGAGAATCGCCGCTAACGTCGTTAGCTAGTCATGACGAAAACTCCGATCTAGAGTGCTCGCTATCGGGGTCTGGAGTGCTCACCATTGACGGCATCTCGCAAGAGCGCAACTGGCGCGAAGCGCATACGGGGCATTGTGGGTCTCTGAAGCGCTCGAATTTCGAGAAGCTCATGTCGAGGCCGTTCCAAACGCCGGTTTCATCCAGAAGCGGAGAATCGATCTTCAGCAACACTTTGATGGCTTCCCACGCCTGGAGAATACCTAGCATTCCCGGAAGGACGCCGATAACACCAGCTTCATTGCACGATGAAGAAAACTCAGGCTCTGGCTGTTCAGGATAGGAACAAACATAGCAGGAGCTCCGATTGTCTCCCAGAGCCGGCCAGAACACGGAAACATGCCCTTCGAAGCGGAAGATCGCCGCGTGCACGAGGGGAACGCCGGCGGCCACTGCGGCAGAATTCAATGCATAACGCGCTGCAAAGTTGTCGCAGCAATCAAGAACGACCTCGTACCCGCTTACTATTGAGCTGGCGTTAGAGCTATCCACTCTGGTTGGATAGACATTGACATTTAGCGAAGAGCGAAGCTTGCGCACCGTGTCGGACGCGGAAGCGACCTTTTGCCTGGAGACGCTGCCTTCAGTGTGAAGGGGCTGTCGATGGAGATTCGACTCCTCGACGGAGTCATTATCTGCAATTCCCAATGTGCCAACCCCGGCAAGAGTCAGGTAGATCGCGGCAGGAGAGCCCAACCCGCCGGCGCCAACTATCAGGACTTTCGCATTCTGCAGCGCTCTCTGACCGATGGATCCAACCTCAGGGAGCATGATCTGGCGAACATATCTAGTCGCCTCCGGATCGTGCGGAACCATCTGAACCGGAAGATCATGCTGAACCCAAGCGCGAAATCCTCCGTGAACCGACAGCACATTGGAATATCCGTTCGCACGGAGAGAGCGAGTACTAGTGTCGCTTCGTTTGCCGGTCTCGCAAATAAGAAGCAACCGTTGATCGGGACTCTTGATCAGATTCGGAAGCCGCGATTCCAGAGAATTCATGGGAACATTTATCGCCCCATAGGCAATCTTTCCCACCAACTCGGTCGGCTCTCGGATGTCGATGAGCACGGTGCCTGAGTTCAATACCTCGTCATAGGCCGAGGTCGCCGAAATTGCGTCGATCGAAAGTGCGCTCATCAACTAACCCCCCGACAAAGCCGGAATGAAGCTGACCGTCGAGCCCGATTTCAGCGCCCGCGAGTCGCTTGATAGGCGCCGTATGTCAACCCCATCAACGTATACGCGGACAAATCGCCTGAACTCGCCGGTGTCGTCTACGATTTGCCGATGGAGACTCGCGTATCGAGCCTTGAGTAGTGCAACCAACTCGTCAACCGATGCTGCCGTCACCGAAATTATAGCCGGACATTCGGCTGCTTTTTGTAGCTGGCTGGAGAGCTGCACCGTAATGGTTTCCGACATTGCCCTGCGCGCCTCCCTTGATCGGAATGACCCTCTTGGGATCGAGCCAGTGGTCAATCCGATCAGCCCAATGCTGCATCAGCTTTGTGCGCGAGCCGATCAGCGCGAGTGGGCCGTACTTCTTGTAGAGACCTTCGACGGTAGAGTTATCGAGATGCGCGAGCTGCAGCTCGACGACATCACCATCCCATGCTTTGGCGTCCTTGATCTCTTCGTGGTGAGACAGGGTCGAGAAGGTGGTTCGGAATCCGTGGGCACAATGTTCAGTCTTGGTGTCAATGCCAAGCAGTCGCAAGCGCTTGTTGAGTGTGTTGTTCGACAGCGGTGTGTCCCTCGAGCAGGAGAACGCGTACCGGCGATGGCCGGTTAGCTTCTGAACGCTCGTAAGAATTGCAAGTGCCTGGCGCGACAGAGGCACGACGTGGTCCCAGCCGGTCTTCATCTTTGCGGCTGGAACAGTCCAGCGTTCGGTGTCCCAATCGACCTCGGTCCACTCCATTTCATTGACCATCCCGGGGCGAGGAACGGTCAGCGCGTCGAAGCGCAAAGCAAGGCCAACAACGTCACTAAACCTCGCTCTCGTCCACGGTGCGCTGATGAGCTTAAAAACGCGCGTCACACGTCGCGTGGTTCGGTCACGCCGGGGCGCGGCGTCGAAATGTTCGCAATCATCTGCCCATTCAGGTTACGGAATGGATTGTAGCCGTCTCCTTCGACATCGGCATAGTCGCAGATTTGCTCACCGATGCTGCGTACGCGGTCGCGGGTTTCCAGCTTCCCGTCGGCTTCGTATGAACGCATGAAAGCGAGCACGTCCGGACGCTTAATGTCCTGCCTGCACAGCTTGCCGAAGCGACCCTTGACGTAGCCGACGCGAAGCTCAAGCACCTCGATGGTCTTGGGATCGCGCACCGCTACGATCCTGCCGCGTTTGACTTTCTCCACTTTTTTCTTCGCGAGCCACTCGTCCGCCCATTGCCCGAAAGACCGGACGGCCGCCTTCCTGTGCTTGTCCAGCTGCTTCTCGGTGCTCGGATCTTTTCCTTCCTTAAGCTGGTCTTTGGCCTTTTCGCGCTCGCGCCGCGCGTCAGCAAGAGAGAACGAGCCATCGCTGCCATTGCCGTAAGGGCCAATGGAGTAGGTTTTCTGGCGGCCGTGGAAGCGGTAGCTCATCCGCCAGAGTTTGGAAGCAGCGTGCCCGGGCCTGCTCACGTCGGCCGTGACGAATAGATACAGGCCGCCGCCAGTCACGTCGGAAATCTTGGCCGGGCTCCACTCGCCCCACTGAATTTGGGTCGGGCGGCGCGGCAGTCGACGTCGCTCCTGATCTGCTTCGGGTTTACGTGCGCGCCGTCGCTCTTGCGGGCCATCTGCTCGATCCTTTCGTTCGGAAAAGCGGAAGTCACCGCGAACGTCCGTTCTCCCGAGACCAACAAAAATACCAACAAATCGGGCGGCTGGGGACGGATGAGAACAAACGGTGACGATCACCGACTCATGCAGAGGTGCCGGTTTTTCAAGGGCTTGGAGCGCTGCGCGGACGGCTGCGGACGGGTCCGAACAACCTAGTTGGTGCCCCTGGCCGGAATCGAACCAGCACTCCTTGCGGAACTCGATTTTGAGTCGAGCGCGTCTACCAGTTCCGCCACAGGGGCCCTCGGTCGGCCTTGAGGCGGCGTCGCGAAGCCGGCGGACTATAGCCATGGACGGGACGGGGTCAACCCGCGCCAAAGTGATCCCGGCCGTTCTCGACAGGCGCATGGGCCGGGGCTAGAGGCTTGGGGCGCGAGAGATGCGAAAGAGGCTGCCGTGACCACCCAGAGTGCCGCCATAGCTGCGTTCAAGCCGGCCGCCACGAGCCCCGCGCTGACCGCCTCGTTGCTGGTCACGCTGATCGCCACCGTCACCATCGCCGGCGCCTGGTTCTTCCAGCTCGTGCTGGAGATCCTGCCCTGTCCATTGTGCCTGGAGCAGCGCTACGCCTACTATCTCGCAATACCGCTCGGTGCCCTTACGGCACTGGCAGCGCGGAGCGGCGCGCCGCGGCCGCTGCTGCTGGCGGGGCTTGCGATCCTCGCCCTGGCGACGCTCGCCAATGCCGGCCTCGGCGCCTACCATTCCGGGGTCGAATGGGGGTTCTGGAAGGGACCGACCGACTGCTCCGGTCCGGTCGTCAATCTCGGCAGCGCCGCCGATCTGCTGTCGAAGCTCGACACCGTGAAGGTCGTGCGCTGCGACGAGGTGCAGTGGCGCTTCCTCGGCCTCTCGCTCGCCGGCTACAACGTGCTGATCTCGCTCGTGATGGCCGCGATCGCCGCGTGGGGATCTGTGCGGACGGCGAAGCGCTAAAGCTCAATCGTCCACGTCGTCCTGCGTGCGTCCGAACAGATGCACGATGCCCGGCGTTGCGATCGTCACGAACACGAAACGCGACAGGTGATGGGCGCCGACGAAGATCGGGTCGATGTGCAGCGTCAAGGCCAATGCCAGCATCGCGTCCATCGCGCCGGGCGCGAAGGCGACGACGACGTCGGAGAATTTCACCTGGGTGGTCAGCGCCACGATGCCGACGAAGATGGCGGAGACGGCGATGGCCACGGCAAACGAGCCCAGGGCCGCGCCGAGGTGGCCGGCGAGGGTCTTGATCCGCATCCGCGCGAAACGGCTGCCGATCAGCGCGCCGATCCCGATCAGCGCCACGCCGCGCACCCAGTCCGGCAGGCCACCCTCGACCCATCCGGCACCATGCAGCACGCTGGAGGCGATCATCGCTCCGAACATCCAGCTCGCGGGAAATTTGATCAGCCGCAACACGAGCGCTGCCGCCAGCGAGGCCGCGGCAAGCTCCAGGAGATCGAGCGGCGAGGCGATCGCCGTCGTCAGCGACGGCGCGGCGGAGGGTGCGACGCCTGCAATCGCCAGCACCATCGGCAGCGCGGCGGTCAGGATGATGACGCGCATGGTCTGCACCACCGCAATGCCCGGCAGGTCGGCGCCCCGCTCGACCGCCAGGATGGTGATCTGCGACAGCGCGCCGGGGCTGCCGGCCAGGAAAGCCGAGGTGCGGTCCCAGCCATGAATGCGCTGGAGGTAATAGCTCGAGCCGAACGTGGAGCAGAACGTGGCGAGCGCAAGCAGGCCGATGGTGAGAGGATAGGCGCTGACCTGCTGAAGCAAATGGCGCGAGACGACCGAGCCCAGCGAGATGCCGAGCAGCACCAGCACGGTCTGGGTCAGGATCGGCGGCAGGGTCAGCTGGCGGCCGGCGATCGCGGCGATCCCGACCGCGATCATCGAGCCCGAGATCAGCCCGCCGGGAAGGCCGGCGAGCAGAAACACGAGGCCGCCGGCGGTCCCGATGACGAGCGTCTCCAGCGTGCTCAGGATCTTGGCACGGCTCGGCCATTCGAACGACAGGGAGGCGGTGATTTGCTTCACGCCACCTTATCGCAAATCAGCGTGAGGCGCACAATTGCAGGCACGTCATGCCGCAATGCGCGACGCCTTTCTCGGATGCTCGCCGTGGATCGCGACGGGCTTATTTTTTGTCGGCAGCAGGAGCTGCGGGGGCGGCGGTGCCAGCCTTCGCTTCCTTCATGCACTCACGGCGAAATTTCTTGCGCTCCTTGCCCTTCAATCCCTTGGCGTCCGCCTGCTTGGAGCATTCGAGCGACTCGGCCGAGCGCTCCTTCGGTGCCTTCTTGTCGGCGGTGACAGCGGCATCGGTCTTCGTATCGGTCTTGGTGGCCGGCGCGGTGGTCTGCGCGAAAGCGGTGCCGGTGACGAGCAGGGAGGCGAGAGCGACGGCGGCGAGGCGGGACGTGAAGGTCATGTGGTGCACTCTGCTTGCGAGAATTGCGAAGGGCAGAAACGTCGGCTCGTGTTGCTGAACGCGACATGAATGAGTCGAGGGGCGGGATCACTATATTTTGCCGGCGCAAGGCATCGCATCCTTGTCGCAAGCGGTCGGCACGCTAGGATAGCAATCCTCAATTCACTTCCGTCAGGGAAGTCCAAGCAGGAGACCCAAGGATGACCATTCAGACGAAATTGTTGTGTGCGATCGCAGCGTCGGGTGTCGCGGCATTGCTGGCGAGCGCGCCGGCGCAGGCACTGACTGCGCAGGAGTGCAGCGCGAAGTACCAGGCCGCAAAGAAGGACGGCTCGCTCGGCACCATGAAGTGGAATGACTTCCGCAAGGCCCAGTGCGGTGCCGATGCGACGCCCGCCGCTGCGCCGACCGCGGCAGCGCCCGCCGCTCCCGCGGAGCCGAAGCAGGCCAAGAAGGAAGAGGCACCCGCCGCCGCGCCGACCCTGCCGGCCGGACCCGCGATCTACCCGAACGCGGTCGATCCGAAATATGCCAAGGAGACTCCCGGCAAGGCGCGCCTGCACACCTGCGTCGACCAGTACAATGCCAACAAGGCCACCAACGGCAACGGCGGCTTGAAGTGGATCCAGAAGGGCGGCGGCTATTACAGCGAATGCACCAAGAAGCTGAAGGGTGCCGCCTGAGCTTCGAATAGCTACGAAGGCCGGAGCAACGCTCCGGCCTTTTCGCCTGAATATTCGCGCACGATCTTTTCGGAAAACCGCTGCACACTTTGCGCTTGCGCGGCCCTCTGGGTCCGGATCAGGCTCAGTCGAGCAGCTTCTCGGCGGATTTCGCCACGAGCTGCGACCGCTTGCGCGGACCGCTCTCGACGAACAACAGGCTCTGGCCGAAGATGAAGCAGTAGAACAGGAAGGCCTGCGCGTCGGCCTCCTCGGTCGCAAGGCCGGTCGCGCGATAGAGGTCGCCGACGTGCTTGAGCCGCTCCGCGTCGACGTTCGCCACCGCCGCCGCGGCGTTCTGGTCCGAGCGGGCCCATTGCCGGATCGCAAGCTCGATCGCCATGCCTTCGGGATTGAGCCGCTCGGAATAGAGCTGGATCACCGCCCCGAGCCGCTCGCGGGGCGTTTGCCCGTCGAGACTTGTCTGCTGCGCGATCGCGGCGATGCGGCCCTTGCGCCAGGCTTCCAGCATGGCCTCGAGCAGCGCGGCGCGGTCGGCGAAGCGGCGGTAGAAGCCGCCCTTGGTGACGCCGAGATTCTTGGCGAGCACCTCGACCCGCACGCCCTCCACCCCGGCGCGGGCGAGCTCGGCAAATCCAGCCTCGACCCAGACATCGCCCTTGCCGTCACTCATGAAGGAAGCCTCACCCGGTCTTGATACGGTGCCGTATTGCTAACGCGGCACGGGTTTGATACGCTACCGTATCAAGGCTCAAAGACGAAAAAGCCGGAGGGAGTGCGATGGAGCAGGAGGCGACCTATCGCGGCACCGTCTATCCGTGGCAATGCGACCATGTCGGGCACATGAACATCATGTGGTATGTCGGCAAATTCGACGAGGCCAACTGGAATCTGTTCGCTCGCCTCGGCCTGACGCCGAGCTATTTGCGCTCTTCCGGCCGCGGCATGGCCGCCGTCCAGCAGAGCATCGCCTACAAGCGCGAGCTGCTGGCCGGCGATATCGTCGAGATCCGCAGCCATCTGCTCGAAATCAGGGACAAGTCGATCCGCTTCCGGCACGACATGACGAATGCCGAGACCGGCGAGCTCGCCGCGACGTGCGAGATCACCGGCGTGCACATGGATCGCCAATTGCGGAAGTCCGCACCGTTCGCCGATGCCATCCGCGAAGCGGCCTCGAGGCATCTTGCCGAACCAGCCGAGGCCTGAGCCATGGCTGCGTTTGAGCCGAAAAACCCGGGCTATCGCGCGGCTTCCATCGCCATGTTCGATAGCCAGCCGGCAATGCGCACGCTCGGCATCGTGATCGTCCGTCTCGCGCCGGGCGAGGTCGAACTGGCGATGCTGCATGCGCCGGCCCTCACGCAGCAGAACGGTTTCATCCATGCCGGCATCATCGCGGCCGGGCTCGACAACGCCTGCGGCGTTGCGGCCTTCAGCTTGATGCCCCCGGAGGCCGGTATCCTCACCGTCGAATTCAAGACCACGCTGCTCGCGCCCGCCCGCGGCGAGCGCTTCGTCTTCAAGGCCGAAGTGGTCAAGCCCGGCCGCACGCTGACCTTCTGCGAGGCAAAGGCCTACGCCGAGCATGATGGCAAGACCACGCTGATCGCCGCGATGAGCGGGACGTTGATGGCGATGCTGCCTCACCCGGCGGCCTAGCTGAGCCGGGTGCGTTTCGCGTGGCAATCACGTCCGCGGCATTCTATATGACCCGTAACAATGGCTGGTCCGCGGGCGTATCTCCGCAAGATGGGACCGAAACGGGACGAGATATGACGGGATTTGGGAAGAGTGGCCTTGCGCCGACGCGGCGCGCAGCCTTGATGCTGATCGGAGCGGGTGCTCTCGCGGTAGGTGGCATCGTCCCGGCCCGCGCGGCGGCCGGGGATGACGAGGTGCTGACCGAAGCCAAGGTGCTGCGCGATCCCGACACGCCCGTCGCAGGCAATCCCGACGGCAACATCACCATCGTCGAATGGTCCGATTACAATTGTCCCTATTGCCGCAAGCTCGAGCCCGAACTGCGCCAGGTCGTCCAGGACGACGGCAAGGTGCGGCTGGTGATGAAGGACTGGCCGATCCTCGGGCCGGTTTCGGTCGCCGCCGCGCGGAGCGCGCTGGCGGCCAAATTCCAGAACAAGTACCACCAGGCCCATGACGCCATGATCGGCGTCAGCTCGCGCCTGACCGAGTCGCGCATCAACGAGCTGCTCGCGGCCGCCGGGGTCGACATGGACCGGTTGAAGCGCGATCTCACCGGGCACGCCAAGGACATCGACGCCATCCTCAAGCGCAACAACGAGCAGGCTGAAGCTTTCGGATTCCATGGCACCCCATCCTTCATCGTCGGCAAGTATCGCGTGCCCGGCGCGCTCAGCATGGCCGAGTTCGAGCAGGTCATCGCCGACGCCCGCAAGGCCAAGATGAACTGAGCCGGCGGTATTTCAGGGCGCAATAAAAAGGGCGCCGTCGCGGATCTTGCGACGGCGCCTTGTTCATGTCGATCGGACGAAACTACTTCGACGAGATCCGGACCCAGTCCTTGTGCGCGCGATCGCGCAGCGCATCCCAATCGGCCTTGGCGACGTCCCAGTTCACGATGGTGCGCTTGGTGATCGCGACCTCGCCATTGGCGACCGACGACGTCTGCATGGAATCATAGACGTAAACGCCGCCCGCAAGCAGCAACGCGCCCAGGATCATTCCGAAAAAAGTCTGCATGGCGAACCTCCGGTGACGGGCAATAACGTCGGCCCGGAGTGATGGTTCCGCGACCATGCGGCGCATCTAAGGAGAGGTTGTTCATTCTCCGTTCAGCCACTGCATCAGCTCCGCATTGATCTCGCGCGGATAGGTGTGGCTGAGGTCGTCGACCTCGCGATAGGTGACTTGGGCACCGCCCGCGGAGAGCGCCGCCTGCGTCTGTCGCGCGGTCTGCACCGGAAACATCCAGTCGAGCTTGCCGTGAGTGATGAAGATAGGCAGGCCCTGCAGGCGCGTTGCGTCGGCCATTTCCGCCATCAGCGGATGGAAGGTCGCTGCAACAGGCGCGAGATGCGTGAACGGTGAGGCGCCGTCGAGGCCGGTGACGTAGCAGAAGGTGCCGCCGTCGCTCATGCCTGTCAGCAGCATGCGCGAGGGGTCGATGCTCCAGCGGCTGCGCACGTCCTCGAGGATGCGCATGAGGTTCGGCGTGTCGGTGTCCTCGCCCATCAGCGCCCAGGTTGGTCCGGTCGCGGTCGGCGCCACCAGGATCGCGCCACGACTGCGGGCGTCGCGGAGCCAGCTCCACAGAAAGCCGCGTCCGTTGCCGCTGCCGCCATGCAGCGCCATCACCAGCGGCATGTCTCGCCCGGGCGTGTAATATTCGGGGACATAGACCGAGAAGCCACCGCGGCTGCCAGGCTCGTTGTGGTCGTGGAAGATGCCGGTATCTTCGCTCGCGCCGGCTTCGAGCCGCGACAACAAATCCGCATTGTCGCGATTGGCGGCGTTGAGGAAGAAGCCGCTCACGGGCGGAAACTGCGACGCCAGCGGATAAAGCGCCTCCTGCGCGCGAGGGACATGGCGCAGGGCGCGGAACACCGCGACGAGATCGCCATGGCCTCGCTCGACCTCGCGAATGCCGGCAAAGGCAGCGAGCGTCTCGCCGCAGGCGCGATCGAGCCGCTCGCGCAGGCCAGCGAACTGTTCCGGCCAATCCCCGATTGCCGCGTGCGCCGTCTGCAGCGCCTGGTCCGGCGTACCGATCGCATCCATCACCGTGGCGAAGGCCGGCGGATGCAGATGCCGCTGGAAGAAG
The DNA here is from genome assembly GCF_025200925.1 of Bradyrhizobium sp. CB1015. Lineage (GTDB taxonomy): Bacteria > Pseudomonadota > Alphaproteobacteria > Rhizobiales > Xanthobacteraceae > Bradyrhizobium. The sequence goes on along the minus strand of NZ_CP104174.1, from coordinate 8,014,219 downwards.
CCGAGCGCTTCCAGCGCGTTGAGCAGCGGCGGCAGCACGGCCACGATGTCGTCCACCACGGCCTCGGTCATCGCCCGCTTCCTCAAAGCCCTTGGATCAGTGCAGCTTCGGCGCCTTCAGGAGCTTGAAGCGATCGGTCGACGTCACCGTGACGTCGAAGGTGACGCCTTCATGATGAACGGTGAGCGGCACGTCGACGCCGGCGGCGCCGAGCGCCCACATTTTCTTGTAGAAGGCGGTCTGGCTCGTCACCTTGTCGCCGTTGACGGCGAGGATGACGTCGCCGGTCTTGAGCTCGGCGCGGGCGGCCGGGCCGTTGGCGGAGATCCCGATCACCACCACGCGGTTGTCGATCTCCGTCGAGAAGAGCCCGAGCCAGGGCCGTGCCGGCTTGTTGACGCGGCCGAACTTGCGCAGATCGTCCAGGATCGGCTTCAGGAGGTCGATCGGCACGATCATGTTGACGTGCTCGGCCTTGCCGTCACGTTCGCGCTCGAGCTGGAGCGAGCCGATGCCGATCAGCTCGCCGCGTTCGTTGAGCAGTGCCGTGCCGCCCCAGTTCGGATGTGCGGGAGCGGTGAAGATGGCCTCATCCAGCAGATATTCCCAGTAACCGGCGAATTCCTGCTTTGCCACGACCTGGCTCGCGACCGAGCGCGTGCGCCCGCCGGCGCCGCCGACCACGACGCGGTCGCCGATCCGCGTCGCCGCCGATGAGCCGAGCGGCAGCGGCGCAATGTCGAGCTGGCCGAGCGCCTGCACCAGCCCGAACCCGGTCTCGGAATCGAAGCCGAGCGCATGGCCCTCCACCACGCGTCCATCGGCGCGGTGCAGCCAGACCGATTCTGCCTCGGTGATGAGATAACCTATCGTGAGCACCAGGCCGTCGTCGATCACGACGCCGTTGCCGGCGCGTTCGGTGCCCAGCGTCTCGGCACTGAAGGCGTCCGGCGGGATGATGGCGTGCAGGCCGACGACGGAGCCGAGCGCGCGGTCGAGATCGAAACCGTAGTCGCTCGCCCGCGGCTGGTTCGCCGGCGGCACTCTCCATTCGGTCAGAGTGCTCATGGAGTTCTCCTGGCTGAGCATCGCTCCGGCAAGGCTGGCGGAGCGACGCGCGAAGCACGCCTAATTTAGGCCGGAGTAGGCCGTCTTGAAAGCCTCGTTCCCAACTATTCGGGAGAACGGTGCGTGAAATCTTCGAAAGGCTTGGAAACACCTCGTGCACGAAACGTCATGTGATCCGGCCGCGCCGCATGGCTGATGTCCGCGCCGGTTCTAGGCGGGCCAACATGAAGCTGCTAACCATTGCCGCTTCGTTTGACCAAGGGATCACGGACGACAAGCATGGACAACCGCAGCGACATCTGGCGTGGCATCGACACGATCAAGGCACGTTTCATCGACCTCAGCGACAGGGTCTGGGGCATGCCTGAGGTCTGCTACACCGAGGCGCGGTCTGCCGCCGAGCATCTCGCCGAGCTGCGTCATCAGGGATTCCGCATCACCGAGAACGTCGCCGGCATCCCGACTGCGCTGATCGGCGAGTGGGGCGAGGGCGGTCCGGTCATCGCCTTCATGGGCGAGTACGATGCGCTGCCGGGCCTCAGCCAGGAGGCGGGTGTCGCCGAGCATCGCCCGATCGAGACCGGCGGCCATGGCCATGGCTGCGGTCACAACCTGCTCGGTTCCGCCGCGCTGCTCGCCGCGACGGCGGTGAAGGACTGGCTGGCGGAGAACAATGTGCCCGGCCGCGTGCGCTATTACGGCTGCCCGGCGGAGGAAGGCGGCGCGGCCAAGGCCTTCATGGTGCGCTCCGGCGCGTTCGAAGACGCCGACATCGCCATCACCTGGCATCCGCACAGTTTCTGGGAAGTGGCAGTGACGCCGTCGCTCGCGAACACGCGCGCCGATTTCACCTTCACCGGCCGCACCTCGCATGCGGCGGCCTCGCCGCATCTCGGCCGTTCGGCGCTCGATGCGGTGGAATTGATGAATGTCGGCGTCAACTACATGCGCGAGCACATGCCGAGCGACGCGCGCGTGCACTACGCGCTGCTCGACACCGGCGGCATCGCGCCCAACGTGGTGCAGGCCCATGCGCGCGTCCGCTATTCGATCCGCGCGCGCGATCTTCCCGGCATGAACGAGCTGGTCGAGCGCGTGTCCAAGATCGCGCAAGGCGCGGCGTTGATGACCGAGACCAAGGTCGAGATGAAGATCATCTCCGCGGTCTCCAACATCCTGCCGAACGCGCCGCTGGAGCAGGCGCTGCACCAGGTGATGGAAGAGCTCGGACCGCCGCATTTCGACGATGCGGACAAGAGCTTTGCCGGCCAGATCCGTGCGACCTTGAGCGACAAGGACATCGCGTCGGTCTATTACGCGATCGGCATGGAGCCGACCGATCGGCCGCTGGCCGACTTCCTGGTGCCGCTCGACGCCAAGCGCAATCCGCTCGTCGGTTCGACCGATGTCGGCGACGTGAGCTGGGTGGTGCCGACGGTGCAGGTGCACGCACCCACGGTTGCAATCGGCACGCCCTTCCACACCTGGCAGGTGGTGGCGCAGGGCAAGAGCCCGCATGCGCACAAGGCCATGGTGCAGGCCGCCAAGGCGATGGCCGGTCTCGGCATCAAGGCGTTGACGGAACCGGAACTCATCAAGGCCGCCAAGGCGGATCTCCAGAAGCGGACGGCCAGGACACCTTACGTTTGTCCGCTGCCGGATCACGTCGCGCCGCCGCTCGACATGTCCGTGGCGTAGAATCGGCCTCGATACTTCGTCTGATCCAGCGAACAAATTTTCCGCAGTGCAGCGCGCAATCCAGCAGATTTTAATGCTGGATTGCCGAACGGATGGGCTGCGGAACGCAATTTTGCCCAACGGACAGCCAGAAGACCGTTTGCATACACACGGTCCCAGTTGACGTGCACCCCATTCGGTGTGCCATCTACCGCCAGCCAAACCCGGCGGTCGCCTCCAGCGGCCGCCTGCATCCATGCCGGCACCAGACGGGGGACAACCATGCTGGACAAAGAACTGCGTTCGATGATCGGTCAGGTGAAGGACGGGCGGATGGACCGCCGCGCCTTCATCAAGCGCCTCGCCGCGGTCGGTCTCACCGCTCCCCTGGCCAACCAGCTCCTCGCGCTCGGCGGCGTTGCCATGGCGCAGAGCCCCAATCCCTATTCTCCGACCAAGCGCGGCGGCGGCGGCGCGCTGAAGCTGTTGTGGTGGCAGGGGCCGACGCTGCTCAATCCGCATTTTGCCAACGGCACCAAGGACCAGGACGGCTCGCGTCTGTTCTATGAGCCGCTCGCGAGCTGGGACGCGGAGGGCAATCTCAATCCGATTCTGGCCGCCGAAATTCCCTCAGTCGCAAATGGCGGCCTTGCCGCCGACGCCAAGTCGGTGACCTGGAAGATCAAGCCCGGCGTCAAATGGCACGACGGCAAACCACTGACTGCCGACGATTTCGTGTTCACCTGGGCCTATGCCAGCGATCCGGCCACGGCCGCCGTCTCCGTCAGCACCTACGCAGACATGACGGTCGAAAAGGTGGATGACCTCACCATCCGCATCCTGTTCAAGAACCCGACGCCGTTCTGGGCCAACGCGTTCGTCGGCGCTTATGGATGCGTCATCCCGAAGCATCTGTTCGCTGACTACAAGGGCTCGAAGTCCCGCGAGGCGCCGAACAATTTGTCCCCGGTGGGCACAGGTCCCTACAAGTTCGTCGAGTTCAAGCCGGGCGACGTGGTCCGCGGCCAGCTCAATCCCGACTATCACATGCCCAACCGCCCGCATTTCGACACCATCGAGATGAAGGGCGGCGGCGATGCCGTCTCTGCGGCGCGCGCGGTGATCCAGACCGGCGAATTCGATTTCGCCTGGAACATGCAGGTCGAAGACGACGTGCTGCTGCGTCTGGAGAAGGGCGGCAAGGGCAAGACCGTCTACGCCACCGGCGGTGACATCGAGTTCATCGCCATCAATTTCACCGACCCCAACGTCGAGATCGACGGCGAGCGCTCCTCGATCAAGACCAAGCACCCGATCCTGTCGGATCCGAACGTGCGCAAGGCGCTCGCCCTGCTCGTGGATCGCGAGTCCGTCAAGAAAGCGATCTATGGCCGCGCCGGACGCACCACGGCCAACTACCTCAACGGTCCCGAGAAGTTCGTCTCCAAGAACACCTCGTGGGAGTTCAACATCGAGAAGGCGTCGAAGATGCTCGATGACGCCGGCTGGAAGGTCGGCGCCGACGGCATCCGCGAGAAAGACGGCAAGAAATTCAAGCTTCTGTACCAGACCTCGACCAACGGTCCGCGCCAGAAGACCCAGGCCATCGTCAAGCAGGCCTGCCAGAAGGCCGGCATCGACGTGGAGCTGAAATCGGTCGTTGCCTCGGTCTTCTTCTCGTCTGACGTCGCCAACCCCGACACGTTCCCGAAGTTCTATGCCGACATCGAGGAATTCCAGATCCCGATGACCCAGCCGGATCCGGCCCTGCACATGAAGCGCTACATCTCCGCCAATGTAGCCAGCAAGGAGAACAAGTGGCAGGGGCAGAATTTCCCGCGCTACGTCAACAAGGAGTATGATGACGCCATTGCTGCGGCCGAGACCGAGACCGATCCGGTCAAGCGCGCCGCGCTCTACATCAAGTGCAACGACCTGTTGTGGCAGGACACCGTATTCATTCCGGTGATGCATCGCCTGCTGGTGGATGCCTGCGCCAACACGTTGCGGCCGGCGCTCTCGGGCTGGGCCAATCGCACCGACAACATCCAGGACTGGTACCGGGAGGCATGAGCGCAGGCTAAACGGGATTTGTCCCTATGAGTCAGTATGTCCTGCGTCGCCTCCTGATTGCCGTTCCGAGCCTGCTGGCGATTTCGCTGGTGCTGTTCGTCGTGCTCGCGCTCGCGCCCGGCGATCCGTTCTCCGAACTGGCCACCAATCCGAACGTGCCGCCCGAAGTGCAGGCGGCACTCCGGGCCAAGTTCGGTCTCGATGATCCGATCCATCTCCGGTACCTGCACTGGCTCAACGCCATGCTGCACGGCGACTGGGGCTTCTCCTTCGTCAGCCGAATGAACGTCGACACGCTGATCCTGCAGCGCCTGCCGGCCACGCTCTACGTGATCGGCTCGGCGCAGATCCTGGCGCTGCTGATCGCGATTCCGGTCGGCGTCTATGCCGCTACCAGGCCGTATTCGCTGTTCGACCAGATCGCGAATACGCTCGCCTTCGTCGGCTTCTCGCTGCCGACCTTCTTCACCGGCATCCTGTTCATCCTGATCTTCTCGGTCACGCTGGACTGGCTGCCTTTCGTCTACACCACCGACATCAAGGCGACCGGCATCCGCTGGGTGCTGGAGATGATCCGTCAGGCGATCATGCCGGTGGCGGTGCTCGGCCTGTTTCAGGCGGCGTCGATGACGCGCTTCGTGCGCTCGGCGATGCTCGACGTCATCCGGCTCGACTACGTCACCACGGCGCGGGCCAAGGGCCTCGGCCAGGCCACGGTGATCGTCAAGCACGTGATGCGCAACGCCATGATCCCGGTGGTCACGCTGATCGCTTTGCAGATGCCCGCGGTGTTCGGCGGCGCCATCGTCACCGAGCAGATCTTCCGCATTCCCGGCATCGGCTCGCTGCTGATCTCCTCCATCCTTTCCAACGACACGCCGGTGGTGATGGCCGTCACCTTCGTCTTCGCGTGCCTCGTGGTGCTGTTCAATCTCATCGCGGACGTCCTTTATGGCTGGCTTGACCCTCGCATCTCCCTCCGCTGAGCGGGGCGTCTACTCGCCCTGGCGCGAGACGTGGCGGCGTTACAGCCGCCACAAACTCGCCGTCGTCAGCGCCTTCCTGCTCCTCATTCTGGTCCTTGCCGTCGTGCTTGGGCCCTTCGTGTGGCGTGTGAAGATCAACGACATCGACATTGTCGCAGGGCTACAGGGACCCTCGCTCGCCCATCCCTTCGGCACCGACGATCTCGGCCAGGACATTCTGGCGCGCATGATCTATGGCGGCCGCATCTCGCTCGCGGTCGGGCTCGCCGCGATGCTGGTCTCGGTCTTCATCGGCACGCTGATCGGTGCGCTTGCCGGCATGTCGCGCGGCGCGCTCGGACACGGATTGATGTGGCTCACCGACCTGTTCCTGTCGCTGCCGCAGCTGCCGCTGCTCCTGCTGCTGATCTATCTGTTCCGCGACGGGCTGAAGCAGGTGTTCGGCCCCGAAGGCGGCATCTTCATCCTGATCGTGCTCGTGATCGGAGGCCTGCGCTGGATGCCGGTCGCGCGCCTGGTGCGTGCGCAATTCCTGTCGATCCGCGAAAAGGAGTTCGTCGAAGCCGCCCGTGCGCTTGGCGCCAGCCCGGTGCGGCAGGTGGTGCGGCACATCCTGCCCAATGCGGTCGGCCCGGTGATCATCGCCGGCACCATCGACGTCGCCGCCGCGATCATCGCGGAATCGACGCTGTCCTTCCTCGGCCTCGGCTTCCCGCCGGATACCCCGACCTGGGGCCGGCTGCTGTATGACGCCAAGGATTTTCTCGACATCGGCCCGCACTGGGCGCTGTTTCCGGGCGGCGCGATCTTCATCGCGGTGGTCGCCATCAACTTCATCGGCGACGGTCTGCGCGACGCGCTCGATGCGCGACGGGTGATCTGATGGCGCCGCTGCTCGAGATCAAGGGCCTGAAAACCCACTTCTCCACCGATGACGGCATCCTCCAGGCCGTCGACGGCGTCGACATCTCCATCAACAAGGGCGAGACGCTCTGCGTCGTCGGCGAATCCGGCTGCGGCAAGACCGTGACCGCGATGTCGATTCTGAAGCTGATCGCGATGCCGCCGGGCCGGATCGCGGCGGGCCAGATCATCTTCGAGGGCCGCGATCTGGTGCCGCTGACCAGCAACCAGCTCGACGAGATTCGCGCCAAGGAGATCGGCTTCATCTTCCAGGAGCCGATGACCTCGCTCAACCCGGTGCTCACGATCGGTGAGCAGATCGCCGAGAGCCTGCGCCGGCACGAAGCCGTGACCAAGAAGCAGGCGCTCGAACGCACCATCGAGATGCTGAAGCTGGTGCAGATCCCCAATGCCGAAGGCCGCGTGCACAATTATCCGCACCAGTTCTCCGGCGGCATGCGCCAGCGCGTGATGATCGCGATGGCGCTCGCCTGCAAGCCGAAGCTGATCATCGCCGACGAGCCCACCACCGCGCTCGACGTCACCATCCAGGCGCAGATCCTCGACCTGTTGCAGGACATGAAGGAGCGCTTCGGCATGGCGGTGATGCTGATCACCCATGCCATGGGCGTCGTCGCCGAGACCGCGCAGCGCGTTGTCGTGATGTATGCCGGCAAGGTGGTGGAGGAGGCGCCCGTCGACGACCTCTTCGGCGATCCCCGTCACCCCTATACGCAAGGCCTGATCCGCTCGATTCCGCGTATCGATCTCGACAGCGAGCACAAGACGCGGCTCGAGGCGATCGGTGGCTCGGTGCCGATCCTGATCAACCCGCCGGTCGGCTGCCGCTTCGCGCCGCGCTGCAAGTTCGCCATGAATGTCTGTACCGAGAAGGAGCCGCTGTTGCGCGAGATCGCGCCCGGTCACCGCATGGCCTGTCATCTCGGCGATCCGAACCTGGGAGCCGCGTCATGAGCGAGCCCTTGCTCCGCGTCAGCGGCCTGAAGAAACATTTCCCGGTCCTCGGCGGCCTGCTGTCGCGCCAGGTCGGCACTGTCTATGCGGTCGACGGCGTGTCGTTCTCGGTCAACCGCGGCGAGACGCTCGGTCTCGTCGGCGAATCCGGTTGCGGCAAGTCGACCACGGGACGCTGCGTGCTGCGCCTGATCGAGCCGACCGACGGCGAGGTCACCTTCGACGGCCAGGATGTGCGCAAGCTCGGCGGCAACGACCTGCGTGCGATGCGGCGGAACATGCAGCTGGTATTCCAGGATCCGTTCGCCTCGCTCAATCCGCGCATGACGGTCGGGGCGATCCTTGGCGAGGCCTTCACCATCCACAATCTCGCCTCCTCGCCGAGGGAGCGCGAGGAGCGCGTGGCGGGCCTCCTGGTCAAGGTCGGGCTCAAGGCCGAGCACATGCGCCGCTATCCGCACGAATTCTCCGGCGGCCAGCGCCAGCGCATCGTGATCGCCCGGGCGCTCGCGGTGGAGCCGAAGCTGATCGTCTGCGACGAGCCGGTCTCCGCGCTCGACGTGTCGATCCAGGCGCAGGTCATCAATCTCCTGGAAGACCTCCAGGCCGAGCTGAACCTGACCTATCTCTTCGTCGCGCACGACCTCTCGGTGGTCGAGCACATCTCCGACCGCGTCGCGGTGATGTATCTCGGCCGCATCGTCGAGCTCGCCAAAGCCAGCGACCTCTACCGCAACCCGCAGCATCCCTACACCAGGGCGCTATTGTCGGCGGTGCCGGTGCCCGATCCCAAGCTGAAGCGCGAGCGCATCCGCCTCAAGGGCGACGTGCCGAGCCCGATGAAGCCGCCCTCCGGCTGTCACTTTCACACCCGTTGCCCGATCGCCCAGCCACGCTGCGCGGAAAGCGCGCCGGTGCTGAAGGAGGGTGCGGGCGGGCACTTCGTGGCGTGCCATCTGGCCTGACGAAACGCAGGTTCAGTCGAGCGGCAGGCCGTGCTCCGACAGAGCCTGCCTGAAAGCCTCCACGGACGTGTGATGATGCGCGAACAGGCCGGCCTGTCGCGCGCCGGCGACGTTTGCTGCGAGATCGTCGACGAACAGGACGGTCTCCGGTTTCGCCGCGAGCTCTGCGAGGCAGAGCCGATAGCAGTGCGGGTCCGGCTTGGCGGTCTTGAATTGGGCCGAGGCGTAGATCCGGGAGCCGAACAGCGGACGCAGGTCCGGCAGCAGCGTCTCGATGTGGTCGGCGACCAGCGTGGTATTGTTGGTCAGGACGGCGATGTCGATGGCTCGACGCAAGCTGTCGGCAATCTCCAGCATCGCGTGATCGGGAAGCATGGAACAGCGCCGCGCCTCGACCCACTCCTCCAACGACAGCGGGTAGCCGATGCGTTCGCCGAAGCCGCGCAGATAATCCGAGGCATCGAGCGCGCCGCAATCGCCGAGCGCCTCGAAGCCGGATCGCGTTGTAGACGAACTCGCCCGTGACCCCTGCGAGCTCGGCGAGATACGCCACCCGTTTGCTCCTGTCGTACCGACAGAGGACATTGTCCATGTCGAACAGGACGAGCTTGACCGCATCCACCACAGCAACACTCTAGCCCCGGCCGATACGGCCGCTCCGAGTACAGAGCTGAAGCTACAATGCTGGCTGAGAGCGGGTCAATGGCGGGGTCCGAGGCCGCCCTTCGCGAGTCCTGCGGATCGCTTCCGACGCGAGGGCCGTAGTCACTCTTCGAGCGTGAAGCCGACGCGCAACGTGACCTGATAGTGACCGACGGCGCCGTTCTCGATGTGGCCGCGCGTCTGCACCACCTCGAACCACTTCATCTCGCGAATGGTCTTCGACGCGCGGCTGATGGCGTTCTTGATCGCGTCTTCGATCGAGGTCTCGGACGATCCGACCAGGTCCAGGATCTTGTAGATATGGTCTCTCTCAGCTGCAGGCATCATGCCCTCCCTCGGTTGCGCTGCACGCGTCGATGCGTGTGCTATCACTTGAACGAGCACCAGGCAGTCCGGTTCCGTCCTGCGCGATGGCCCGCATGCACCAGCCGAGGTGGAGCGACCTGTCCCGGCCTGCTAAGCGCTGGGTATGGACACGGCGCGACGCGACAGGACGATCGGCTCTCTCTGCCTCTGCGTGACGGCGTTCGGCTGGGCGTTGAATTGGCCGCTGATGAAGCTGTTGCTGCAGCAATGGCCACCCTTGTTCGCGCGCGGGCTTGCGGGCGTGTGCGCCTCGCTCATTCTCGGCGCCCTGGTGCTGAGCCGGAAGGAATCCTTCGCCGTTCCGCGCGAGGCGGTCCCGCGGCTCTTGTTTGCGACCTTCACCAACGTCCTTGCCTGGATGGGTCTCGGCACGGTCGCGATGAAGTATGTGAGCGTGAGCGAGGGCGCGCTGCTCGCCTATACGATGCCGATCTGGGCGATGCTGTTCGCCTGGCCGGTGCTGCACACGCGACCGGCCCGACGGGATGTTTTCGGGCTGGTCCTCGGCGTTGCCGGCGTCACGCTGCTCCTGAGCGGCAACGGTTTTGCGTTCAGCACCGACAAGCTGGTCGGCATTGTGCTCGCACTGCTCTGTGCCATCCTGTTCGCGCTCGGCAACGTGCTGAACCGCAAGCCGCTGCCGATGCCGCCCCTGGTCGTCGTCGCCTGGCAGGTCGGGGTCGGCTGCGCCACGATGCTGGTCCTCGGCGTGCTGTTCGAGCGTCCTGACGTCACCGCGATCACCCCGCTGGGGCTCGGCTGCTTCGTCTACATGACGCTGGTGCCGATGGGCCTCTGCTACGTCACCTGGTTCGAGACGCTGCGCCGCCTGCCACCGACCTCGGCTTCGACCGGCATGCTGATCGTGCCCGTGATCGGCGTCGTCTCCGCCGCGATCATTCTGGGCGAGCCGCTGGGCTACCGCGAATGGACAGCGATGGCGCTCACGCTCGGCGGCGTGACGCTGGCTTTGCAGCGGGGATAGCAGAGCGCGCTGGCCCGCCCTTACGGATCCAGCTCCGTATCCCAGTACAGATAGTCCAGCCAGCTGTCGTGCAGATAGTTCGGCGGGAAGAGGCGGCCGTTGCGGTGGAGCTGGTGCACGGTCGGTGCGAACGCGGTCTGGCGCGGAAACATTCTTGCCTGTGCCGGCGTGAGGTTGCCCTTGCGCAAATTACACGGCGAGCACGCCGCGACCACGTTCTCCCAGGTGGTCTGGCCGCCTTTGCTGCGCGGGATGATGTGATCGAAGGTGAGGTCTTCGGGCGAGCCGCAATATTGGCAGTTGAAGCGATCGCGCAGGAAGACGTTGAAGCGGGTGAAGGCGGGGTGGGTGGTCGGCTTGACGAAGGACTTGAGCGAGACGACGCTGGGCAGCTGCATTTCCAGCGTGGGACTTCGAACCGCCTGGTCGTAATGGGCGACGATGTTGACGCGGTCGAGGAACACCGCCTTGATCGCGTCTTGCCACGACCACAACGACAGTGGGTAGTAACTCAGCGGCCGGAAGTCCGCATTCAGCACCAACACCGGCCAACTGCCTTGCGAGACATGTGCGTTCAAGTAACGCTCCCGGCCTCCAATGTACGCTGCGAAGCAGCATGTATTGACATACTACATGCAGCGTGACGGGATTGTGAAGCCCGTCGAGCGACTTATTCAGCCGCGGCCAATGCGGCGGCGGGGTGGCGAAGTGCCCAAAAACGCCGTGATTCGGAGAGGGCCGGGCGAGGCTTGGCCCGGAACCGCCGGGCAGGCGCCGACGCCTCATTCCGGTACCCGCTCCAGCTTCTGCAGGCAGCGCGTCGCGCGCACCGCGGCCGGCATCTCCTCGTCTGGAAAGCTGGTCTGCCAGTTGGTGACGCCGACCTCGCCGACATAAATATCGCCGTTCGAGTCCAGCGCGATGCCGTGCGGCGCCAGGAATTTGCCGCTGGCGACGCCCGGCCCCTCCTCGCCGCCGAGCCGCGCGATGCGATTTCCCTTGGCGTCCACGATCGACAGCCGCGGCCCGAGATTGGGCACATCGCGGTTGATGGCAAGGCCGGGGCCGAGCTCGCCGATCACGAAGGTCGGGCTCTTGGCCCCACCGCAGCAGCACAGCGCGCAGGGGCGGTGCAGATTGTTCCACTGCGTTTCGTATTTGCCCTCGCCGTCGAACACCTGGACGCGGTGGTTCTCGCGATCGGCGACATAGACCCAGCCGTCGGCATCGGTCGCGATATTGTGCACGATGTTGAACTGGCCGGGATCGGTGCCCGGCTCGCCCCAGCTCTTGATCAGCTTGCCGTCGGGCGTGAATTTGTGCACGCGCGCATTGCCATAGCCGTCGGAAACGTAGATCTCGCCCTTCGGCGACAGCGCGGTGTGGGTGCAGCGGTGGAACGGCTCGCCGCTCATGAACGGCGCCGGCTTTGCGGGGATGCCGATCGTCAGCAGCACCTTGCCGTCGGTGGTGCATTTGCGCACGGTATGGTCGCCATCATCGGTGCAATAGAGATTGTCATCGGCGTCGATATGCAGGCCGTGCGCGCGCGAGAACAGGCCCTCGCCAAAACTGCGCAGGAAATTGCCCTCGCGGTCCAGCACCACCATCGGGTGGGCGCCGCGGTTGAAGACGTAGACGCGGTCCTTGCTGTCGACCGCGACCGAGGCGACATCGGTGAGCTGCCAGCCGTCCGGCAATTTCGCGAAGTTGTCGACGACGCGGTAACGGTGCTCGCCGGTGCCGAGAATGGCTGGCATGGGTGGTCTCTCCTTTTTGTCATTCGGGGGCACGCGGAGCGTGAGCCCGGAATCCATCATACGGCGTTTTCGTGGATGAATGGATTCCGGGTTCGCACTGACGCGCGCCCCGGAATGACGATTGTGGTTACGTCCGCCCCAAAATCCCTTCCTCGATCGCCTTGATCTGCAGCGCGAGATATTTCGAGTTGATCCGGCATTGCGCGAGGCTGCCGGCGATGAACCAGAGGCCGGGCTGTTTGGTGCGCGCATACATGTTGCGCAGCTCGAAGCCGTCGCCAAAGCCCCAGACCGGGCCGACGCGAGCGGCGATGCCGTCGCCGAACAGCTTGCGCACCAGATATTCCTGCGGCTTGTAGCCGGTCGAGAGCACGATCAGGTCGGCGGCAATGATCGAGCCGTCCTTCATCCGCGCGCCCTCGGCAACGAAGCCTTCGATCTCGGAAAACTGCCTGAGCTTGATCTTGCCCTCGACGATGAGGTTGGAGCAGCCGACGTTGAAATAGTAGCCGCCGCCGCGGGTGAGATACTTGAACTGCCAGCCGGTGCCGGCCTCGCCGAAATCGAGCTTGAAGCCGACGCGGGAGAGGCCGTCGAGCAGCTCCGTGTCGAGCTGCTTCGACTGCTCGGTCAGCATCACATGCGTCTTCTTCGCGAGCGGCGTCGGCATCGAGGCCGCGATCAGATCGTTGTCCTCGAGCGTGCCCTCATTGTAGATCGCATAGGCCAGCTGCGCCGACGGCTCGATATTGGTGACGAGTGTCGGCGAGCGCTGCACCAGCGTCACTTCGGCGCCGCTGGAATGAAGATCCTGCGCGATGTCGTGACCGCTGTTGCCGGTGCCGATGACGATGGCGCGCTTGCCGGTCCAGCTCTCGCCGTCCTCGTAGCGGCTGGAATGTAGTAGCGTCCCCTTGAAATTGTGGAGCGTCGGAATCTCTGGAATATTGGCGATGCCGCTGACGCCGGTCGCCATGATCACATGGCGCGGATGCATGGTCCGTTTGCTGCCGTCGGCGCGCCGCAGCGTCACGGTCCAGTTGCCCTTGGCCTCATCATAGGCGCCGCCCTCGAACTCGGTGCCGGTCCAGAAGTTCAGCTCCATCGCATCGACGTAAGCCTCGAACCAGTTGGCGAGCTTGTCCTTGGGGATATAGACCGGCCAGCTCGGCGGAAACGGCATGTAGGGGAGGTGATTGACCTGCACCTGGTTGTGCAGGGTCAGTGCGTGATAGCGCTTGCGCCAATTGTCGCCGATCCGCATCTCGCGATCGACGATCAGGGTGTCGACCTTCAGCTGCTTCAGCCGCGCCGCAATCGCGAGCCCGGCCTGGCCGCCGCCGACCACCAGCACGGCCGGATCGCGGTCGGCATAAGCGCGCGCGGCGTTGCGCTGGTCGAGCCAGTTGGGCCCGCGGAAGTCGCGCGAATAGGCCTGGCCTCGCGGCCGCGAGGTGCCGAGCTGTTCCTCGAAGCCTTTGAGCTCGTCGAGCGCTGTCAGCAGGGTCCATGCCTTCAGGCGGTCGCCGTCGGCCGTGTCAGGGATGAGCCGGACAATGCCGCTGCCGCGGCCGATCGCGGTCTCGAAGTGGAAGATCGCTTCGATGGTGTTGGTGCCGGCGCGCGTCACCCAGCGCGGCGGCGCGCGGTTCGGAGCGATCTTGAAATGGGTCGGCGCCGCCTTGGGCCCGCGCGCCGTCAGCTCCTGCGTGATCGCATCGCGGCCCGCGATTGTCTGCAGGTTCCAGCTCAGCGCCAGCACATCGCGCCAGAAGCCGTCGGCGAGGAAGAGCGGGTCCAGCGTCGCGGGATCAGGTCTGCTTAAGGTGCGCTCGAAGTCGTCGAGCCAGCCTTGCGCGGCGATGGAAATATCCTGCGTCCGATCCAGCATGCGCGACCTCATGGCCGTCTTCGCGGCGGTTCCTCAGAGATCGAACGCTATACGGTTTCGCGGCCCGCCAAAAGCCGCGAACCCGAGCGGGGTCGGCATGCGGCCCTGCCCGGACGGAATAAGGCCCGGCATTCCACGCGTGCGGACGCGGCCGGCGAACGACCTAAGCGCCGCCCGGCCTGCGGTCCGCCCAATAGGGATCGCGCAGCTTGCGCTTGAAGATCTTTCCGGTTGCCTCGCGGGGCAGCGCATCCAGGAACTTGACTTCCTTCGGCACCTTGAAGTTGGCCAGCCGCTCGCGCAAGAAAGCCTGCACTGCGGCAGCGGAGAGCTGCTCGGCTTTGTCGGGCTCGATACAGGCGCACAGCCGCTCGCCATATTCCGCGTCGGGGATGCCGAACACGGCGCAATCGCGCACGCCGGGCATGGCGATCAACACGTTCTCGATCTCGGCCGGATAGATGTTGACGCCGCCCGAGATCACCATGTCGCGCTTGCGGTCGCACAGGAACAGATAGCCGTCCTCGTCGAGATAGCCGACGTCGCCGACGCTGACGAGACCGTCGCGCCCCGCCTCGGCGCGCGCCTGCGCTTTGCCGTGATAGTCGAAATCGGGCACCGCGGTCTGGCGCATGTAGATCTCGCCGACCTCGTTGACATCGCAGAGGCTGCCGTCGTCGCGAAAAATCTTGACGATGCCGCCTTCGATGGCGCGGCCGACCGTGCCGGGCTTCTTCAGCGCTTCTTCGGCCGAGTGCCAGACCGGGATGCCGGTCTCGGTCGAGCCGAAATATTCGTTGATGACCGGTCCCCACCATTCGATCATCGCCCGCTTCACCTCGGGCGGGCAGGGCGCCGCGCCGTGCACCACGAAGCGCAGCGACGACAGGTCGTAGCGCTGCCTGACCGCTTCGGGCAGGCGCAGCAGACGGACGAACATGGTCGGCACCATGTGGATATGCGTCACACAATGGCGCTCGATCAGTGCCAGCAACTCCTCGGCGTCGAACCGCGGCTGAAGCACGATGGTGCAGCCGTTGCGGAACGCCATCATGCCGTAGGAATGCGGCGCCGAGTGATACATCGGCCCGTT
Source organism: Bradyrhizobium sp. CB1015 (assembly GCF_025200925.1). Classification (GTDB taxonomy): domain Bacteria; phylum Pseudomonadota; class Alphaproteobacteria; order Rhizobiales; family Xanthobacteraceae; genus Bradyrhizobium. The sequence goes on along the minus strand of NZ_CP104174.1, from coordinate 7,998,814 downwards.
GATCAGCACCACCTGGCCCTCGCGCGGCTTGATGCCGTAGGCGATCGCGCCGACGCGCTCGGAGGCGGCGGCCTGCTCGGGCGGCATCGGCATGCGGCGCACGCCCTTCGGCATGCCGGTGGTTCCCGAGGTGTAGATCATCGCCGCGGCCCGGCGCGGCGGCTCCTGGGTTTCGGTGTGGCCGTCGCGCCAACGGTCCCAATCGGTGAGGTCCGCCGGGACCTCGGTCAGCTCATGGGGAATGGCGAAGGTCGCCGCCAGCTCGCGCGGTGTCGCGACCACGAGCAGGCGAACATCCTCCGGAATGCCGCCGCGAATTTGCGGCAGCAGGTCGGCATGGCAGATCAGAATCTTCGCGGCGCTGTCGGTCAGGATGTAGCGGACCTCCTCGGCCTTCAGGTGCCAGTTGATCGGCACTACGGGGCTGCCCAGTGCGGCGGAGGCCGCGACCACCTCGAACAAGACGAAATCGTTGCGCAGCATCATGGCGACCGGCGCGCCTTCGGCAAGGCCGAGGGTGCGCAGTCCGCTCGCCGCGCGCTTGATGCGCGCCTGGATCTCGTCATAGCCGATCCGGCGTTCGCCGCTGATGATCATGGTCTGTCCTATTCCGCTCGAGGCTAGCGATCGTCCAGCACGTCGCCGAAGCCGACCCAGCTCTTGCCGTTGAAGCGCCGCAGCTGCAGCTGCTGGAACGGCAGATAGTCGTCGGCGCCGGTGGTGACGGACATGCCGGGCAGCAGCAGCGGCAGCTTCACGTCCTTCAGCGAGGCGGCCTGACGCAGGATGTTGTCGCGGCTGAAATCATCCTTGCACGCCTTCAGCACCGTCATCAGCAGCGTCGCGTAATGGTAGCCGGCCGCATAATTGGAGTTGGAGAGGTCCGCATTCGGCATGTACTGCTTCATGAAGGCGAAATACTCCTTCACGCCGGGATCGCTGGCCCATTGCGGGTCCATCGTGTCCTTCTGGTTGCTCGACGAGATCAGGCCGACGGCGTTCTCGAGCCCGGCCGGCTCAAGGAACGAGATCGACGAGGCCGAGGTCGGCACGAAGAACAGCTCGGGCTTCCAGCCGATCTCGGCGACGCCCTTGATCATCTGCGAGGTGAACTTGCCGAGCACGACGCCGAACAGCACGTCGGCACCCGACGCCTTCAGGGTCGAGAGCTGCGAGCTGATCGTCGGCGCGCTGGTCTCGTAGGTCGCTTCCGCGACGATCATGCTGGAGGCCTTGTCGCCGAGCGCGCGCTTGAAGCCTGCGACATAGTCGCGGCCGAAATCGTCGTTCTGGGAGAGGATCGCGATCTTCGCGCCGGGCTTGGTGCGCAGCACGTGCTTGGCATAGACCACGCCTTCGGACTCATAGGCGGCCATGCCGGGCATGGTCCAGGGATATTTCTGCGGATCGGCCCATTTGGTCGCGCCCGAAAGCACGAACAGCTGCGGCACCTTCTTGCCGTTGAGATAGCGCTGCACGGCGCTGTTGGTGGCGGTGCCGAGCGAGCCGAACATCATCAGCACCTCGTCCTGCTCGACCAGCTTGCGGGTCTGCTCGACCGTCTTCGGCGGCGAATAGGCGTCGTCCAGCGTGATGAACTTGACCTTGCGGCCGTTGATGCCGCCTTCGGCATTGATCTTCTCGAAGAACGCCTCCTGCGTCCGGCCGATCGCGCCAAAGCCGGACGCCGGGCCGCTATAGGGCAGGGTCTGTCCGATGCGAATCTCGTCCGTGCCTTCGGCATGGGCGCCGCCGCCGGCGAGCGCCAGCAGGGACAGGCCGATCAACGCGGCTGCCAGCTTCATGATGTCCTCCCGTTTTGTTGCCAATCCGAAACGTCAGGCGCTGACGCGCATCAGGAAATCTTGCCTCGCCTGATCGAATTCACGCTTCATGCGCTCGACGAGCTCCGCCACGGGAGGAACATCGGTGATCTGGCCGATGCCCTGGCCCGATCCCCAGATGTCGCGCCACGCCTTGGATTTCATGTTGCCGCCGGAGCCGAAATTCATCTTCGATTTGTCTGCGGCGGGGAGATTGTCCGGATCGAGGCCGGCGGCGGCGATCGACGGGCCGAGATAGTTGCCGTGCACGCCGGTGAACAGGTTGGTGTAGACGATGTCGTGCGCGGCGTGCTGCGTCAGCGCCGACTTGTAGGCCTCGTCGGCATTGGCTTCCTGCGTCGCGATGAAGCGCGTGCCCATGTAGGCGAGGTCGGCACCCAGCGTCAGCGCCGAGGCGATGGCATAGCCGTCGCTGATCGCGCCCGACAACAGGATCGCGCCGCCGAACCATTGCTTGACCTCGCGCACCAGCGCGAAGGGCGACAGCGTGCCGGCGTGTCCGCCCGCACCGGCGCAGACCAGGATCAGACCGTCGACGCCCTGCTCGGCGGCTTTGCGCGCGTGCTTGACGTTGATGACGTCGTGGAACACCAGCCCGCCATAGGAATGCGCGGCCTCGACGATCTCCGCCGGCGGCCGCAGCGAGGTGATGATGATGGGTACCTTGTGCTTGACGCAGGTCTCCATGTCCTTCATCAGCCGGTCGTTCGAGCCATGGCAGATCTGGTTGACGGCGTAGGGCGCGACCTTCTTGCCGGGATTGCGCGATCTGTATTCGCCGAGCTCATCCTCGATGCGGCTCAGCCATTCGCCGAGCATCTCGACCGGGCGGGCATTGAGCGCGGGGAAGGAGCCGACGACGCCGGCCTTGCACTGGGCGATCACCAGTTCCGGGCCGGAGACGATGAACAGCGGCGAGCCGACCACGGGCAGCTCGAGCGAATCCTTCAAGAGAGTAGGCAGCGCCATCATGTCCTCCCGAAACGCGGCCCCGCCGGCGGGCGGGTGACGAGGCGTTTCCGTGTTGATTGTCGCGCGGGCGGATGGGCCGCCCATGGCCGCGGATTTGATCCCATTATAGGGTTGGACGGCGCGGCCCGGCCGTTCAATAATGAACCGATGATCATTCAGGTATGAACAGGACCGCCGATGGATTGGGACCTTTGCAAGACCTTCGTCGCGGTCGCCGATACCGGCAGCTTCACGGCCGCCGCCCGCCGCCTGCACACCAGCCATCCTACCGTCAGCCGCAAGATCGCGGCGCTGGAAGCCCAGCTCGGCACCCGATTGGTGGCGCGCGCCGCCGACGGCCTGGCGCTGACCGCGGATGGACGGACTTTGCGCGAGCACGCCGAGGCCATGGCGGCCGCAGCGCTCCGGGCCGAGACCGCAGTCGCCGCGGGTGGACACAAGGCGCGCGGCATCGTCAAGCTGTCGATCGGCGCGACGCTGGCCTCGCACTGGCTGATGCCGCGTCTGCCTGCCTTCCTGCGTGCGCACGATCATATCCAGCTCGAGATCATCACCCATCCGTTTCCGGCGAGCGTGCGCCGGCGTGAGGCGGACGTGGTGCTGCGGCCCTTCGACAGCGGGGAGGAGAACCTGGTCGGCCGCAAGATCGGCCGTCTCGGCACGGGCTTCTATGCCTCGCGCGATTATGCCGCCGGGCGGCCCCTGCCTGAACGGCGCGGCGATTGGAAGGAGCACAGCGTGATCGGCTTCGCCGACCAGACCTCCAATGCGCAGCTTGCGCGCTGGAGTGACGTCGTCACGCGGCAGGCGAGGGTAGCGATGCGCTGCTCGTCCCAGGGGGACATGCTGGCGGCGGTCCGCGCCGGCATCGGAATCTCCGCGCTGTCGTGCTTCGTCGCCGAAAGCTATTCCGATCTCATGCGCGTCGCCCCGCAAAAGCTCGCCAGCGTCGCGGATCTCTGGCTGCTGGCCCATCCCGACCTCGTCGAGCTCCCGGCGGTGCGCGCCGTGATCGATTTCGTCGCCGAATGCGCCCGGACCGACCGCGCGCGGCTGCGGGGTTAGCCCGATCCCGCGAGCACGCCCTCACGCTTCTTCACCGCGCGATAATAGCTCCACCACAGATGTGCCGCCGCGCCGCGCAGAGGACGCCAGGGTTCGGCGAGCGGCGCCATTTGCTTCTCTGTCGGCCGCGCCTTGAGGCCGAGGCCGATCTTGATGCCCTCCTGCACGGCAAGATCGCCGGCTGGCCAGGCATCGCCATGGCCGAGGCAGAACAAGAGGTAAAGGTCGGCCGTCCAGGGCCCGATGCCGGGCAGCGCGATCAGGGTGTGATGCGCCGCGTCGGCGTCCTCCTCCGCGAGCACGTCGAGGTTCAGCCGCTGCGCGGCGATCTCGCGGGCGAGATGCTTGAGCGTCTTGATCTTGGCGGCCGAGAGGCCGAGCCGCCCCAGCCGGTCGGCGCGGGCGCGGCGCACGGCGTCATGGTCGAACGGATCGAACGCCGCCGACAGCCGTCCCCAGATCGCCGTGGCACTCGCGGTGGAGAGCTGCTGCCCGCAGACGATGTGCGCGAGCCCCGTAAACCCCGGCTCGCGCCGCCGCAACGCCGGCATGCCCGCGATCTCGAGCACGGGCTTGAGACGCGGATCGCGCTTGATCAGCGCGTGAACGGCCTCTTCGAGATCTGACTGGGTTTCAAGGTGGATGGTCATGAAGGCCCTGCTCGTCATGCGCGGGCTTGACCCGCGCATCCATCTCCTATCGTAACAGAGTCTTGGAAGATGGATGGCCGGGTCAAGCCCGGCCATGACAAGTCTCGTGAGAATCCATGCCACCCGTTTTCCGATTTGCCCCCAGCCCCAACGGCTTCCTGCATCTCGGCCACGCCTATTCCGCGCTGCTCAACTTCGATCGAGCGCGCGAGTCCGGCGGCCAATCGCTGCTGCGGATCGAGGACATCGACGCGACGCGGTGCCGGCCGGAGTTCGAGGCGGCGATCTATGAGGATCTCGCCTGGCTCGGAATTGCCTGGGAGACGCCGGTGCGGCGGCAATCCGAACATCTCGCGGATTATCGCACTGCGCTGGAAAAGCTCTCTGCGCTCGGTCTCGTCTATCCCGCCTTCGAAAGCCGTGCCGAGATCGCAAGACTGGTGGCGGCGCGCGAGGCCGTCGGGCCGTGGCCGCGCGATCCCGACGGCGCGCCGCTTTATCCGGGCGACGCCAAATCACTCTCGGCTGACGAGCGGACACGACTGATCGCCTCGGGCGGGCCCTATGCGCTGCGGCTCGACATGGCGGCCGCCTGCCGCCGCGTCGCCGGCCTGAGCTGGAACGAGCTCGGCGAGGGGCCGGATGGCGAGCGCGGCATCGTCCCGGCGCGGCCGGAGGCCTGGGGCGATGTCATCCTGGCGCGCAAGGAGACGCCGACCAGCTACCATCTCTCGGTGGTTGTCGACGACGCGCTCCAGGGCGTCAGCGAGATCGTGCGCGGGCAGGACCTGTTTCATGCGACGTCGGTGCACCGCCTGCTCCAGGTCCTGCTCGGCCTGCCCGAGCCGGCCTATCGCCATCACCGGCTGATTCGCGATGAAGCGGGTCGGAAGCTGTCGAAATCGAGCCGCTCGACCGGGCTGCGCGAATTGCGCGCGGCCGGCGTCACGCCTGCCGCCATCTGCCAGCTGGTGGGATTAGGTTAAGTTTCTCTGGGGGTTAGCTTAACCTCGCCGTGACTCCGGGTGTTCCTCCGTGCCATGCTTGGCCCGCGCGGGGTTCGAAGAGGGTACTTCGAAGGGGATTCATGGCGGCGAAGACGCGTCCAGTGCGCACCACCCGGACATCCAGGCGGCGGCCGCTTCGGAAGCGGGCCGGGCCGGCCGGCCGGCTGCGCAAGCGCAGCACCAAGGCGGTTGCGCCGGATGTCGTCCAGGCGGCGCTGGCCGCTTTTGCCCATGAGGTCCGCACCCCCCTGACCGGCATTCTCGCGATCAGCGACCTGCTCGCGACCTCCGATCTCGGCGAGCGGGAGCGGCGCTGGGCCGACACCATCAAGGCCGGCGCCGAGCATCTGGCGAGCCTCGCCACGCTGTTCGTGGATGCTGCCAAAACGGGGAAGGGCGGCAGCACGCCGCGGCAGGACCTGTTCGATCTCAAGGCGCTCGCCCGCACCGCCGGCGATTCGCTGGCCGGCCGCGCCGCGGCCAAAGGTCTCCAGGCCAAGATCGACATCGCCGACAAGATCCCCGGGCTCGTGGTCGGTGATTCCGTCCGCCTGCGCGCTGCGCTCGAGAACCTGATCGACAACGCCGTGAAATTCACCGACCAGGGCGGAGTGGCCCTCGCCGTCGGACCGCGGCGTCCCGCCAAAGGCAAAGCAAAGGACAAAAGCAGGGTCGGCGTCGCCTTCGCGGTGTCCGACAGCGGCATCGGCCTGACCATGGCCGAGATCAAGCGGCTGTTCCGCCCGTTCACCCAGGCCAATGTCACCATTGCCTCACGCTTCGGCGGCGCCGGCTTGGGGCTCTCCTCGGTCAAGCAATTGGCGCGGGCGATGGGCGGCGACATCACCGTCGCTCCGCGCCGCGGCGGCGGCGCCACCTTCACATTGACGGTGTCGCTGGACGCGGCGGGACCGGGCAAGACCCGCAAGGCGAAGGACGGCAGCGAGCCCGAGGCGGTGGCTGCGCTCCGCGTGCTCAGCGTCGAGGACAATCCGTTCGGCCGCGTCGTGCTCAACACCATCCTGACCGAGCTCGGCCATCATGCCGAATTCATCGGCCGCGGCGAGGACGCCGTGAACCGGCTGGAGCAGGGTGCGTTCGACGCGGTGCTGATGGACATGGTGCTGCCGGGCATCGACGGCATCGAGGCGATCAAGCGGATCCGCGGGCTGCCGACGCCGCTGGCTCAGATCCCGATCATCGGCGTGTCCGGCCGCGGCGAGGACGAGGCAGCCTCGCGCGAAGCCGGGGCCGACGCCTTCCTGGTCAAGCCTGTGTCTCCGCGGGCGCTAGCGACTGCGCTGCTTGAAGCGACACGCCGTGAGGAAGCCGCGACTTGATGATCGCGGCGTTCAGCTCGCCGCCGTAAACGAAGATTGCGGCGATGAAGTACAGAAACACCAGCGCGATGATCACCGAGGCGAGCCCCGCATACATCGTCACGTAGTTGTTGGCAAAGCGGGCCAGGTATTGGCCGAACACGATGCTCGAGATCAGTGACGCCACGATGGTGAAAACGATGCCGGGCAATATCTGCAGGAAGCTGCGCCGTCCCGCCGGCAGCCAGGCGTGCAGGATGAGCAGTGCGATCACCAGCGCGCCGATGGAGATGCCGTAGCGCACCCAGGTGAGGATGCTCTCGTTGGATTCGACGAACAGCGGAATGTGGCGCCGCGCCGCCTCGATAATGAGCGGACCGAGCACGATCAGGAACGCCATGGCAAGCGCCGTGAACGCCGCAATGATCGTATAGGCAATCGATTCCAGCCGGAGCCAGTACCAGCTTCGCATCTCCACCACCGCATAGGCGCGGTTGAGCGCGACCCGCAGTGCCTCGACGCCGTTCGAGGCGAAATAGACCGACAGCGCTGCGCCGATGGTCAAAAGGCCGGTCCGGGTGGTGGTCAGCACGTCATGCACCTCGCCCGAGATCGAATCGGCGACTTGCTTGGGCCAGACCTGGAGCATCAGGCTGGCGGCCTGGTCGGCGAGTTCCTTGGAGCCGAAGAAGCCGGCGAGCGCGGTCAGCACGATCAGGAATGGGAACAACGCCATCAGCGTCGACAACGCGATATGGCTTGCGATCGCCCAGCCGTCGTCGGCGAGGAACGTGTAGAACGCGTCCATCACGACGACGTAGATGTAGCGGACCGCTTTCACGTGGCACCTACACCGCTGCTCTCTCCCCCTGCGCGTAGGGAGAGATCGGGAGAACAGGCAATGGGCGCAAATCGAAAATCATAGCGCTACCATCTGATATTATTGGCTCAAAAGCCAGATCGCGAACGCCCCCGCCGTCATTCCGGGGCGCGCGCAGCGCGAGCCCGGAATCCATTTCGCCGCAGAGCAAATGGCGCGATGGATTCCGGGCTCGACGCGCCGGAATGACGAACGGGGGAGATGGCGAACCGCTGCGCACGGTGTTATCTACCCGCAAATGGCATCTCTCCTGAGTACTTTCATCCTGCCGGCCGCAGCTGGCGCCGTGGCGCTGGTGCTGCTGCTCGGGCTCATCAACATGATGCGCGGCGGCTCGCCCAACACCTCGCAGAAGCTGATGCGCTGGCGCGTGCTGCTTCAGTTCGTGGCGATCATCATCGCGATGCTCGCGGTCTGGGCGATGGGACGCTGATCATGGTCGTACTCAATCGCATCTACACGAAGACCGGTGACGACGGCACGACGGCGCTCGGAACCGGCGAGCGGCGTCCGAAATACGATCTGCGCATCGAGGCCTATGGCACCGTCGACGAGACCAACGCCGCGATCGGCGTGGTCAGGCTCCACACCGGGGAGATGCCCGAGCTCGACGCGATGCTCGGCCGCATCCAGAACGATCTGTTCGATCTTGGTGCCGATCTCGCGGTGCCGGAGCGCCAAGACAAGGACAAAGGCAAGGCCGAGCGGCTGCGGGTGGTGGCGAGCCAGGTCGAGCGGCTCGAGCGCGACATCGACACGCTCAACGACAAGCTCGCGCCGCTGACCTCCTTCGTGCTGCCCGGCGGCACGCCGGCCGCGGCCCATCTGCATGTGGCGCGTACGATATGCCGCAGGGCGGAACGCGTCATCGTGGAACTGGCGGCCCAACCGGGCGAGCCGGTCAGCGCGGCTGGCATCCAATATATGAACCGCCTGTCCGACTTTCTGTTCGTGGCCAGCCGGGCCGTGAACGGCAATGGCGCCGGCGACGTGCTCTGGGTTCCAGGCCAGAACCGCTGACCCATCGCGCTCCCGCATTTCAGAAGGCCAAAATTAGACCCGTTCGCGCGTTGACCGGGGCAGATCAGGCCTTTAGGTTCCGCGCCAGTTGATAACCCCCCTCCTAGTTGAGTGAAAGAGGATCGATGAAGGTCTTAGTGCCGGTAAAGCGGGTGGTCGATTACAACGTCAAGGTCCGCGTCAAGGGCGATGGATCGGGCGTTGAACTCGCCAACGTCAAGATGTCCATGAACCCCTTCGACGAAATCGCAGTCGAGGAAGCGCTGCGCCTGAAGGAAGCCGGTAAGGCCACCGAGGTCGTGGTGGTTTCGATCGGACCGGCGCAGGCGTCCGAGACGATCCGCACCGGTCTTGCCATGGGCGCCGATCGCGGCATCCTGGTGAAGGCGGAAGGCACCGTCGAGCCGCTCGCCGTCGCCAAGATCCTGAAGAAGGTTGCGGAAGAAGAGCAGCCGGGCCTGATCATTCTCGGCAAGCAGGCGATCGACGATGACTCGAACCAGACCGGTCAGATGCTGGCCGCGCTGCTCGGCTGGTCGCAGGCGACCTTCGCCTCCAAGCTCGAGGTCGAAGGCTCTGACTTCAAGGTGACGCGCGAAGTCGATGGCGGCCTGCAGACCGTGAAGCTGAACGGACCGGCGATCGTCACCACCGATCTTCGCCTCAACGAGCCGCGCTACGCCTCGCTGCCCAACATCATGAAGGCGAAGAAGAAGCCGATCGCGGAGAAGACCGTCGCCGATTACGGCGTCGACATCGCCGCGCGTCTCGAAGTTCTGAAGACGGCCGAGCCCGCGGGCCGCAAGGCCGGCGTCAAGGTCAAGGACGTCGCCGAGCTGGTGTTGAAACTCAAGAACGAAGCCGGGGTGCTCTGATGACGACGCTTCTGATTGCCGAACACGACAATGCGTCGCTCAAGGACGCCACCAACAAGGCCCTGACCGCAGCGGCCGCGCTCGGTGCGGATGTCGAGGTGCTGGTTGCCGGCCAGAACGCCAAGGCCGCGGCGGATGCCGCCGCCAAGCTCGCCGGCGTGAAGAAGGTGCTGCTCGCCGATGGCGACCTCTACGCGCACGATCTCGCCGAGCCGCTGGCTGCGCTGGTCGTGTCGCTGGCGTCCGGCTATGACGCGATCGTCGCGCCGGCGACCTCGCGCTTCAAGAACGTGATGCCCCGCATTGCCGCTCTGCTCGACGTCATGCAGGTCTCGGAGATCATCAAGGTGGTCGCCCCCGATACCTATGAGCGTCCGATCTATGCCGGCAACGCCATCCAGACGGTGAAGTCGAAGGACGCCAAGAAGGTCATCACGGTCCGCACCTCCACCTTCGCCGCAGCAGGCGAAGGCGGCAGCGCCCCGGTCGAGGCCGTGGCGGCGGCCGCTGATCCGGGCCTGTCGACTTTCGTCGGTGAGGAAGTCGCCAAGAGCGATCGTCCCGAGCTGACCTCGGCCAAGATCATCGTCTCGGGTGGCCGCGCCATGCAGAGCCGCGAGAACTTTGCCAAGTACATCGAGCCGCTCGCGGACAAGCTTGGGGCCGGTGTCGGTGCCTCGCGCGCCGCGGTCGACGCTGGCTATGCTCCGAACGACTGGCAGGTCGGCCAGACCGGCAAGGTCGTGGCCCCCGAACTCTATGTCGCGGTCGGCATTTCCGGCGCGATCCAGCATCTGGCCGGCATGAAGGACTCCAAGGTGATCGTCGCGATCAACAAGGACGAGGACGCGCCGATCTTCCAGGTCGCCGATTACGGCCTGGTCGCCGATCTCTACCAGGCGGTTCCGGAGCTGACGGCCGAACTCGGCAAGCTCGGCAAGTAAAAGGCATCGAAAACACCGGCCGGAGGTATAAACTCCGGCCGGTGTTGCATTTCTGAGGCGTTTTCTTTGGCGTGGGGCGCGCCTTGGAGGCGATCCAATCTAGGTTTCGAGCCAAGGTTCTGATTAAATCGGACCTCCCGGCTCGAGGGGGAGAGGCAGGGCGCGCCCCCCGCGCGCCGTTCCGGTGGATGACAATATGGCGGCAGTGATCAAGAAGGTCGGCGTGATCGGCGCGGGTCAGATGGGCAATGGCATCGCGCATGTCGCGGCGCTTGCCGGCTTCGACGTGGTGCTCAACGACGTTTCGGCCGACCGCCTCAAGTCGGGCATGGCCACCATCAACGGCAATCTGGCGCGCCAGGTCTCCAAGAAGGTCGTCACCGAGGAGGCCAAGACCAAGGCGCTGTCGCGCATCACGCCCGCCGAAAAAATCGACGATCTCGCCGATTGCGATCTCGTCATCGAGACCGCGGTCGAGAAGGAAGAGGTCAAGCGTAAGATCTTCCACGAGCTCTGCGCCGTGTTGAAGCCGGAGGCGATCGTCGCCTCCGATACGTCCTCGATTTCGATCACGCGGCTCGCCGCCGCCACCGACCGGCCCGAGCGGTTCATCGGCATTCATTTCATGAATCCGGTGCCGTTGATGGAACTGGTCGAGCTGATCCGCGGCATCGCCACCGACGATTCCACCTTCGAGACCGCCAAGGAATTCGTCGGCAGGCTCGGCAAGCAGGTCGCGGTCTCCGAGGATTTCCCGGCCTTCATCGTCAACCGCATCCTGCTGCCGATGATCAACGAGGCGATCTACACGCTGTATGAAGGCGTCGGCAACGTCGAGGCGATCGACGCGGCGATGAAACTCGGCGCCCACCATCCCATGGGCCCGCTCGAGCTTGCCGATTTCATCGGCCTCGACACCTGTCTCTCGATCATGCAGGTGCTGCACGAGGGGCTGGCCGATTCCAAGTACCGCCCGTGCCCGCTGCTGGTGAAATACGTCGAGGCCGGCTGGCTCGGCCGCAAGACCCAGCGCGGCTTCTACGACTACCGCGGCGCCAAGCCGGTGCCGACGCGGTAAGGTGGTCTCGTGCCCCGGACGCTGCGCAGCGCGTAGCGATGCGCTGCAGAGCCGGGGCCCAGGAAGCCGCGTGCACGCTGGGGCATGGGTCCCGGCTCTGCGGCGCGTCACCATAATGCGTCGAAGACGCGCGTGAACGCGCTTATGGTGCCGCACCTTGTCCGGGACATGAAACCTTTCTGCGCTCATCTCTCGTTAACCTCTCGCGCCTAGGTTACGGCCGGTACGAGGGTTCGCGTAATGGACATGATGGCAATGGTCAGCACCATGCTGGCCGCACAGCAAGGCGCGCTGCAGTCGAATATTGCGGCGACGCTGACCAAGCAGAACGCGGATATGGAGAAATCCACGGTCCTGACGCTGCTCGGCGCCGGTCAGCCCTCGCTCGCCAATGTCGGCCCTGGCGTCGGCGGCAATCTCAACGTCAGCGCCTAAGTCCTAAAGCGACGCGGCGGCCTTTCCGGTCGCCGCCCGGATCAGCTTCAGCGCATCCTCGCTCGCCCATTCCGCCGGCCCCGCGATCGTCGCGATTTCGCACCCCTGCGGGTCCACCAGCACCGAGGTGGGCATGCCCAGCGCCCGACCAACGGCTTTAAGATCCTGAAAAACCTTGGCTTTCTGGTCACTGAAATAGCCGAGCCTGACAAGATTGGCCTCTTTCAGGAAGGTTTTCGGCTTCTCCGGGTCGCGGGTGTCGATGTTGATCGCCACCACCTCGAAATTCGGGCCCGACAGCTTGCCCTGGAGCTCGTCCAGCGCCGGCATCTCTTTTCGACAAGGCACGCACCAGGTCGCCCAGAGGTTCACCAGCAGGGTCTTGCCGCGGAAGTCGGACAGTTTCTTCGACTTGCCCTCGGAATCCTCGAAGGCGAGGTCGGGCAGCTTCAGCGGGGCGCTTGCCATGGTCAGCGCCGCCACCTCACCATGGGCGAGCGGGGCGAGCTTCTGCGCCGTCGCCACCGCCGCCTTGCAGGTCGGATCGCCTGACGGCGCCCGGCTCAGGCCGAGCCCGTACAGCGCGGCGAAGCCGGCCAGCCCGCCGATCGCCACAGTGGCGATGACGAGGGGGATGCGGCGCGTGGCGGAGGGCTTCTGGTCGAGCATATCGTTTGTCATCCGGTCGCAGATATGGCTATCAGGGGCCTCTTAATACGGCTGGCCTCGGCCAGCAAACGTGCGGCAAATCAGGCGTGAGCATGGGATCATGAGCAACAAGATGTGGGGCGGCCGGTTCTCGGAACGTCCCGACGAGATCATGGAAGAGATCAACGTCTCCATCGACGTCGATCGTCACCTCTTCGCCCAGGACATTGCCGCGTCCAAGGCTCACGCCGCGATGTTGGCCAATCAAGGCATCATCACGGCTTCTGATGCGAAAAATATCGGCAAGGGTCTAGACACAATCCTGTCAGAGATCGGCAACGGCGGCTTTAAGTTCAAGCGTGCTCTCGAGGACATTCATATGAATGTCGAGAGCCGCCTGTCCGAGCTGATCGGCCCCTCCGCCGGACGGCTGCACACCGCGCGCTCGCGCAATGACCAGGTCGCGACTGATTTCCGCCTGTACGTCCGCGACGTCATCGACGAGACCGATGCCGCGCTCGCCGCGTTCCAGCAGGCGCTGGTGGAGCGCGCGCTGGAGCACGCCGCAACCGTGATGCCCGGCTTCACGCATCTGCAGACGGCGCAGCCCGTCACTTTCGGCCATCACCTGCTCGCCTATGTCGAGATGGCCGCGCGCGACCGCGGCCGCTTCCAGGACGCCCGCAAGCGGCTCAACGAATCGCCGCTGGGCGCGGCCGCGCTCGCCGGCACCTCGTTCCCGATCGACCGCCACGCCACCGCGAAGGCGCTCCTCTTCGACCGCCCGATGGCGAACTCGCTCGATGCCGTCTCCGACCGCGACTTCGTGCTGGAGACGCTGTCGGCCGCCTCGATCTGCGCCGTGCACATGTCGCGCTTTGCCGAGGAGATCGTGATCTGGACCTCGCCGCTGGTCGGGATGATCCGGCTCAGCGACAAGTTCACTACCGGCTCCTCGATCATGCCGCAGAAGCGCAACCCGGATGCCGCCGAGCTCGTGCGCGCCAAGACCGGCCGCGTCATCGGCGCGCTCAACGGCCTGTTGATCGTCATGAAGGGCCTGCCGCTCGCCTATCAAAAGGACATGCAGGAGGACAAGCAGGGCGCCATGGAGGGGTTTGCCGCGCTGTCGCTGGCAATCCGCGCCATGACCGGCATGGTCCGTGATCTCGTTCCCGACGAAGCCAAGATGAAGGCGGCCGCGGGCGAGGGTTACGCGACGGCGACCGACCTCGCCGACTGGCTGGTGCGGACGCTGAAGCTGCCGTTCCGCGAGGCCCACCACGTCACCGGCCGTATCGTCGCCAAGGCCGCCGAGGGCGGCGTCGCGCTGCACGAGCTGCCGCTCAAGGAGATGCAGGCGATCGAGCCCAAAATCACCAAGGACGTGCTCGGCGTGCTCTCGGTCGAATCGTCGGTGAAGAGCCGGACCAGCTTTGGCGGCACTGCGCCGAAGAATGTGACGTCCCAGGCCAAGGCCTGGGCGAAGCGGCTGGAAAAAGAGTGAAAATTGGGCTGAGGGCAAAATTTCGCTTATGTTTCATGGTCATCCGGCTCTCGCCAGAACGCGCCAATCTCTGTATGGTGCGCCGCGCGTAGTGGGGATTTCGTCGTGACGTCAAAGTTTCGCCCGGCCGGCTCGGGGTGGGCCATCATTGTCTTGAGCCTGACGGCGCTCGCGCTTGCCGGCTGCGGCCGCAAGGGCCCGCTGGATCTGCCGCCGACCGCCTCCAACGCGCCTGCAGCCGCCGGCGCCGCGCCAGTCGATACCGAGACCGCAGCCCAGAAGACGCCGAGCCTGTTCGACCCCACCGCCGGCGCGGATGCCGCGCCCGCCGCGGCCAAGGGCCGGAAGAAACCGTTTATTCTCGACCCGCTCCTGGACGAACCTCCCGGCAAGAAATAAGCCGGGACAACCGAGCCTGCGCCATGAACCATTTCGACTATCGCAACGGCGTGCTGCACGCCGAGGCGGTGAACCTGTCCGAGCTGGCGGCCACCGTCGGCACGCCGTTCTATTGCTATTCGACCGCAACGCTGGAGCGGCACTACCGCGTCTTCACCGAGGCCTTTGCCGGCGAGAAGGTGCTGGTCTGCTACGCCATGAAGGCGAACTCCAACCAGTCGGTGCTGCGCACGCTCGCCAAGCTCGGCGCCGGCGCCGACGTGGTTTCCGGCGGCGAGCTGAAGCGCGCTTTGGCCGCCAGCATTCCCGCCAGCAAGATCGTCTTCTCCGGCGTCGGCAAGACGGAAGCAGAGCTGCGCGCGGCGCTCGCCGCCGACATCCTCTGCCTCAACGTCGAATCCGAGCCGGAGCTCGAATTGCTCTCGCGCCTCGCGGTCGAGATGGGCAAGACCGCGCGCATCTCGCTCCGCGTCAATCCCGACGTCGACGCCGGCACGCACGCAAAAATCTCCACCGGCAAGTCCGAGAACAAGTTCGGCATTCCGATCGTGCATGCCCGCGAGGTCTATGCGCGCGCCGCGAAGCTGCCCGGGATCAAGGTGACCGGCACCGACGTGCATATCGGCAGCCAGATCACCGATCTCTCCGGCATGGAGACCGCGTTCCGTATCCTCTCCGAATTCGTGCAGACGCTGCGGGCGGACGGCCACGACATCAGCCACGTTGATTTCGGCGGCGGTCTCGGCATTCCCTATTACATGGATCGCGAGGCACCGCCGGCGCCGGCAGCCTATGCCGCCATGGTCAAGCGCGTCAGCCACAATCTCGGCTGCACGCTGATGTTCGAGCCCGGCCGCATGATCGTCGGCAATGCCGGCATCCTGGTCACGAAGGTGATCTATGTGAAGCACGGCGACGGCAAGAACTTCGTCATCATCGACGCGGCGATGAACGACCTCATCCGCCCGACGCTGTATGAGGCGCATCACGACATCCTGCCGGTGAAGCAGCCCGCCGAGGGGGCCGCCACCATCAAGGCCGATGTCGTCGGCCCGGTCTGCGAAACCGGCGACTATCTCGCGCTCGACCGCACGCTGCCGACGCCCGCGCCCGGCGATCTCCTCGCCATCATGACCGCGGGCGCCTATGGCGCAGTGCAGGCCGGCACCTACAACACGCGGCCCTTGGTGCCGGAGGTGCTGGTGAAGGGCGACCAATACGCCGTGGTGCGCCCGCGCGTGGAGGTCGAGCAGCTGATCGCGATGGATACGCCGGCGCCGTGGCTGTGAGGTGTTGACGTAGCCGGGATGGAGCGAAGCGTAATCCGGGGTCTCGCCAAGCCGCAACAATCCCGGATTGCGCTTCGCTCCATCCGGGCTACGCAGCTACTCTTGGGCGCTACTTTCCCGCCAATCCGCCCTTCGCTCCGCCCACCACGACGCCCGCCTTCTTCTCGATCGGCTTGATCGCCGCGGTGAAGTCCGATTCGGCGCCTTCCACGCTGATCACCGTTTCCCACAGCCGCCCCACGGCGTCGGCGACCTCCATCGACAGGCCGAGCTGCTTCATCTCCTCCAGCGCCAGCCGCACGTCCTTCACCATCAGCCCCGTGGCGAAGCCGAAGTCGAACGTGCGCGGCAGCACTGCGCGCGGAAACTTGTCGCGGCTCGCGGTGTTCATGCCCGAGCCCGCATTGATGACGTCGATCATCACGGCGGGATCGAGCCCGGCCTTCACGCCCATCACCACCGCTTCCGACGTCGCCACGATCGCGGTGGCCGACAGGAAATTGTTGGCGAGCTTCATGGTCTGCGCCGCGCCCGGCTTCTCGCCGATGAAGAACACTTTTCCGATCACCTCGAGCGCGGGCTTGAGCAGCTCGAACTCGGCTTTCGGGCCTGACACCATCACGGCAAGCGTGCCCTTCTCGGCGCCGCCGACGCCGCCGGAGACGGGACAGTCGATCTGCACGATGCCGCGCTTTTTGAGCAGGCCGTGAATCTTCGCGGCCATCGCCGAGCCGACGGTTGAGAGATCGACGAAACGCTTGGCGCGCTTGCCTTCGATCACGCCGTTGGCGCCGGTGGCAACATCCAGGGAAGCCTGCAGCGAGGGCAGGCTCGCCATCACGGTTTCGACCTGGTCAGCGACGTCCTTCGGCGACGACGCGGCAGTGGCACCGCGCGCGACCAGCTTGCCCGTGACCTCCTTGCGCGTGTCGAACACGACGAGCCTGTGCCCCGCCTCGATCAACCGCCGCGCCATCGGGGAACCCATGTTTCCGAGCCCGATGAATCCGATGTCCATGGTGTTTCCTTTTGGTTGTTGTTCGTTGTTGAAAATGCGCATTCCACCCTCGATGTCGTCCCGGACAAGCGCGCCCTAAGGCGCGCGCCGGTCCGGGGCCCATAACCACAGGGAGAAATCGTCGCGCGAAAGCGGTAGCTCCGAGTCCTCGTAGCCACATCGTCCTGTGGCTATGGGTCCCGGGCTCGCGCTTCGCACGCCCCGGGGACGACGGCGGAGATTGGCGCTGCGTCTCACGCCTTCCCGTCGATCTCCGCGAACACCTCGCGCGCAATCCGGAAGCTGTCGACTGCGGCGGGCATGCCGCCGTAGATCGCGACCTGCATCAGGATCTCGCGGATCTCCTCGCGGGTGACGCCATTGGTCAGCGCGCCCTTGAGATGTGCGCGAAACTCGTGCTGACGGTTGAGGATCGCGATCATGGCGATGTTCAGCATGCTGCGGGTCTTGCGCGGCAGCTCCTCGCGGCCCCACACCGTGCCCCAGCAATATTCGTTGAGCATCTCCTGGAACGGGCGGTTGAAATCGTCGACGTTCTTCAGGGCGTTGTTGACGTAGGCCTCGCCCGGCACCGCTTTGCGGACTTCCAGGCCCTTGTCGTGCATCTTCTTGTCCATGGCGTTTCCTTTGTCTCCCGCGAGATTGGCGCGCGGAAATTACGGGGTTGCACCGGGCCAGTCACGTCCTCGTGTTATGCGGGAAAAGGAGGCTCTCCCGTACAGGAACGGATGCCTCAGTGCTGCCGTTGTGATAGGCTCCTCTCTACCGGGCAACCTGGAGAGCTGATTGAACGGCGTCACCCCCGACCCGTCAGACCCGATCCGCAACGGCGATGCGCTGGCGCGGCTGAAGCTGGCGCAGGCCCTTGATCGGGCGACTTATGCCATCGCGTGGGAGCGTGCCTGGCCCAATGCGGCGCGCCTTCTGACCGTCATCGGCCTGTTCCTGGTGGTGTCCTGGGCCGGACTCTGGCTGGCGCTGCCATTCATGGCCAGGGCCATTGGCCTCGCCCTCTTTGCCGCGATCGCCGCCGTTGCCCTGTTCCCGCTGATTCGCTTCCGCTGGCCGAGCCGCGAGGAAGCGCTCGCCCGGCTCGACCGTGGCTCCGGCATCCGTCACCGCCCGGCGACCACGCTCACGGACACGCTAACCTCGCAGGACCCGGTCGCGCTGGCGCTGTGGCAGGCGCAGCGCGAGCGTACGCTCGCCTCCATCAAGCGCATCCGCGCCGGTGTACCGCACCCGCGACTCGCGTTTCACGACCCCTGGGCGCTGCGTGCCCTCGTCATGGTGATGCTGGTTGCGACCTTCTTCGCCGCGGGTGACGAGCGTGCGATGCGCCTTGGCGCTGCCTTCGACTGGAACGGGGTGCTGGCGCCGACCAATGTTCGCGTCGATGCCTGGGTCACGCCGCCGCTCTACACCGGCAAGCCGCCGGTCATCCTGTCGGCCGCCAACAAGGAAGCTGCGGCATTGCCCGCCGGCGCCCCGCTCGCCGTTCCCGCCGGCTCGACCCTGATCGTGCGCTCCTCCGGCGGCAACCTGGATGTCGCCGTCTCCGGCGGCCTCAAGGAGGTCACCCCGACTGAAGCCAGCCCCAAAGGGACCAACGAAAAGCATTTCGCGATTACCGGCGACGGCACCGCGCATGTCCGGGCGCCCTCCGGCCAGCCGCAATGGGCCTTTGCGGCCACGCCGGATCGTCCGCCGACGATCGCGCTTGCCAAGGACCCGGAGCGCCAGGCGCGCGGCGCGCTCCAGCTCTCCTACAAGATCGAGGACGATTACGGCGTCACCGGCGCCGAGGCGAAATTCGCCCCGCGGTCGACCGACGCCAGGGACGGCAGCAAGGACGGCGCCAAGGTTGGTGCGAAGGCCGCCGCCGGCGATGGCGACACCAGGACGGCGCCGCGGCCGCTGTTCCAGCCGCCGCAATTCGCGCTCGCGCTGCCGAATGCGCGCACCCGCAACGGCGTCGGGCAATCCGTGAAGGATCTCAGCGAGGATCCCTATGCCGGTGCCGAGGTTACGCTCACTCTCACGGCCAAGGACGAGGCCGGCAACGAGGCCGCAAGCGAACCGTTCAACATGCGCCTGCCCGAACGGCTCTTCACCAAGCCGCTGGCCCGTGCATTGATCGAGCAGCGCCGCATCCTCGCGCTCGACGCCAACAAGAATTCGGACGTGTATGCCGCGCTCGACGGGCTGATGATCGCCCCCGAAATGTTCACGCCGGAGGCCGGACAATATCTCGGCCTGCACAGCGTGGCCCGCCAGCTCGAGGCCGCGCGCACCGATGATGCCCTGCGCGAGGTCGTGGCGAGCCTGTGGGCGCTCGCGGTGACGATCGAGGACGGCAAGATCTCCGACGTCGAGAAGGCGTTGCGCGCGGCTCAGGACGCGTTGAAGCAGGCGCTGGAGCGCGGCGCGAGCGACGAAGAGATCAAGAAGCTCACGCAGGATCTACGTCAGGCGCTGAACGATTTCATGCGCCAGCTCGCCGAGCAGTTCCGCAACAATAATGACCCGCAGCAGCTGGCGCGGCCGCTCGATCCGAACACCAAGGTCCTGCGCCAGCAGGACCTGCAGAACATGATCGACCGCATGGAGCGCCTGTCGCGCTCCGGCGACAAGGATGCCGCCAAGCAGTTGCTCGACCAGCTCCAGCAGATGCTGGAAGGCCTCCAGATGGCGCAGCCGGGGCAGTCCGGCGAGAGCGACATGGAGCAGGCGCTCAACGAGCTCGGCGACATGATCCGCAAGCAGCAGCAATTGCGCGACAAGACGTTCAAGCAGGGCCAGGATTCCCGGCGCGACCGCTCGCGCGGCAAGCAGCAGCAGGGCGATCAGTCCATGTCGGAGCTGCAGCAGGACCAGCAGGGGCTGCGCGACCGCCTGAAGAAGCTGCAGGACGAGCTTGCCAAGCGCGGCCTCACCCAGAAGGGGCAGAAAGGCCAGCAGGCACAGAAGGGCCAGAAGGGTCAGCAAGGTGATCAGGGCCAGCCTGGCCAGAACGGCGATCAGGATGGCGACCAGGGCGATGACGACGGCAGCCTGGATGCGGCCGACGGTGCCATGGGCGATGCCGGATCAAAGCTCGGCGAGGGCAATGCCGACGGCGCCGTGGACTCTCAGGGCAAGGCACTCGACGCGATGCGCAAGGGCGCGCAGAAGATGGCCGAGGCGATGCAGCAGGGCGATGGCGACGGCCAGGGCGACGGCCCCGGCCAGCGCGCCGGCCGTCAGCAGAGCGGCGGCAACCAGACCGATCCGCTCGGCCGTCCGCTTCACGGCCGCGAATATGGCGACGATTATACGGTCAAGATTCCCGGCGAGATCGACACCCAGCGTGTCCGCCGCATTCTCGAAGAGCTCCGCCGTCGTCTCGGCGATCCCTCGCGGCCGCAGATCGAGCTCGACTATCTGGAGCGGCTGCTGAAGGAGTTTTGAGGCGCTGGCCCGCTACGTCCTCGTCATTACGAGCGAAGCGACTTGTCCGCCGAAGCCTGTGGCGAAGGCGGAAGCAATCCAGAATTTTTCCGCCGAGGCATTCTGGATTGCTTGTGCGCCAGGAGAAGCTGGCGCGATCCAGCCGGTGGAAGACCGGTCCGGGTAGGCCGTAGCGGGCGCCCGGTAGCGAGTGTTGCGTGGTCGCCGGTGACGGCGGCTGCGAAGCGTACACAGCGATCCTGTGGGGTGGGCTATTGAGCCGCGAAAGACAGAAACTCGCAGAGGCCGAGACGGTAAGCAACGTCGAAGGCAACATGTGCGGTCCCGCTATGCGAGGGACTGACGCTCTGCCGTGGTCGAAGACCCCATCACGCAGGAAGGGATCGTGTCGGAACCTGGGAGGTCCCGCATCTGGCCGATGGCAACAAGCCTCCAAGGTCCGCATCGGGAAGGCGAGGAGCCGAAGCCGATGATGAACAGGTGCGGGAAGTCGGATGCGGCCGTAGTAGCTGGGAAGCCGGCGAACGAAGCGGAGCGATCCGCGGAGGAGCAGGTGGAGCAAAGGGCCGTGACCGAGGGGAATGCGGACCAGCAAAGCACGTCCCGGACGCCGAGCCGGACAAGCGTGACACCTGCGCTGGAACGCATACGGCGAACGGCAAGGGAAAGGAAGAAGGAGAGGTTCACCGCGCTGCTCCACCACATCAATCCCGACCTGCTCGCGGCGGAGTTCTTCGCGCTGAAGAAGCATGCCGCGGCGGGCGCGGACGGGGTGACGTGGCGGGACTATGAGCAAAACCTCAAGGCCAATCTCGAGGACCTGCATGCTCGTATCCACCGGGGCGCGTATCGACCACAGCCGTCGCGGCGGGTCTATATCCCGAAGCCGGACGGACGGCAGCGACCCCTGGCGATTGCGGCCCTTGAGGACAAGATCGTCCAGCGGGCAACGGCCGCTGTGCTCAACGCGATCTATGAGGAAGACTTCCTCGGGTTCTCGTACGGGTTCCGGCCCGGGCGCAGCACGCACGATGCGATGAATGCGCTCATGGTCGGAATCGAGCGCAGAAAGGTGAACTTCATTGTCGACGCCGACATCCGGGCGTTCTTCGACACGGTGGACCAGGAATGGCTGATCCGCTTCGTAGAGCATCGGATCGGCGACCAGCGCATCATCCGCCTGATCCGCAAATGGCTCAAGGCGGGTGTCCTCGAAGAAGGGACGGTCAGGGTCAGCGAGCAGGGGACAGCGCAAGGGGCGGTGATCTCGCCGCTGCTTGCCAACATCTACCTGCACTATGCCCTTGATCTGTGGGCCGAACGCTTCCGACGGCGCGAGGCCACGGGTGACATGATCATCGTGCGATACGCCGACGACTTCATTGTCGGCTTTGAGCATGAGGATGAGGCCCGGCACTTCCTCGAAGAACTGCGCATACGGCTTAAGGAGTTCGCGCTGTCACTGCATCCCGAGAAGACCCGGCTGATCGAGTTCGGACGCCATGCGGAGGACAACCGCCGGCGTCGCGGGCTCGGCAAGCCGGAGACCTTCAGCTTCCTCGGCTTCACCTTCATCTGCGGCCGATCCAGGCAAGGCAAGTTCCAGATCAGGCGCAAGTCTCGCAAGGATCGCATGCGGGCGAAGCTGCAAGCCGTGAAGCAGGGGCTGCAACGGCGCATGCACCAGTCGGTGCTCGAACAGGGCAAATGGCTGCGGCAGGTCGTCACCGGGTACTTCAATTACCATGCGGTGCCGACCAACAGCCGAGCGCTTGCCGCCTTCCGCTACTTCGTCATCGAACACTGGAGGCGAATGCTTCGGCGCCGCAGCCAGACCGACGGCACGACGTGGCAGCGGGTTGCGCGGCTTGCCTCCGACTTGCTCCCCAAGCCACAAATCCTCCATCCTTGGCCCCGAACACGCTTCGCCGTCACTCACCCGAGGTGGGAGCCGTATGCGGGAAAGCCGCACGTACGGATCTGTGCGGGGGGCGCTCAGCAATGAGCGTCCCTACCGCGACCGTCGCAAGGGCTCTTCGCAATGACGAAGTGGAGGCCTTGCGCGCCAGTCGTTCAACGGCGAAGCGGCAGTTGTTGGGACGCTAACCCTTCTTTGCTGCCAGCGCATCGGCAACCGCCGTGCGGATATCCGCGACCGAGAACGGCTTGGTCACGACATCATGCACCAGCGCGTTCAGGTTCGAGGCGCGCTCGCGCTGGTCGGCAAAGCCGGTCATCAGCAAGATGGTCAGGTCAGGGAAATCGCGCGCGGCGGAGAGCGCCAGCGCGATGCCGTCCATCACTGGCATCTGGATGTCGGTGAGCAACAGGTCGAAGGCGCCATCCTCGCGAGTCAGGATCTCTAGCGCCTCGGCACCGTCCTGGGCGGTGACGGTCTCGTGGCCGTCCAGGGCGATGGCGCGCGCGACCAGCGTGCGCATCGAATCCTCGTCGTCGGCGATCAAGATTTTCGGCATGAGACCAACCTTGGATAAACGCCCTCGCGGGGGCGATTATACGCTGCCGCCGGCAATGTCGCGCCGGTTGAAGAAGCGAACGTCGATGTTGCGGCCCTCCGGCGGCGGCGAGGCCAGGCGCGAGCGGAAGAAGGCGCGCTCGCCGGGCCGCAGCACGGTCTGCTCCAGCACCGCGTTCCAGGCATAGATCTCCGCGCCTTGGGCGTCGCGCACGGCAAAGCGCAGCCGCGGAATGTCGAGCGGCTTCTTGCCCTCGCCGACGATCACGCCCTCGATCACCAGCACCTGCTTACCGTCCACTGTCTCGCTGGAGAGCTTGACGTCCTTGAAGGCGAGGCCCCGCAGGTTCACCTCGAGCCCGACCATCTGGTAGAACGCCGCCGTCTGCGGCAGCAGCCGCACCACGTCGCCCCGCCAGATCACCAGTGCCACGACCAGCGCGCCCATCGCGGTGCAGGCGGTCGGCAGGCCAAGATAGGATTTGCGAGGAGCTGCTGCGGTGACGACCGAGCGGCTCACCCGCGCACCGCGGCGGCGGAACAGGCCGCGGAACCAGGACTGGTGCTGCGCGCCGGCGACGTCCTCTTCCGCCTGCCGGGCCGCTGCTGACCACTCGTCCTCGGTTTCGCCGGCCTGCTCATCCGGCCAGTCGCTGGCGATCGATGGACTATCGACGACGGGCGTATCAGTGGCGCCGTCGTCCTTGGCATAGGAGTTCCATTGCTCGGCGAGATCGGACTGATCGTCGGCTCGGCTGGCCGCGGCCATGGCCGGAACGGATGCCTCCTCGATGGCGTCCTCGGCATGGGCGATCCAGGTCTCCTTGCAGCGGGAGCAGCGGACCGCCCGCCCGTTCGCCCCAAGGCTCGCGAGCTTGATGGCGTAGGATGTCATACAATGGGGGCAGACGATATGCATGGACGAGCCTTGATGCATGAACGAAGGTCTTGGACTGGACTTGACGATGCCACGATCGCGGAGAACCGGGCGCCCTTCATGCTACAGGGCGACCGTTAACGAACCGGAAACCATAACGGCGGCAAAACCCGTTGATCTCATATGGCGCAGCGCCGCAATGCGGCCCGCGCCCCCTCTCGAACGGAGCTGAGCTTGGTTCGGTTCGAAAATGTCGGATTGCGCTACGGTCTGGGGCCGGAGATTCTGCGCGACCTGACCTTCCAGATTCCCGCGCATTCCTTCCAGTTTCTCACCGGACCGTCCGGTGCCGGCAAGACGTCCCTGCTGCGCCTGTTGTTCCTTTCGCATCGGCCGACGCGGGGCCTCGTCAACCTGTTCGGCCACGACATCTCGCAGCTCGGCAAGGACGAGATCGCGGATCTGCGCAAGCGCATCGGCATCGTGCTCCAGGATTTCCGCCTGCTTGACCACATGACGACCTATGAGAACGTCGCGCTGCCGTTCCGCGTCATGGGCCGCAGCGAGTCGAGCTACCGCAAGGAGGTGATCGACCTGTTGCGCTGGGTCGGCCTCGGCGACCGCATGGACGCGCTGCCGCCGATCCTGTCGGGCGGCGAGAAGCAGCGCGCGGCGATCGCGCGCGCCGTGATCTCGCGGCCGCAGCTGCTGCTCGCGGACGAGCCGACCGGCAGCGTCGATCCGACGCTCGGTCGCCGCCTGCTGCGGCTCTTCATCGAGCTCAACAAATCAGGCACCGCCGTCATCATCGCCACCCACGACATTGGGCTGATGGACCAGTACGAAGCCCGGCGGCTGGTGCTGCACCAGGGACGGCTGCACGTCTATGAGTAGGATGGACGAGCGCGGCGTGCTGGTCGATCTCGGACAGGAACGTCCGCAGCTTCCGGCCAAGGCGCGCAACATGTCGCCGATCGTGCCGCGCGCCTCGATCCACGGCAGAGCGCTGGTTGCGGTGGTCGCCATCATGACGTTCCTCGCCTCGATGGCCACGGGCACGGTGCTGCTTGTGAGTGCCTCTGCCGCCGAATGGCAGTCGGATGTCGCGAGCGAAATCACCATCCAGGTTCGTCCGCAGGCCGGCCGCGATCTCGAGCGCGACACCGCAGCCGTGGCGGAGGCGATGCGCGCGCAAGGGGGCATCGTCGAGGTCAAGCCGTTCACCAGGGAGGAGAGCGGCAAGCTGCTCGAGCCTTGGCTCGGCACCGGCCTGTCGATGGACGATCTGCCGGTGCCGCGCGTGATCATCGCGCGCGTGCAGCCGGGCACCCCGCTCGATCTCGGCGCCTTGCGCGCGCGCGTCAGCCAAGTCGCGCCGGGCGCCAGCGTCGATGATCACCGCGCCTGGATCGAGCGCATGCGCTTGATGACGAACGCCACCGTGCTGGCCGGCCTCGGCATCCTCGCGCTCGTCATCGTTGCAACCATCATCTCGGTGTCGTTCGCGACCCGCGGCGCCATGGCGGCGAACCGTCCGATCGTCGAGGTCCTGCATTTCGTCGGCGCCGGCGACCGCTATATTGCCAACCACTTCCTGCGTCATTTCCTCAGGCTGGGTCTGGAGGGCGGCGTGATCGGCGGCGGTGCCGCCATGCTGATGTTCGGTTTTTCCGAATCAATCGCAGGCTGGTTTTCCGGGACTCCCGTCGGCGACCAGTTCGCCGCGCTGCTCGGCACCTTCTCGCTGCGCCCGTCCGGCTACATCGTGCTCGCGGTCCAGGCCGTGCTGATCGGCGGCATCACCGCGGTCGCCTCGCGCCAGACGCTGTTCGCGACGTTGAATGATGTCGATTGAGTGTACTGTGATTGAGTTGGACGAAATACCCGCTACGGACTCGCTGCCTTTCCTTCTCCCCTTGTGGGAGAAGGTGGCGCGAAGCGCCGGATGAGGGGTCTCTATCCGTGCGCACGGACGTCGAGGCGAATGCGCGGAGAGAGACCCCTCACCCGTCTCGCCGCTTCGCGGCGAGCCACCCTCTCCCACAAGGGGAGAGGGTGAAGAAACCGGACTCCACTTCGCCTCAAAACGTCATAAAATCACGTTGGGAAGGGATCACCGACATCGCATGACCTCGCCGACCGACGATCGATCGCCGAAACTGCCGCGCGGCTGGCTGCGCGCGACAATCGTGTCGACGATCGCGCTCGCCTTCGTCGGCGCGGCGGCGGGGTTCGTTGCATTCCTGTCGCAATTGCGCGGCGCCGAGACGGTGCCGGACCGCAAGGCGGATGGCATCGTGGTGCTGACCGGCGGCTCCTCGCGGGTATCGGACGCGATGGAGCTGCTGGCTGCCGGCTACGGCAGGCGGCTCCTGATTTCCGGCGTGCATCCGACCTCGACGGCGAGCGACATCTCCCGCACCTTGCCGGAGAACCAGTCCTTCATGACCTGCTGCGTCGACCTCGACCGCACGGCGCTTTCGACCCGCGGCAACGCGGCGGAGGCGCGGCGCTGGGCCGAGGGGCGCCGATTTGCGTCTCTGATCGTGGTCACCTCGAACTATCACATGCCGCGCGCGCTGGTGGAATTCTCGCATGCGATGCCACGGACGACGCTGATCCCGTTCGCGGTGGTCGGCGAAAAATGGCGCGAGGAGCCGTGGTGGACCTCGGGCTCGACGCTGCGGCTGCTTTTGTCCGAATACGTCAAGTACATTGCGGCCGAGCTCAGGGTGCGGCTGGAGGATTTCGGGATTGACCTTTGGCCCGAGATGTCGGAGCAGCCTGCAGGCCAGCAACCGAAGCGGCCCGCCACCGCACAGGCCAATTGATCGGACCATCGATGTTTCTGATTTTCCTGCGCTCGCTCGTGTTCAACGTGCTGTTCTATGCCGTGCTGGTCTTTCTCGCGATCGTTGCGCTGCCGACCTTTGCACTGCCGCCGCGCGCCATGCTCACCGTGGCGGAATGGTGGGCCAAGGCGACGCTCGTCCTGATGCGGGTGGTCTGCAACATCAAGGTGGAATTCCGCGGGGTGGAGAAGATCCCGACAGGACCGCTGCTGATCGTGGCCAAGCATCAGTCGTTCTGGGAGACCTTCGTGCTGCCGGGTTTCTTCAACCGGCCGATCTTCATCCTCAAGCGCCAGCTGATGCAGATCCCGGTGTTCGGCCAGTTCCTGGTCAAGACCGGGATGATCGGGATCGACCGCAATGCCGGCGTGAAGGCGCTGCTCGAGATGACGCGCCGCGCGCGCGAGGCGGTGCGCGGTGGAAAACAGCTCGTGATCTTTCCGGAAGGCACGCGCCGCGCGCCGGGCGCGCCGCCCGACTACAAGACCGGCTTTGCGCAGATCTATTCCTCCTGCGGCGTGCCGTGCCTGCCGATCGCGCTCAATTCCGGCCTGTTCTGGCCGCGCCGCACCTTCATGCGCTATCCCGGTACGTTGGTGGTGGAGTTTCTCGAGCCGTTGCCGCCGGGTCTGCCGAAGGACGAGTTTCTCGCGCGCGTGCAAGCGGCGATCGAGGACGCCACCGCTCGCCTCGTCGAGGCGGGGCGGAAAGAGCAGGAGCAGTTGATCGGCTCGGCGCCGAGCTACGCGCCGAGCGGCTAGCGGCTTTCCCGATCCTGGTCCCGAGCCCCCGCGTGCAGCGAGTGCGCATCACCATGCAGCATCAATGCAAGCTGATGCAGCTGGGTGTCGCGAAAACCTTCGGCTTCGATCGCCTTGACCGTCGCGGTGACGTAGTCGCGATTGGCGCCGGACTGGCCGTGGCCCTGGACGACGTGGCGGTGCTGCTCGGCCAGCGAGAGGCGGCCGGCATATTGCGCATGGCCGCGGTCGACGACGTAGGCGAGCGCGGAGACGCGCTGGCGCGCATCGTTCTCCAGCCACACCGAGCGCACCACCTCGCGATAGACCGAGGTGACCTGCTCGCGTGCGCGCAAGTATGCGACCACCTCGGCACGGTTCTTCTCGGCGACACGGAAGGCGATGCCGCGGCAGGCGCCGCCCCGGTCGAGCCCGAGCACCAGGCCTGGCTTCTCCGGCGTGCCGCGATGCACGAAGGAATAGACGCAGAGCGCGCGATGCTCGCCGACCAGCCGCGCCGGGACGCGCTCCTCGAAGTCGAAGCCCGGCCGCCACATCAGCGAGCCGTAGCCGAACACCCAGAGGTCGCCCGTGGCTGTGCTGACGGAGGGGAGGGTGATTTCCGACATTTCGGGCACGGCTACCAGAACCCTGCGCCCAAGCGAAGCGATTTCTGCGTCTTTCGTCGCAGGCCGGCCCCGCTTACATTTGCCTGAATCTGGCGTCAAAGGGTCGCCGCATGTCCAATATGACCGTTGCCACAGGCCGCCGCTCCCGCTGGGGCCTTTTCATCGCCCCCGTTCTCCTCCTGGTCCTTGCCGTCGCCTGGAGCTGCTTCTGGTTCTACGCGGCGTCGCAGGCCGAAATCGCCGCCGACGCCTGGCGGGCGCAGGAGGCCAAGGCCGGCCGCGTCTATGATTGTACCAAGCGCTCGATCGCCGGCTTTCCGTTCCGCTTCGAGGTCCAGTGCTCCGGCGCCAGCGTCGCCCTGGTCTCGCAGAATGCGAGCAAGACGCCGTTCACGGCCAAGCTCGACAACATCCTGGTCGTGGCCCAGGTCTACGACCCCAAGCGCATCATCGCCGAATTCTCCGCGCCCGCGACGCTGATCGACGGCGTCACGCAAAACACCTTCACGGTGAATTGGAGCAAGGGCCGCGCCAGCGTGGCGGGCCTGCCGGCGGTGCCGGACCGCGCTTCGATCGTGTTCGACGAGCCCAGCCTCAACCGTCTCGATGGCAGCGTGCAGGTGCCGCTTGCGCGCGCCAAGCAGATCGAGCTGCATGGCCGTCTCGCCGACGGATCAGCGTCGGATCATCCCGTGATCGAGACCGTGCTCCATGTCGCGCAGGGCAGCATCCAGGGCGTGCATCCGCTGCTCGCCGAGCCGTTCGAGGCGGACACCCGCGCCAAGATCACCGGCCTCTCCGACCTCACGCCCAAACCGTGGCCGCAGCGCTTCCGCGAGATCCAGGCCGCCGGCGGGCACATCGAGATCGTGCAGTCGCGCATCCAGCAGGGCGAGACGATCGCGGTTGCGGCCGGCACGCTCGCCCTGTCGCCCAACGGCCGGCTCGACGGCGAATTGCAGATGACGGTGACCGGCCTCGAGCGCGTGATCCCGGCGCTCGGCATCGAGAAGATGCTGGAGGAGGGGGTGCCGCAGGCAACGCTCGACCGCCTCGCGCCGGGCGTGAAGTCGCAGGACCTGAACAATCTGTTCGGCGCGCTCGATCGCGCCGTGCCCGGTCTCGGCAAGGTCATCAAGCAGAACGCCAATGCCGGCGTTGCCGCCGGCATCAATTCGATCGGCACCGAGAGCACGCTGGAAGGCAAGAAGGCGCGGAGTTTCCCGCTGAAATTCGTCGACGGCGCCGTGCTGCTCGGCCCGGTCAAGGTCGGCCAGATCCCGCCGCTGTATTGAGCTGCCGTCATTCCGGGGCACGCGTAGCGTGAACCCGGAATCTCGCGCTACAATCTCGGGATTCCGGGTTCGACGCTGCGCGTCGCCCCGGAATGACGGAAGATGAGGAGGCGCCCCTACGGCTTCTTCAGCGCCGCGTGCGGCCGGCCGAAATCGGGCGCGGCCGAATCCTGGCCGATCTCGACGATGCCGCGGCGGATGGCGCGGGTGCGGGTGAAGTGGTCGAACAGCGCTTCCCCGTCGCCGCGGCGGATCGCGCGGGTGAGTTTTGCCAGATCCTCGGTGAAGGTGCCGAGCATCTCCAGCACGGCCTCCTTGTTGGCGAGGAACACGTCGCGCCACATCGTCGGATCCGAGGCCGCGATCCGGGTGAAATCGCGAAAACCGCCGGCGGAGAATTTGATCACCTCGGATTCCGTCACCTGCGCCAATTCGTCGGCGGTGCCGACGATGGTGTAGGCGATCAGATGCGGCAGGTGGCTGGTGATGGCGAGCACGAGGTCATGATGATCGGGCGTCATCACCTCGACCTTGGCGCCCATCGCCGCCCAGAACGCGCGCAGGCGGTCGGTCGCCGCTGCATCGACGCCGTCAGGCGGGGTCAGGATACACCAGCGGTTGATGAAGAGCTCGGCAAAGCCGGAATCCGGGCCGGAATGCTCGGTGCCCGCCACCGGATGCGCCGGCACGAAATGAATGCCGCTCGGCAGATGCGGCGCCATGTCCCTGACCACCGCGCCCTTGACCGAGCCGACGTCGGAGACGATCGCCCCCGGCTTCAGATGCGGCGCGATCTCCTGCGCCACGGGTCCGCAGGCGCCGACGGGAATGCAGAGGATGACGAGATCGGCATCCTTCACGGCCTCCGCATTGGTCGCCACGACCTGATCGACGATGCCGAGCTCGGCGACGCGTGCGCGCGTCTTCTCGGAGCGTGCGGTGGTGACGATTTCACCGGCCAGCCCCTGGAGTTTCGCAGCGCGCGCGATCGAGCCGCCGATCAGGCCGAAGCCGATCAGCGCAACGCGCTGGAAGTGCGCCTGCGCACTCATTTGCCGCCCATGAAGTCGCGCAAGCCTTCGACGACGAGGCGGTTGGCCTCCTCGGTGCCGATGGTCATGCGCAGCGCATGCGGCAGGCCGTAGTTCTTCAAGCCGCGCAGCACGAGTCCCCGCTTGGTCAGGAAGGCGTCGGCGTCGTCAGCGGTCTTGCCTTTGTCCGTCGGGAAATGGATCAGCACGAAATTGGCGACGCTCGGCGTCACCTTCAGCCCGAGCTTGCCGATCTCCTCGGTGAGCCAGTTGCGCCAGGTTTCGGTGAACTGCTTCGACATCGCCTGATGCGCGGTGTCCTCGATTGCGGCGACCGCGGCATACATCGCAGGCGTCGACACGTTGAAGGGACCGCGGATGCGGTTGACCGCGTCGATGATGTGCTCGGGCCCGAACATCCAGCCGATGCGCAGCGCGGCGAGGCCATGGATCTTCGAGAAGGTGTGCGTCACCACCGTGTTCTCGGTGGTGGCGACGAGCTCGATCCCCATCTCGTAGTCGTTGCGCGAGACGTAGTCGCAATAGGCAGCGTCCAGCACCAAGAGCACGTGCGATGGCAGGCCGGCGCGCAGCCGCTTGACCTCGTCGAACGGCAGATAGGTGCCGGTCGGGTTGTTGGGGTTGGCGAGCCAGACCAGCTTCGTCTTCGGCGTTACGGCCTTCAGGATGGCGTCGACGTCAGCGGTGAGGTTGGTCTCCCGCGCGATGACGTTCCTGGCGCCGACCGCCATGGTCGCGATCGGGTAGACCAGGAAGCCGTGCGTGGTGGAGATCGCCTCGTCGCCATGGCTGAGATAGGTGTGCGCGAGCAGATTGAGGATCTCGTCGGAGCCGGCGCCGCAAATGATGCGGTTGGGATCGAGCCCGAACGAGCGTCCGATCGCCTCGCGCAACACGCGCGAGGTGCCTTCCGGATAGTCCTCCAGATGATCCGCCACGCGCTTGAACGCCTCGATCGCCTTGGGCGAGGGCCCGAACGGCGTCTCGTTGGCCGAGAGCTTGAAAACCTTGCGGCCCGGCTCCGGCACCGGGCTCTTGCCGGGTGTGTAGGGCGCAATATCGAGAATGCCGGGATTCGGCACGGGGCGGGACATCTTGGACTCCGGATAGGCTGGGCTGCTCGCGATTTACGATTTCGGCCCGGTCGGGGGCACCGTATAGCGCGTTGCGTGGCTGCCGACGAGGGCCACGGAGCGCACCGAGGCCCCCGCCTCGATCAGGGCTGCCCTGATCTTGTCGATGCTGGTGGCGCCAGTGACCGAGACCAGCAGCGCCGCGCCATCGAAGGCGGTATCGGGCACCGCCACGATCTCGGCGAGCGGCGACAGCGCGCGGGCGACCTCGGCGTTCCATCCGGAGACGCGCACGCTGAAGGTCTCGACCTCCGTCACCAGGGCACTGTCGGCGACGCGCGAGATCGCGAACACCGGCAATGCGGCAGGATGGTCGGCGCGCTCGATGAAGGGCATCCGCGCGATGATCTTGGGCGCGCCGTCCGCTTCCAGCTCCAGCCACCATGGCGTGCGGCTCGAGGTCGCCGAGACCAGCGCCAGGTCACCCTTGGATTTTGCCACCGCCTCGACCGCGGCCTGCGCGCTGAAATGCGCGACATAAGGCACGGTGAAGCCGAAATGGAAGCGCGCGGAATCGCGCATTGCCGGCTCGCTCACCGAGACATCGGCATGCACGGAGAACGGCGCCTGCACATAAGTGAAGGTCGAGATGATGACGCGCCAGATGCTCTCGACTGTGTCGAGCGGCAGGATGCCGCGATGACGCTGCACGATCTCGCGCATCATGGAAGCCTCGCGCGCGGGGCGGAACGCCGAGCCGACCTCCTGGGTCTGCTTCACCTGGATCAGGCGATCGATGATCTCACCGCGCTGCATGAGGAGCCGATGCATGCCCTCGTCGATCGCATCGATCTCCTTGCGCAGTTCCTGCAGCGATGGTGGCGCGGGCGGACGTTGGGACATGTCTGGTCGTCGATCGTTCCGATGGGGGATGTCCTGATTAGGCAGTCGTGGCGGCGAAAGCAAAGAGAAATGACGTCTCTTTCGGTCGACGCGACAGAGACGAATTGGGCCGATCCGGGCCGCGACTTGACGAAAACCGCCCAGGACGGTAGCTTTTGCCCGTTCCGTGGTCATTTGAGCCGGCCGGCTTGCAGCCACGTTAAAAAACTCGCTAAACAGGCCGGGGACGCTTCCGATCCCGGCCGAACCTATCGTTCAGGCCGGGTTTTTCATGGCCTGATGTCAGCGGCGCGGTCGAGCAGCCAGTCGCAAACGAGGTCGATGTCCGAGATGGGTAGCGTCAAGTCGATACCGAGTCCTGCGATCAGCGCCGACGAGCGGTCGCACGAGGTGGACCATCCAAGCTCGCTGGTTGCGCATTTCGGCACCGAGCAGCCGCTGCGGCTAGATTGCGGCGTCGATCTCTCCCCGTTCCAGATCGCCTACCAGACCTATGGCGAGCTCAATGCCGATCGCTCCAACGCGGTGCTGATCTGCCATGCGCTGACCGGCGATCAGCATGTCGCCAACGTGCATCCCGTCACCGGCAAGCCCGGCTGGTGGGAGACGCTGGTCGGCCCCGGCCGCCCCATCGACCCCAAGCACTACTTCATCATCTGCTCCAACGTGATCGGCGGGTGCATGGGCTCGACCGGGCCGGCCTCGATCAATCCCGCCACAGGCAAGGTCTGGGGCCTGGACTTCCCCGTCATCACCATCCCCGACATGGTGCGCGCGCAGGCCATGCTGATCGACCGGCTCGGCATCGACACGCTGTTCGCCGTCGTCGGCGGCTCGATGGGCGGCATGCAGGTGCTGCAGTGGACTGCGGCCTATCCTGAGCGCGTGTTCTCCGCGCTGGCGATCGCCTGCGCGACGCGGCACTCGGCGCAGAACATCGCCTTCCACGAGCTCGGCCGCCAGGCTGTGATGGCCGACCCCGACTGGCACGGCGGCGGCTATGCCGATCGCGGCATCCATCCGCATCGCGGGCTCGCGGTGGCGCGGATGGCGGCGCACATCACCTATCTCTCGGACGCGGCGCTGCACCGCAAGTTCGGCCGGCGCATGCAGGACCGCGAGCTGCCGACCTTCTCGTTCGACGCCGACTTCCAGGTCGAAAGCTATCTGCGTTACCAGGGCTCGTCCTTCGTCGAGCGCTTCGACGCCAATTCCTATCTATATCTGACGCGCGCGATGGACTATTTCGACATCGCCGCCGACCACGGCGGCGTGCTGGCCAAGGCCTTCGCCGACATCAAGACCCGCTTCTGCGTGGTCTCCTTCACCAGCGACTGGCTGTTCCCGACCTCGGAATCGCGCGCGCTGGTGCACGCGCTGAATGCTTCGAGCGCGCGGGTGTCGTTCGCCGAGATCGAGACCGATCGCGGCCACGACGCCTTCCTGCTCGACGTGCCCGAATTTTTCGACATCTCCCGCGCCTTCCTGCACTCGGCAGGCAAGGCTCGCGGGCTCAGCCTCGAGGACCGCTAGCGATGTCCGTCCAGGAAGTGCTCCCGCTGAACGGCGTTGCCACCGCGTCGTCCGGCCAGTTTCGCGCCGATCATCTGCTGGTCGCCGAGATGGTCAAGCCGGGCTCGAAGGTGCTCGACGTCGGCTGCGGCGACGGCGATCTGCTTCAGCTGCTGGAGACCCGCGGCATCGACGGCCGCGGCATCGAATTGTCGCGCGAGGGCGTCAACCGCTGTGTCGCCAAGGGGCTTGCGGTGGTGCAGGGCGATGCCGATACCGATCTCGTCAATTATCCCGACGATGCCTTCGACTACGTGATCCTGTCGCAGACGCTGCAGGCGACGCGGCAGCCGAAGGTCGTGCTGGAGAACTTGCTGCGCATCGGCCGCCGCGCCATCGTCTCGTTCCCGAATTTCGGGTTCTGGAAGATGCGGCTCCAGCTCCTGATCGGCGGCCACATGCCGCGCACGGAGAATCTGCCGGCGACCTGGTACGACACCGCCAACATCCATTTCTGCACCATCAAGGATTTCGTGCAGCTCTGCGACGAGATCAACGTCAAGATGGAGCGCTCGGTCGCGCTCGATCTCTACGGCCGCCCGGTGCCGCTGAACCTGCCTTGGTGGGTGTGGAACATGTTCGGCGAGCAGGCGGTGTTCTTGCTGAGCCGCGGTGGAGGGAAGTAGTTTCCCGTAGCCCGGATGGAGCGGAGCGCAATCCGGGGCAGGTCGCGCCGCCCTCGAGGTCCCGGATTACGCTTGCGCTCCATCCGGGCTACGAGATGGAGCGTTTGGCGGCGCCTTCGCTCTAATGCGCCGCTAGAGAACGCGGATCCCGCACTGGCCAGCGCCCCGCTTCCACCAGCGTCACGAACCGCTGGACATTCTCGTTGAACAACGCGGGCTCTTCCAGATTGAGCACGTGACCCGACTTCGGAAACATCGCGAGCCCCGCCGCAGGCAGGTGCTTCTTCAGGAACAGGCTCGGCCCGATGCACGGATCGTCCTCGTCGCCGCAGATGATCAGCGCGGGTGTTGCTGCGCCTCTGATCGCGTCCGTCATCGTGTAGATCGAGGGACGGCCGCCCTGGAATCCGCGCATGGTACGCGCCGATCCCTTGGCATCGTGCCGCGCCAGTGCGGCGTAGAAATCGGCGTGACCGCGCGGGTCCTTCACCAGGAACGGAATCCGGCTCGGCGCCTCGCGCGTGACTTTTGCGACCTCGGCGGAGCCCAGCGTCTCGAACTGCTCGGCATTGGCGCGGCATTGCTTGCGCCACGCCTCGAGGTTCTCGAGCTCCGAGCCGGAGCCGATGCCGGCCAGCGTCATCGACAGCGCGCGCTGCGGCGCGTTCAATCCGATCTGCAGCGAGGAATAGGCGCCCATCGACAGGCCGACGAGATGCGCGCGCTCGATGCCGAGATGATCGAGCACGGCGAGCGCGTCGGTGTAGAAATGCGTGTAAGTGTAGACCTCGCCGCCAGGGACGTCCGACGGCGTGTAGCCGCGCGCCGAATAGGTGATGCAGCGATGGCCGCGCGAGAAGTAGCGCATCTGCGGCTCCCAATTGGTGTAGTCGGCCGCGAACTCATGCAGAAAAAGTATCGGCGTTCCCTGGCCCGCCTCCTCGAAATAAATGCGGATGCCGTCCCTGGTCGTGGCGTGGGGCATTAACCGTTTCCCTCTGTTTCAAGCCGTGTTCGAGGATCGCAGTTAATTCTGTTGTCGGCAATGCGGCAGCAGCAGCCGAGCATGGACACAAAATCATCGCAGCTATTCGCCGACGTCGCGTCTTTTTCTCGCCACATCGGGCGGCTTAACGGCCAAACGGATGTCGGCCATTGCACGGGCCGGCGGGAAGTGGGGTGTCAACTAGGGATGAAGAATGGTTGAGTTGTTTGCGTATCGCCTGTCGCGTTGTGTTGTCGCGCTGGCGCTCTTCTTCGCGGCGGTCGCCGCGTTCGTTTCTCCGGCCTCGGCTCGGCCGCATCATCGTCATAGCGCAGAACGGCACGCTGACGTGCACCACGCCAGACATCATTATCATCGCCATCATGCCCGCAGCTCGCGCTTCGAGCGCAGCGCAGCGCAATTGCAGGCGAGCGGTTTCGCCGACACCCAGGCGAGCTACGATCCCAACGCCAACAATGGCGGCATGGCTGGCAACGCGCTTGTCCCAAGCGGCGGCTTCGGTGGCGGATCGGGCCTCGTGTCCGAGGCGCGCCGCTATATCGGCAGCAATCCGACCGGGCGCGGCAGCCTATGGTGCGCGCGCTTCATGAACATGGTGCTGGAGCACACCGGACATCGCGGCACCGGCTCCGACATGGCGAACTCGTTCGCGCGCTACGGCACGCGCATCTCCGGTCCACAGGTCGGCGCCATCGCCGTGATGTCGCGCGGCGGCCGCGGCGGCCATGTCGGCATCATCACCGGCATCGACGCGCAGGGCAATCCGATCATGATCTCCGGCAACAACGGCAACCGCGTCCGCGAAGCCCCGGTCTCGCGTGGCCGGATCTATGCGTATGTGATGCCGAATTGAGCCTCGTCATTGCGAGGAGCTCTTGCGACGAAGCAATCCAGACTGTTTCCGCAAATGCATTCCTGGATTGCTTGTGCGCCAGGAGAAGCTGGCGCGATCCAGCCGGTGGAAGACCGGTCCGGGTAGGCCGTAGCGGGCGCCCGGTAGCGAGTGTTGCGTGGTCGCCGGTGACGGCGGCTGCGAAGCGTACACAGCGATCCTGTGGGGTGGGCTATTGAGCCGCGAAAGACAGAAACTCGCAGAGGCCGAGACGGTAAGCAACGTCGAAGGCAACATGTGCGGTCCCGCTATGCGAGGGACTGACGCTCTGCCGTGGTCGAAGACCCCATCACGCAGGAAGGGATCGTGTCGGAACCTGGGAGGTCCCGCATCTGGCCGATGGCAACAAGCCTCCAAGGTCCGCATCGGGAAGGCGAGGAGCCGAAGCCGATGATGAACAGGTGCGGGAAGTCGGATGCGGCCGTAGTAGCTGGGAAGCCGGCGAACGAAGCGGAGCGATCCGCGGAGGAGCAGGTGGAGCAAAGGGCCGTGACCGAGGGGAATGCGGACCAGCAAAGCACGTCCCGGACGCCGAGCCGGACAAGCGTGACACCTGCGCTGGAACGCATACGGCGAACGGCAAGGGAAAGGAAGAAGGAGAGGTTCACCGCGCTGCTCCACCACATCAATCCCGACCTGCTCGCGGCGGAGTTCTTCGCGCTGAAGAAGCATGCCGCGGCGGGCGCGGACGGGGTGACGTGGCGGGACTATGAGCAAAACCTCAAGGCCAATCTCGAGGACCTGCATGCTCGTATCCACCGGGGCGCGTATCGACCACAGCCGTCGCGGCGGGTCTATATCCCGAAGCCGGACGGACGGCAGCGACCCCTGGCGATTGCGGCCCTTGAGGACAAGATCGTCCAGCGGGCAACGGCCGCTGTGCTCAACGCGATCTATGAGGAAGACTTCCTCGGGTTCTCGTACGGGTTCCGGCCCGGGCGCAGCACGCACGATGCGATGAATGCGCTCATGGTCGGAATCGAGCGCAGAAAGGTGAACTTCATTGTCGACGCCGACATCCGGGCGTTCTTCGACACGGTGGACCAGGAATGGCTGATCCGCTTCGTAGAGCATCGGATCGGCGACCAGCGCATCATCCGCCTGATCCGCAAATGGCTCAAGGCGGGTGTCCTCGAAGAAGGGACGGTCAGGGTCAGCGAGCAGGGGACAGCGCAAGGGGCGGTGATCTCGCCGCTGCTTGCCAACATCTACCTGCACTATGCCCTTGATCTGTGGGCCGAACGCTTCCGACGGCGCGAGGCCACGGGTGACATGATCATCGTGCGATACGCCGACGACTTCATTGTCGGCTTTGAGCATGAGGATGAGGCCCGGCACTTCCTCGAAGAACTGCGCATACGGCTTAAGGAGTTCGCGCTGTCACTGCATCCCGAGAAGACCCGGCTGATCGAGTTCGGACGCCATGCGGAGGACAACCGCCGGCGTCGCGGGCTCGGCAAGCCGGAGACCTTCAGCTTCCTCGGCTTCACCTTCATCTGCGGCCGATCCAGGCAAGGCAAGTTCCAGATCAGGCGCAAGTCTCGCAAGGATCGCATGCGGGCGAAGCTGCAAGCCGTGAAGCAGGGGCTGCAACGGCGCATGCACCAGTCGGTGCTCGAACAGGGCAAATGGCTGCGGCAGGTCGTCACCGGGTACTTCAATTACCATGCGGTGCCGACCAACAGCCGAGCGCTTGCCGCCTTCCGCTACTTCGTCATCGAACACTGGAGGCGAATGCTTCGGCGCCGCAGCCAGACCGACGGCACGACGTGGCAGCGGGTTGCGCGGCTTGCCTCCGACTTGCTCCCCAAGCCACAAATCCTCCATCCTTGGCCCCGAACACGCTTCGCCGTCACTCACCCGAGGTGGGAGCCGTATGCGGGAAAGCCGCACGTACGGATCTGTGCGGGGGGCGCTCAGCAATGAGCGTCCCTACCGCGACCGCTGCGCTCGCAATGACGGAGTATGTTGAGACGGCGTTGGCTCACACCAATCTCGGCTGTTCCACCGCCACCACATCGCCGACGCCGATCTCACCGTCGGCGATCACCTCGGCATAGATGCCGCAGTCCATGTGGCCGAGATGGCGCGAGAGCGTGGGCGGAATTTCGAGATCGCGCTTGGCGGTTTCCGGATCGACATTGGTGGCCGGGCAGCGAACGATGCGCTTGATCACCTTCAACCGGGCCTGCCCGATCGCGAGGGTTTGGCCGACGAGGTCGAGCTCCGACCAGGCCGGCCAGCCTTTCACGTAAAGATTGGCGCGGAAGCGCAGCGGATGCACGGCGACGCCGCCGAGCATGGTCTCGATGGCGCGGACGCTGGCGAGATTGATGATGGAGATGACCTTGCGGGCGACGTCGGAGAAGCTGTGGTCGCGGCCGGACAGCACCTTTGGCGGACCCTTCAACTCGGGCTGGAAGTTTTCGCGGAAATAGGCCTCGATCGCGGCGCGCCCGGCGGCGGTCTCGAGATCGCCGCTGGCGACGATCTGTCCATCCTTGCGGATCGTCAGCACGTTAGTGGCGTCGTCGAACCGGCTGTCGAGCTCGGCCAGCCGCTCATTGCGCGCCAGCATCAGAAACTGGATTTTCGGCTTCCATTCGGGCGCCTCGGGGTCGAACCCGCTCGGGCCGTTCTCGATGGCGTAGCGGCGGTCGGCCGGCAGGGTCTGGCCCACCCGCAAAGGGGCGCGTGACAGGCGCTCCGGCGTCAGGCCCTTGATCGGGTAGCGGTAGAGGCCGGTGATCTCGGCGGTATGGCTGGCTGTCATGCCGCTACTTAAGGGATTCGGCCCGCCACCGCCAAGCCCGCCCACGCGCGCACGAAATTGTGAAGTTGCCTCTTTCGCATCCGCAACCCGCTTCCCACATTTGGCTCAGGCCGGCAGCAACGCCGGCGAAAGACGGCCGTTGTCGCTTGAGAAACCTCAAGGCGGTCAGCGGAAACCCAATGAAGATGCCGTATTGGGGTGCCTGAAGAGGGCCCCAAGGGTAGGCCGAGGGACAGAAAAGATGAACATCGAGAAGTATACCGAACGCTCCAGGGGCTTCATCCAGTCCGCGCAGTCGCTCGCGATGCGCGAGGGGCACCAGCAGTTTTCCACCCTGCACGTCCTGAAAGTCCTCCTGGACGACAATGAGGGGCTCGCCGCCGGTCTGATCGACCGCGCTGGCGGCAATTCCCGCGCAATTCTGAAGGCGACCGAGGACGCCCTCAAAAAGGTGCCGAAGGTCTCCGGCGGCGGTGCCGGGCAGATCTATCTCGCGCCCGAACTGGCCCGCACTTTCGACGCTGCCGAAAAGGCCGGCGAGAAGGCCGGCGACAGCTTCGTCACCGTCGAGCGGCTTTTGCTCGGGCTCACGCTGGAGAAGACCAGCGAGGCCGGCACCATCCTCGCCAAGGGCGGCGTCACCCCGCAAAACCTCAACGCCGCGATCGAGGCGCTGCGCAAGGGCCGAACGGCCGACTCTGCGACCGCCGAGAACGCCTATGACGCGCTGAAGAAATATGCCCGCGACCTCACCCAGGCCGCGCGCGACGGCAAGCTCGATCCGGTCATCGGCCGCGACGAGGAGATCCGCCGTACGATTCAAGTGCTGTCGCGAAGGACCAAGAACAATCCCGTCCTGATCGGCGAGCCCGGCGTCGGCAAGACCGCCATCGCCGAAGGCCTCGCGCTGCGCATCGTCAACGGCGACGTGCCGGAGAGCCTGAAGGACAAGAAGCTGCTCGCGCTCGACCTCGGCGCACTGATCGCAGGCGCGAAGTATCGCGGCGAGTTCGAGGAGCGGCTGAAGGCGGTGCTGCAGGAAGTGACCGGGAGCGAGGGCACCTTCATCCTGTTCATCGACGAGATGCACACGCTGATCGGCGCCGGCAAGGGCGACGGCGCGATGGACGCCTCCAACCTGCTCAAGCCCGCGCTCGCGCGCGGCGAGCTGCACTGCATCGGCGCGACCACGCTCGACGAATATCAGAAGCACGTCGAGAAGGATGCCGCGCTGGCGCGGCGCTTCCAGCCGATCTTCGTCAGCGAGCCCTCGGTCGAGGACACCATCTCGATCCTGCGCGGGCTGAAGGACAAGTACGAGCAGCACCACGGCGTGCGGATCACCGATTCCGCACTGGTGGCGTCTGCAACCCTGTCCAACCGCTACATCACCGACCGTTTCCTGCCCGACAAGGCGATCGACCTCATGGACGAGGCCGCGGCGCGGCTGAAGATGCAGGTCGATTCCAAGCCGGAAGAGCTGGATTCGCTCGATCGCGAGATCATCCGGCTCAAGATCGAGCAGGAGGCGCTGAAGAAGGAAAGCGATCCCGGCTCCAAGACCCGGCTCCAGACGCTGGAGAAGGACCTCGCCGAGCTCGAGGAGAAGTCGGCGGCGCTGACGGCGCGCTGGAGCGCGGAGAAGAGCAAGCTCTCCGACGCTCAGAAGCTGAAGGCCGAGCTCGACGCACTTCGTGTCGAGCTCGCCAACGCGCAGCGTCGCGGCGAATTCCAGAAGGCCGGCGAGCTGGCCTATGGACGGATCCCGCAGCTCGAGAAGCAGCTCGCGGATATCGAGGCCAAGGATAATACAATGCAGAACGCCGGCGAGATGATGGAGGAGGCGGTCACCGCCAACCACATTGCGCAGGTGGTCTCGCGCTGGACCGGCGTGCCCGTCGACAAGATGCTGGAAGGCGAGAAGGAGAAGCT
Organism: Bradyrhizobium sp. CB1015; assembly: GCF_025200925.1. GTDB lineage: Bacteria > Pseudomonadota > Alphaproteobacteria > Rhizobiales > Xanthobacteraceae > Bradyrhizobium. Next base: position 7,957,716 of record NZ_CP104174.1, on the reverse strand, counting down.
CCTGAAGATGGAGGAGCAGCTCGGCAAGCGCGTCGTCGGCCAGGCCGAAGCCGTGCGTGCGGTCGCAACCGCCGTGCGCCGCTCGCGCGCCGGCCTGCAGGACCCGAACCGGCCGACCGGCTCGTTCATGTTCCTGGGCCCCACCGGCGTCGGCAAGACCGAGCTGACCAAGGCTCTCGCGGAGTACCTGTTCAACGACGAGACCGCGATGGTCCGCCTCGACATGTCCGAATACATGGAGAAGCACTCGGTCTCGCGGCTGATCGGCGCGCCTCCGGGCTATGTCGGCTATGACGAGGGCGGTGCGCTCACCGAGGCGGTGCGGCGCCGGCCTTACCAGGTCGTGCTGTTCGACGAGATCGAGAAGGCGCATCCTGACGTCTTCAACGTCCTGTTGCAGGTGCTCGACGACGGCCGCCTGACCGATGGCCAGGGCCGCACCGTCGACTTCCGCAACACGCTGATCATCATGACCTCCAACCTCGGTTCGGAGTTTCTGGTGAACCAGCCGGAGGGCGAGGACACCTCGGCCGTGCGCGAGCAGGTGATGGGAATGGTGCGGGCGCACTTCCGCCCCGAATTCCTCAACCGCGTCGACGAGATCATCCTGTTCCACCGCCTGCAGCGCAGCGAGATGGGCCGGATCGTCGAGATCCAGTTCGCGCGTCTCCAGAAGCTCCTGACCGATCGCAAGATCGTGCTGAGCCTCGATGCCGCCGGCCGCGACTGGCTCGCCGCCAAGGGCTGGGATCCCGCGTACGGCGCACGGCCGCTGAAGCGGGTAATCCAGCGCTATCTCCAGGACCCGCTCGCCGAGATGATCCTGGCCGGCGACGTCAGGGACGGCGACAATGTCGCGATCTCGTCCGAAGGCAACGTCCTGACCTTCAACGGCAAAGCGCCGCAGACCGCGGAGATCACGCAGTTCGAGGCGCCGGTGGCGAAGCGGAAGTTGAACTGAGCGCCGGTGCTCAGGCCTGAAATGAAATCCGCCCCGGAGAGGTCATCTTCTCCGGGGCGTCTTGTTTTGCTGTCTCGCTAGTTACCGGGCGCCGAGGCGGAGCGCGGCTCGACGCCGTCTTCCTCGTCCTCCTCCAGCTCCGACAATATATCCACCAGCTCGCGCACCCGGCCCTGCGCCAGCGGGCGCAGATCGTTAATCATCGGCTCGTCGTTGGCGAGCCAGGCCTGGGCTTCGGCGAGCTCCTCGGCCGTTGCCCCTGTTCCGATGATCTGGGCAATGGTGACGTCGTCGGCGCGGTCCACGGCCTTGACGACATCATCGCGTGAGAGGCGCGTCATGGGCGATCCTCCTGCTGGGGTCCGTCAGCGTCTAACCGGGGAACCGGCGAGCCGGTTCCCGGGCCAGTCCCGTGGAAGCCACTCCTACTTCTTCACCACCTTGTAGATCGCATTCTCGACATCCGAGCTGACATAGATCGCGCCGCTCTCGCCGACCGCGACGCCGGTGGGGATATGTGTCGGCAAGCCGCCGGGCGCGCCGGTCAGGCCGATCGGGAGATTGGCGGCGATCTCGGTGATCTTGCCGCTCTCCGGTGCGATCTCGATCAGCCGCTTGGCCCCGACCTCCGCCACGATCAGCTGGCCTTCGGGACCTCTTGCGATACCTTCGGGCATCTTCAGCTCCTTGGCGATGACGGTCTTTTCGCCGTTGCTGTCGATCCTCGAGACGAGGCCCGCAAACGCCTCGGTCACGTAGACCTCGTCGGTTTTCCCGCGAACGAGCCCGACCGGGCCTTCGAGCGCGCCGATCAGCGTGGTGCGATCCTTGCCGTGCTCGCCGCTCACCTTGACCAGCGACTTGGTGCCGAGCTCGGCCACCAGGATGCTGCCATCCGCGAGCACGACCGCGTCATGCGGGGCCTTGAAGTCGTGCAGCATGTCGCGCGTCGCGCCGGTCTTGCCGTCGATCACCTGCACGGTGCCGGTGAACCAGCTCGACAGGATCACGTCGTTGCCCTTTGCCGTCGCGCTCATCGGATATTCGAGCGTGACGTCGGCAGCGTGCATGCGCGCCTTCTCGGTGACCTCGCCGGTCACCCCGTCCACCGTGCGATAGGCGAACACATCGGCGACGTGGATCGTGTCCTTGCCGTTCTCCGAGGTGACGCCGATGCCGCCGGGCAGAGCGAGCTTGCCGATGATGATCTGCTTGGCCTGGCCGGTCGCGGGATCGACCTCCTGGATGCCGTTGTCGGCCATGTTGGAGACGTAGATGCGGTCCTTGTCGTCGATGGCGAGATTGTCCAGCGACGGCTTCAGCTGCGCGACCATGGTCTTGGCGCCCGATTTGGGATCGGCCCGGACGAGCTGGCCGAGCGCGGTGTCGACCACGAAGAGGTTGCCCTTGGAATCGAAGTTGACGGCGGCCGGGACCTTGAAGCCGTCGGCGACCACACTCAGCTCGGCCTTGTCGACGTCGACCCTTGCGACCTGGCCCTTGAACCAGAGCGGACCATAGAGCTTGTCGTCCGGACCGAACTCGAAGCCGTTGAGGCCGCCCATCTTCTCCATGATCTGGCGGGGCGGTTTGATGCCTTCGACGTCGATCTCGTAGAGCGCATCGCCGAGGAACACGGTGGTGGCGTAGAGCCTGCCGTCCTTGCGGAAGGCGAGCGAGTTGATGCCGGGCAGGCCGCTCGCGAGCTTCTTGATCGGCCCGTCGCCCTTGCGCGCATAGAGATCGCCGGCGAGGAAGCCGGTCCAAGCCATGGTGCCGTCGGGTGCGAACGCGATGTCGTCGGCCATCCCGACCGGTGCCGGGATTGCAACCTTGGCGCTACCGCCGGCAATGTCGACCTCATAGAGCGCAGCGCCCGCGACGCTGCCGGCAAACAGGCGGCCGGCCTTGTCGACACCGAGCCCGTGCACGCCGTGGAACGCCGAGCCCGGCACCAGCTTGGTGACCTCCCAGCCATCGGCCGATGCGCTCGTTGTGGAGAACAGCGCAGCGACCAGGGCTGCGCAGGCGAGCCTGCTCTTCATGGCGTGACCTCCCATTTTTTGGAAAGTATTCGCCCGTCCTGCGGCTTTGGCAAACGAAACTTGACGTTGTGACGCCGCGAAGCGGCCTCGCTGCGCAGCGTTCTCGTTTGGAATCCTGTTTGAAAATGCCGGCGGGTTGCCGGCTTACCGGTTGGTGACCTGCAGCGGCCCCCCGGTGGCGTCCGACATGCGGGCGATGGCGCCGCCGCGGCCGCTCATCATGCCGTCGAGCCGGTCGCGCTCCTTCTCGAAGCTTGCCAGCATCGGGCCTTCCAGCGAACGGCCGCGCGGCAGCTTCACGCGCATCGGATCGACGAAGCGGCCGTTGACCAGGATCTCGTAATGGACGTGCGGGCCGGTCGACAGGCCGGAGGAGCCGACGAAGCCGATCACCTGGCCCTGCCGCACCTTCTTGCCGACCTCCATGCCCTTGGCGAAGGCCGACATATGGCCGTAGGCCGTCTCGTAGCCGTTGGCGTGCTTGATGCGGATGTACTTGCCGTAGCCGCCCTCGGGGCCTGCCTTTTCGATCACGCCGTTGCCGGAGGCGAAGATCGGCGTGCCGTAGCTGGTGGACCAGTCGACGCCGGTATGCATCTTGACGTAGCCGAGGATCGGGTGGCGGCGACCGCCGAAGCCGGAGCGCATGATGGCGTTGTTGACGGGCTTTCTGACCAGGAACTTCTTCGCGCTCTTGCCGGACTCGTCGTAATAGTCGACGAGGCCGTCGTCGGGGCTCTGGTAGCGGTAGTATTTCTTGGTCTCGCCGCCGACGGTGAGCGAGGCGAACAGCACCTCGTTCTTCTCGCTCGACGTCACGCCCTCGTCCTCGCCCGCGTAGAACACGTCGAAGGAATCTCCAGGCTGCACCTTGCGCTGGAAATCGACGTCGTAGGAGTAGATCTTGATCATGTCGTCGATGACGGGCATCGGGACCTTGTTGCGCATCGCGGTCTCGTAGATGCTCTGGTACAGCCGCACGCCGGAGCCGTCATCGTCATCGTCGTCGTCGCTGCTGGCGTTAGCTGCAGTATCAGTGACGGTGTTCATGCTGGAGACGTCGACGGCGACGTATTTGCCGAGATCGGACAGCGCCGCGATCGCTTCCACCATAGTGTCGTTTGCAACCACGACGCGATAGGGCTGCAGGCGGGCGCCGGGGCTCGCGGGCGCCATCAGGATGCGGAGCTTCTCGCCTTCCTTCAGGCCGCCCTCGCGGCCGCGCGGTCCGAGCGTTGCGGTGATCGCCCTGATCTCGTCGGCATTGGCGCCGAGATCGCGCAGCACCGAAGCGACGCTGTCGCCCTTCTTGACCATGTGGACGCGTTCGCCGTTGGGATTGCCGCCGGTGATCTGCTCCTTGGTCTTGGGCAGCAGCGTGACGTTTTCCGGCACCACGCGCGTCTCGAAGCCGGCATAGGGATCCGACGGCGAGACCTCGGCGGCGTAGGCGGTTCTGATGTCGGAGGGACCGGTTGCGCCGGAGATGTCGGCGGCCGCGTTGGCCAGCGAGGCGTAGCGCACCCCGCCATTGCCGCGCCAATTGGCGGCATCGCGCACCCGCATCAGGATGTCGTCGAGCGCCACCACCGCGGAAATCTTGGCCTTCGGCAGCACCGGCGACAGGTCCTTGGTGACGAAGGACACTTCGGCGTCGGGCTCGACGGCTTCCGGATTGTTGGGATCGTCGGACGCCGTCTTCGGGTCGGAGCCGACATCGGTCAGCAGGCGCTGGGCGTTGAACGGCGGGATCTTCGCCGACAGATCGCTCGTCGTCATCGACAGATTGCCGGCAATCCGCACGAACGGACGCACCCGCATCACGTCACGGTTGCCGACGCGGGCGACCGTCGAAACGCGCATGACGTTGCGCGAGGCGGTGGATTCGCTCGGCGGCGGCAGGCGGTCGCTCTTGTGCAGCGTGGCGGCGCGATCGGCGGCGCCGAATGCTCCGCGCAGCGCGCCTTCGACCCGCTCCGGCACCTTGGCGAAGGTCATCTCGCCGTCGAGAGAAGCGAAAACGGCGCCGCCGATCAGGGCTGCGCCGCAGAGTCCGGTCAAAATTGTCCCGCTGAACCATTGCACCGAGACGCGGCGGCGGTCGATCACGGCGGCTTCAGAACCATCGACGGACAGCGGCGGCTCGTGGCCGAGATCGATGATCCCGGTCTCACGCCCGTAAGTGCCGCGTGACGTCCTGTGGTTCAACCCAAGTCCCCCAACTCAACGACCCAAGATGCCCGGTTTCGAACCTGTCCCCGGCTGCCCTCTTGAACGGGGATCGCCGGAAAAGGCAAGCCGCACAACTGTCCGCGCCCAGAAAGCCCCTTGATGGGGCCGGCCGAAATTACGAACAGCTGGACGGGTAAAGCTCTCTCGATGTCTTTCGAATGCCGAAGGAAGGTCGCGTCATTTGCAAGATCGCCTTCCTCTGACCCCATGAAAATCGCCGGCAGCCCCCACAGGCATCCCCGCGATTCAAGCTTGTCTCTTATCAGAACGCCGCGGGATTGTGGCTCAAGTACGGCGCCAAATATGGAAAAAGTTTACTGAACGCCGGGCCGTAAAAGCCCCGTCCGACCATGGCGGAGCTCGGTCCCGAGTGGGGATAAGGCCCCATCCAGGCGCGGGAGCGAGCGTCTCGCTTGGGGGGCCGTCAGCCCTTGGGACGGCGCGCCTGCCCAGGGTGGTGGGAGCACTGAGGAACGGCCCCGGTGAGGCCGCCGGGAGGGTCCCCAAGGCGCCCTCCGGAGCCCGCCGGCGGGCAAACTTTTTTTCAGATTTTTTCCCGAGTGGGTCCTGTCGTCGCGCTCCTTGCCTCGCTAATAGGTTGGAAACACTCGAATTTTTGTGCTGGTCCACTGTGCGACGATTTGTTGACGATTGGCGTTGACAGGCCGGAAGGTGGGGCCTATAACCCCAACCACTGAGCGCGGCGCCGCCGGGTCACTGACCAAGGCGAGCGAACGCGCCACTGATGCTCCTCACCTTGTTGAGTGACACAACAGCCGACACCAGTCGGTTGGAGTTCATCCATCGTCGGTAAGGGTGTCGGAACCCTTCCTCTCAGGAAGGTTGAGACCTCTCCGGTCTCGGGCTGTTTGACAAGTGAAGATGAAGAAAGAGAAACGTGGACGGCGGAGTCCTTGCGGGTCTCGCTTCTGAAAAGCTTCGGCTTTTCTGATCGAGACCGGACGAAAGACTTCGGCGGTACACGTTTTAAAGGAAACACCATCGTTGCCAGCGATGTGAATCGCGGGCAGCACATCGACTTCGGTCGATAATGGTGGGACCTCGTCAAACGTTGTGATCAGCCGGTTCAAAGTTCAAGTCCAACTTGAGAGTTTGATCCTGGCTCAGAGCGAACGCTGGCGGCAGGCTTAACACATGCAAGTCGAGCGGGCGTAGCAATACGTCAGCGGCAGACGGGTGAGTAACGCGTGGGAACGTACCTTTTGGTTCGGAACAACACAGGGAAACTTGTGCTAATACCGGATAAGCCCTTACGGGGAAAGATTTATCGCCGAAAGATCGGCCCGCGTCTGATTAGCTAGTTGGTGAGGTAATGGCTCACCAAGGCGACGATCAGTAGCTGGTCTGAGAGGATGATCAGCCACATTGGGACTGAGACACGGCCCAAACTCCTACGGGAGGCAGCAGTGGGGAATATTGGACAATGGGGGCAACCCTGATCCAGCCATGCCGCGTGAGTGATGAAGGCCCTAGGGTTGTAAAGCTCTTTTGTGCGGGAAGATAATGACGGTACCGCAAGAATAAGCCCCGGCTAACTTCGTGCCAGCAGCCGCGGTAATACGAAGGGGGCTAGCGTTGCTCGGAATCACTGGGCGTAAAGGGTGCGTAGGCGGGTCTTTAAGTCAGGGGTGAAATCCTGGAGCTCAACTCCAGAACTGCCTTTGATACTGAAGATCTTGAGTCCGGGAGAGGTGAGTGGAACTGCGAGTGTAGAGGTGAAATTCGTAGATATTCGCAAGAACACCAGTGGCGAAGGCGGCTCACTGGCCCGGTACTGACGCTGAGGCACGAAAGCGTGGGGAGCAAACAGGATTAGATACCCTGGTAGTCCACGCCGTAAACGATGAATGCCAGCCGTTAGTGGGTTTACTCACTAGTGGCGCAGCTAACGCTTTAAGCATTCCGCCTGGGGAGTACGGTCGCAAGATTAAAACTCAAAGGAATTGACGGGGGCCCGCACAAGCGGTGGAGCATGTGGTTTAATTCGACGCAACGCGCAGAACCTTACCAGCCCTTGACATGTCCAGGACCGGTCGCAGAGATGTGACCCTCTCTTCGGAGCCTGGAGCACAGGTGCTGCATGGCTGTCGTCAGCTCGTGTCGTGAGATGTTGGGTTAAGTCCCGCAACGAGCGCAACCCCCGTCCTTAGTTGCTACCATTTAGTTGAGCACTCTAAGGAGACTGCCGGTGATAAGCCGCGAGGAAGGTGGGGATGACGTCAAGTCCTCATGGCCCTTACGGGCTGGGCTACACACGTGCTACAATGGCGGTGACAATGGGATGCTAAGGGGCGACCCTTCGCAAATCTCAAAAAGCCGTCTCAGTTCGGATTGGGCTCTGCAACTCGAGCCCATGAAGTTGGAATCGCTAGTAATCGTGGATCAGCACGCCACGGTGAATACGTTCCCGGGCCTTGTACACACCGCCCGTCACACCATGGGAGTTGGTTTTACCTG